>NZ_CP172056.1:1868750-2199687 GCF_049860565.1 Desulfitobacterium nosdiversum
AACATCGTCGGTCAGAAACAAGCGAAAAAGGCGGTAGCCATTGCTTTGCGCAATCGTTACAGGAGATCCCTTTTACCCGAAGGACTTAAAGAGGAAGTGCTTCCTAAGAATATTTTAATGATCGGTCCTACGGGCGTCGGGAAAACAGAAATCGCCAGAAGATTGGCCAAGCTGGTACGTGCTCCGTTTATTAAGGTTGAAGCAACGAAGTTTACTGAAGTCGGCTACGTTGGACGGGATGTCGAATCGATCGTTCGCGATCTCGTCGAAATCGCTTTGCGCATGGTTAAAGCAGAGCGGATGAAAGATGTCGAAGGCAAAGCTGCAGTGGCGGCGGAAAAACGGCTTGTATCGCTTCTTGTTCCGGGAAAACGTACGGAAACACATTCTTCAAATCCTTTTCAATTTCTTTTTAATCAAAATGAGGATAAAGAACCTGAAAATATAACCCCGGAAATCGAGCGGGAACGGGCGATTGTCGCCGAGAAACTTCAGCATGGGGAACTTGAAGATGAAGTGATTGAAGTTGAAGTGGAGGATAGTCAGCCTTTGCTTCCAGATCTTATTGGCAATGCCGGCATGGAGCTTAACTCAAATCTCCAGGACATGATGGCTGGAATGCTCCCTAAAAAACACAAGAAGCGTAAGGTCACGGTAAAAGAGGCTCGGCGAATCCTTGCTTTGGATGAAGCTCAAAACATGATTGATCAAGACGAGGCAGTCCAGGAAGCGATTACACGTGCTGAGCAGGAAGGCATCGTTTTTCTTGATGAAATCGATAAAATTGCCGGGCGAGAAGGAGCATCAGGACCCGATGTATCAAGAGGGGGGGTTCAGCGGGATATTCTTCCTATCGTTGAAGGTTCTACTGTCGTGACAAAGTATGGTCCGGTTAAAACTGAACATATATTGTTTATTGCGGCAGGCGCTTTTAATTTAAGCAAACCTTCAGATTTAATTCCCGAGCTTCAAGGCCGTTTTCCAATTCGAGTTGAGCTGGAATCTTTAAAAGTTGAAGATTTTAAGAGGATTTTAACGGAACCTCAGTCATCATTGATTAAGCAATATAGCGCTTTGTTGGAAACTGAAGGGATAAAGGTAGAATTTACAGAGAATGCTATTGAAGAGTTAGCAGAGGTTGCCTTTGAAGTCAATTCTAATACTGAGAATATTGGAGCTCGGAGACTTCACACGATTGTTGAAAAGGTGCTCGAAGAGCTTTCCTTTGAAGCATCGGAACTCCCGGAAGATTATACGGTAACCATTAACCGCGAATATGTTCAGCACCGTTTAGGGGATGTTGTGAAGAACCAGGATCTTTCCCGCTATATTTTATAGGTAAAAGATATTGTTAAAGATTAATAGAACTCAAAGATAAGAATAAACCGAATTTATAAGGAGGAAAAACTTATGCAAAACCTATTAGAAAAAACACGGGCGATCAGCAAAATCGTTCAGCGTGCTGCCGGACATCCGGTTGATTTTGACGAAATGGCAAAAGTCTTAAGTGAGGCCATAACCGCTAATTGCTACATTGTGGGACGTCGCGGCAAAATTTTGGGCTACAGCTTTATGCCGGATTTCGCCTGTGATGCAATGGAAGAGATTGTTATTCATTCCGAGCGTTTTCCTGAAAGCTATAATGAGGGATTGATGAAGATCACAGAAACCAAATCGAATACCACCCAGGTCGCCAATGGCTGCGTATTTAATCAAAAGGAGCGCTGCCTTTTCAACAATAAGATCACAACCATTGTTCCGGTCTTGGGCGGCGGTGAACGCGTAGGGACTTTGGTATTATCCAAGTACAATGAAGAGTTTACGGATGGAGATCTTATTCTGGCAGAATACGGTGGAACCGTAGTCGGTATGGAAATTTTAAGGGTAAAGGCAGAACGTGCTGAAGAAGAAGCCCGTAAAAAAGCTGCAGTTCAGATTGCTTTGGGAACGCTTTCCTACTCGGAACTTGAAGCGGTTGAACATATCTTTGCAGAATTAGGAGGATCTGATGGACTTCTCGTTGCAAGCAAAATTGCGGACCGCGTAGGAATTACACGTTCTGTTATTGTCAATGCGCTTCGGAAGTTTGAGTCAGCGGGTGTTATTGAATCCAAGTCTTTAGGGATGAAAGGGACCTATATTCGGGTTCTCAATGACTACCTGTTGGATGAACTGGACAAGATCCGTCATAACTAATGGCTAAATATCATTATCAGTTTAAACCTTTGCTGCTTCCAGGCGTTCTGTTTTTAATAGGATATCCCGCATTCACTGCATTGTTGATTTTAATCTTTAAAATATCCCTTCTGGAAAGGAATATCCTGATTGGTCTTTACCTTGTTTGTTCCTTGGGTATTCTCGCTCTGTGGATTTATGGCCGGAGTAAGCATCTAGAGATCGAGGAAAGCAGTCTTTTGTTTTGTTCGTTATCAGGTGAACAGAAGATTGGCTCTGAGGAGATTCGGCGCATCGCAGTTTATACCTCGCCTAAAGGAAAAGAAATTGTCCAGATAAAAACCTACAGCAATAACGACTTTTATATATCTGATGTGTATTTTCCATTTCCGGAACTAATGGGTGATCTGGAGCAATTTGTCCGAAGCCATTCGATTCGGTCCAATATAGCATGAAGAAAATAATTCAGGCGGAGGTTTTAATTCGCCTGAATTATTTTATGTGAATTTCTTGCAAAGCAACGTTGCTTATGATATTCTACAAACAGTGTGAAATTCATTACACACGCAGCGGGATGCTGATTCAGGTTCCCTTCTTAGGGTGAATCAGAAGATGAACCTGCGGAGGAAAAAAACAAGGAGAGGAGGTGCAACACAATGGCTGTAATTTCTATGAAACAATTATTAGAAGCCGGTGTTCACTTCGGTCATCAAACACGTCGTTGGAATCCTAAGATGGCTCGCTACATTTTTACGGAGCGCAATGGTATTTATATCATTGATCTGCAAAAAACCGTTAAGAAGGTAGACGAGGCCTACAATTTCGTACGCAATCTTGCTGCAGACGGAGGTACGATGTTATTCGTCGGTACCAAAAAGCAAGCGCAAGAGTCAGTGAAAGAAGAAGCTGAACGCTGCGGAATGTATTTTGTCAATGAGCGTTGGCTCGGCGGTATGCTCACTAATTTCCAAACGATTCAAAAACGCGTTAGTCGGCTGCGGGAATTAGAACGGATGGAAGCTGAAGGAGTATTTGAGATCCTTCCTAAGAAGGAAGTTGCTCAACTTCGTCACGAAATGGAGAAA
The DNA here is from genome assembly GCF_049860565.1 of Desulfitobacterium nosdiversum. Classification (GTDB taxonomy): domain Bacteria; phylum Bacillota; class Desulfitobacteriia; order Desulfitobacteriales; family Desulfitobacteriaceae; genus Desulfitobacterium_A; species Desulfitobacterium_A nosdiversum. The sequence goes on from NZ_CP172056.1 coordinate 1,872,011, forward strand.
CTTGAGCGCTTCTTGGGCGGAATCAAGAATATGAAAAAGCTCCCTGACGCTTTATTCGTTGTTGATCCACGCAAAGAGCGTATTGCTGTTGCTGAAGCGCGCCGCTTGAATATCCCGATTGTCGGTATTGTTGATACAAACTGCGATCCGGATGAGATCGACGTGGTTATTCCAGCTAACGATGATGCTATTCGTGCAGTCAAGCTTTTAACCGGAAGAATGGCTGATGCTATTCTCGAAGGTCAACAAGGCAGCCTTGACGAAGCTGAAGAAGCAGCGGAAAACGTGGCTGAGGAAGTCACTGCTGAATAATTATCCCGTGTTGATTAACAAGTAGGGATGAAAGAGGGGCAGGGTGAAGAAGGGTTGGTCAAGCTTCCCGGATGCTCATCCTGCCCTTTTTATGTAAAAGATAAATTTTGAATAAAAGTTGGTAACAATCAATGTAGTTTATTTAATTGAGTAGTACATAAAGTTGGAGGGTTTGAAATGGCTGAAATTACTGCGGCTCTGGTAAAAGAGCTTCGTGAACGTACCGGTGCAGGAATGATGGATTGTAAAAAGGCTTTAACTGAAGTTAACGGCGATGTTGATAAAGCTATCGACCTCTTGCGGGAAAAGGGTTTAGCGGCCGCTGCGAAAAAAGAAGGGCGGATTGCAGCTGAAGGTGTTGTTGAATCTTATATTCATGGCGGCGGAAGAATCGGCGTTCTCCTTGAAGTGAACTGCGAAACTGACTTTGTGGCTCAAACCGAAGAATTTAAGCTCTTCGTTAAAGATATTGCTTTGCAAATTGCTGCAGCACGGCCTGAGTATCTTGTTAAAGAAGAAGTACCGGAAGATGTGCTTAACCATGAAAAGGAAATTCTGAGAGCACAAGCGCTTAATGAGGGAAAACCTGAAAAAATTATTGAAAAAATGGTTGAAGGCAGAATTTCAAAATTCTATAAAGAAGTTTGCCTGATGGAGCAGGCTTTTGTTAAAGACCCCGATAAAACCATTCATGATCTCGTCTTAGAAAAAACGGCTAAGATCGGTGAACGGATTGTTATTCGCCGCTTTACTCGCTATGAATTAGGCGAAGGACTTGAAAAGAGACAAGAAGACTTCGCAGCTGAAGTTATGAAGGAAATGAACCGCTAAGGAAGCGTCTAGAGAACACTCAGGTGTTCTCTTTTTCGGATTGCCTGAAATTCAAAAAGGAAATGCTTAAACAATGTAGAAATAATGACTGGAGGTTCAACCATGGATACACCACGCTACCATCGCGTTATATTGAAACTGAGCGGAGAGGCTTTAGCAGGAAGTCAAGGGTTCGGTATCGCTCACAATATGCTGGTAACGGTTGCAAAGCAAGTCGCGGAAATTCGCAAACTGGGAGTAGAAGTTGCTCTAGTCGTCGGCGGAGGCAATATTTGGCGGGGGATTGCAGGAAGTTCTCAAGGAATGGATCGCGCTACTGCCGATTACATGGGAATGTTGGCAACAGTCATGAACGCACTGGCCTTGCAGGATGCTTTGGAGAAAGCAGGTATGGCGACTCGGGTTTTATCTGCGATCGAAATGAGGCAAGTGGCAGAACCTTATATTCGCCGGCGTGCAATCCGGCATATGGAAAAAGGGCGGATTGTTATTTTTGCTGCAGGTACAGGTAATCCCTATTTCTCAACGGATACAACAGCGGCGTTAAGGGCTGCTGAAATAGAAGCCGAGGCTATTCTCATGGCGAAGCGTGTCGACGGAGTCTATGATTCAGATCCCTTGAAAAATCCTTCGGCAGTTAAGTTTGACCGCCTGAGTTATTTAGAAGTGCTTAGCCGGGGCTTAAAGGTTATGGATTCGACAGCGGCATCACTTTGTATGGATAACAATATTCCGCTTATTATATTTAACCTTAACAAAGATGGGAATATTTATAAAGCGATCATGGGAGAAACTATAGGTACTTATGTAGGGAGGGACATTAATGATCAGTGAGGTTTTAAAAGACACGGAAGAACGTATGCGTAAAGGGGCAGAGTCCTTGCGTAAAGAGTATACGTTGATTCGCGCAGGTCGAGCTAATCCGAGTATGCTTGAACGTGTAACTGCCGAATACTACGGAACCACCACTCCGATTAACCAGCTGGCTAATATTTCTGTACCTGAATCTCGGATGCTTGTCATTCAGCCTTGGGATAAATCGGCTTTGCCTGCCATTGAAAAAGGAATACTCAAGTCGGATTTAGATCTGAATCCTTCAAGCGATGGAATTGTCATCCGTCTTATTATTCCTCAGTTAACGTCTGAACGGAGAACTGAACTCGTTAAGACCGTTAAGAAAAAAGCGGAAGACGCAAGAGTTGCCGTTCGCAATATTCGCAGGGATACTAATGATCAGCTTAAGAAGCTGGAAAAGGATCATATGGCTTCAGAGGATGAGATCAAAAGAGCCCAAGAGGATGTACAAAAGATGACGGATAAGTTTATTAAAGAGATAGACCAGACAATGGAAGCTAAAGAAAACGAAATCATGGAAGTATAAAATAAAACAAATGGATATATGTGCTCTGACCCCCTCACTTTTTAGGGGGTCTTTGACCACTTTTACCGGTCAATTGGAGGTGAGAGAATGTGGCTTAGCTTTAGAAATAAAGATAAAGAAGCGTTTTCCTCAGAGGGGATAGATATTGAACGTCTGCCGCAGCATATTGCGATTATCATGGACGGAAACGGTCGGTGGGCGAAAAGAAGAGGATTGCCTCGGTCCATGGGGCATCGTGCAGGAGTAGAGGCGCTTCGGGATATCGTCAAGACTTGCTCGAATTTAGGGGTTAAAGTCCTGACGCTATATGCATTTTCTACTGAAAATTGGCGAAGGCCGAAAGAGGAAGTCGGTGTGTTAATGACACTGCTGACCGACTATCTGCGGCGGGAGCTTAATGAACTACATGAAAATCAAGTTAATATTCGGACTTTGGGAGATATTACATATTTGCCTCTTGATGCCCAGAAGGAACTGGCAAAATCAGTCGCAAGAACTCGAAACAATCCAGGCTTAATTCTTAATTTGGCTTTAAACTATGGCGGACGTGCCGAACTCACAAGAGCTTTTCAGAAAATAGCTGAAGAAGTTGAGCAAGGGAAGAAACTTCCCAGGGAAATCAATGAAGAGTTGATTAGTTCCCACTTATTTACTGCAGGATTACCGGACCCAGATCTGCTGATTAGGACTTCTGGTGAAATGCGACTCAGTAATTTTATGTTATGGCAGCTTGCATATACTGAAATTGTCGTTTTAGAACAGTTTTGGCCTGATTTTAATCCTAAAGCCTTACTTGATGCGATCAGGGAGTATCAACAGCGAGATCGCCGTTTTGGCGGTCTCAAAAAGGAATGAAGGAGTCAGTATGTTAATTAGAACCATCAGTGCCCTTATCGGAGCGCCGCTCCTTCTCGGTTTGACTTATCTCGGCGGTCCGTATACTGAGCTTTTAACGGCAGTAATAGGGATTATAGCACTCCATGAATTTCAGGAAATCGGTCGCAGACTTGGCATAAATATCTGGACAGTGATGACAATCGGTGTTTCTGTTATCTGGATTTTGTTTCTCAATCTTAATATAAATAATTGGATGTTTCCCTTTATTCTATTTTGGTTGTTACTTGCTATGGGAAGAATGGGCATTCAGTATCCTAAGGTGCAGCTTTCTGAAATCAGCTATAATTTTTTTAGTGTTATTTATACCGTGATTCTCAGTTCATACTTGTATTTACTCCGTTCCCTGGAACAAGGGATGGCTTGGGCTTTTTTAGCCTTTATTCTGGTATGGACGACGGATACCTTTGCATATCTTATAGGGAGGGCCATGGGCAGACATAAACTGGCTCCTGAGGTCAGTCCCAAGAAGACAATAGAGGGTTCAATTGGCGGATTGCTTGGAGCATTGTTAATCGGTTATTCAGCGTCAAGGATCATGGGCGGAATGCCCTGGACTTCCTTCCTGCTTCTGAGCTTTATTGTAGGGATCTGTGCCCAAATCGGTGATCTTTTTGAATCCGCCCTTAAACGAAGTGCGCATGTTAAGGACTCGGGAACCTTAATTCCCGGACACGGCGGTTTCTTAGACAGGTTTGACAGCATGTTATTTACATTCCCGATGATTTATTACTGGGTTTTGTTTTTCGTGAGGTGATAATATATGAACAGGTCACTAAAGCATCAACTTGTGCTTAATCTTAATCGTTTGGCAATAGTTACGAGCGTGATGGTTATTCTCAAACTCTTCACCTATTTTTTTCAGGAATTTCTGCCGGTTTTCGGTCAGGTTATAAGTTCCCTTTTTTCTGCCTTTTTGCCTTTTATTCTTGCGCTTCTAATTGCCCTTGTTATGGAGCCGATAGTTGTACAGCTCATGCAGGTTTTAAAACTGAAACGTTCTTATGCAGCAGTTTTAAGCTTAATTTTAGTGATTTTAGGAATTGGACTTTTCATATCTTTAATTCTTGTTAGACTTTATAATGAACTATCCGATTTATCGATTACTATGCCGGATTATAATTATCTGATGGCGTTATTTAATCAACAAATTGACAGCTTTGAAAAATTTATTGTGATCAATCCTCAAATTCAGGCGACCTTAAACTCCTCGCTTGCATCGCTGTTAAAATCAATGCAAAGTTGGGCAGCATCTGCAAGTTTAGCCCTGCTCAGCTTCTTGGCGGCGGTTCCCGGTTTTTTGTTTGTATTAGTCGTTGCTATTGTGGCAGCGCTTTTGGTCAGTTCGAGCTTCCCAGGAATTAAACGCTTTTTTGTGGGACTTGTTCCTCGGAATTGGCATGCAGGTGCACAAACGGTAAGTCAGGATCTTGGATCAGCGATTATCGGATTTCTTCGTGCAGAGACCATTTTGATTTCGATTACAGGCTTAACATTGACCGTAGGTTTATTGCTGATGGGTAATCGGTATGCTTTTACGATGGGTTTTTTGGCCGCATTTCTTGACCTATTACCTATTGTAGGCACAGGTATACTATTTGTTCCATGGATTATCGGATTGATTTTAATGCGGGCTGTGAGTGATGCCGTAAAGCTGCTTGTCATTTGGGTCATAGCTATAGTTATTCGGCAAATGCTTGAACCTAAGATTATGTCTAAAAGCATTGGACTCCACCCTTTGCCAACACTCATTTCCATGTATGTTGGTCTAAAGCTGCTGGGGGGGGCTGGTTTAGTGATCGGACCTGGATTGGTTATTTTATATGAGGCTTTAAGAAAATCAGGAATTTTTACGGACCCTAGAACTTAACTTAAATGGAAGTGAGATTAGATTGAAAACGTTAAGCATCCTCGGATCAACAGGCTCCATTGGCACGCAGACTTTAGATGTAGTCCGTGAAAATCCGGATCAGCTTCGAGTTTATGCACTCGCAGCAGGAAGCAATGTTGATAAAATAGAACAACAGGTTCGCGAGTTTAAACCGCAAAGAGTGGCCCTGATGAATGAAGAGGCGGCAGAAGAGCTGAAAAGTCGTTTATCCGATCTTCCGATTCCTGTTGAACAAGGGATGAAGGGAATGATCTCCGCGGTTACCGCCGATGAACCCGATACGATTGTTACGGCTATAAGCGGAAGAATAGGTTTAGAACCAACCCTGACTGCTTTAAACGCAGGAAAAAATATTGCCTTGGCTAATAAAGAAACCCTTGTTGCCGGAGGAGATCTTGTGATGGAAACTGCCCGTAAATTGGGGTGTTCCATTATTCCCGTTGACAGTGAACACTCCGCTATTTTTCAATGCTTAGAGGAGCCTAAGGGTACTTTGGATAAACTCCTGATTACGGCCTCCGGAGGACCATTCTTAGGCTGGCCGCATGAAAAATTAAAAGGCGTAACCCCTGAAATGGCACTAAAGCATCCGAATTGGAGTATGGGCGCTAAAATTACGATTGATTCGGCGACAATGATGAATAAGGGACTTGAGGTGATTGAGGCCCATCACCTTTTCGGTTTGAATTATGATAAAATCGAAGTATTAATTCATCCGCAAAGTGTTGTTCACTCAATGGTTCAATATCAAGATGGAAGCGTTTTAGCCCAACTGGGCCGTCCGGATATGCGATTGCCCATTCAATATGCCTTAAGTTATCCCACCCGATGGCCGAGTTCATTTGAAAGGCTGGATCTTAGGGGGAAAACCTTGACATTCCAGGAGCCAAACCTTCAAGAGACGCCGGCCCTTGCACTCGCGTATGAGGTTGGACGACGGGGGGGAACTCTTCCAGCGGTTATGAACGCTGCCAACGAAGTTTCGGTTTATGCCTTTTTAGAAGGAAAAATCGGATATTTACAAATCGTTGAAATCGTGGAAGCAGTTTGTCAGGAACACGAGGTGTTAGATATTACAGATTTGGAAAGCATACTAGAAGCAGACGAGTGGGCCCGCAAGCGAGCAAAAGAGAGAATTATAAATTCGTAAGGGGTAATTGTAGGGATTTCCGTGATGAGGAGGGATTTTTGTGATCACTAATGCCTTAGCCATTATCTTTGTTTTCGGGTTGCTGGTCATGATTCATGAGTTTGGGCACTTTATGGTTGCACGATGGAATGGAATCAAAGTTCTTGAATTTGCCTTTGGATTTGGTCCCAAACTTATAGGGTTTCAGGGTAAAGAAACGTATTATGCGATTCGCGCCGTTCCCTTAGGCGGATTTGTACGATTATATGGAATGGATCCTGAAATCGATGAAAATGGCGAGCAGGTCTTGGCCCCCTCGCATGATCCCCAAAGCTACATGAATAAAAAGGTCTGGCAAAAGATGTCCGTTATTGCTGCCGGTCCAATCATGAATTTTGTCTTGGCCATTTTTCTATTCATGATTGTTTTTGCCTATTATGGGATTCCTACTGCAGGAAATGGCATTGGATCTCTCATTCAGGGAAAACCTGCTGAGAAGATTGGGCTTCAGGTCGGGGCAAAAATTCAAGCGATTGATGGTGCGGCTACCCCTGACTGGAATACCTTAACGAATGCAATTCATTCCAAACCGAATCAAAAGATTACCTTAACTGTCGAATACGCCGGAAAGGTTCAGAACGTAACATTACAAACGGAAAAGGATGCCCAGACGGGTTATGGTATGGTTGGAATTGCGCCGGAAGTCATTTATCAGAAAACATCCCTTTTGGATTCAGCTAAATTAGGAATGCAAAAAACAATTGAATTTACACGATTTATTGTTATCACACTAACCGAGATGATCACCGGCAAGGTTCCTGCGGAAGTAGGAGGGCCGGTCGCTATTGCTCAGGCAATTGGTGAAGGAGCTCAGCAGGGATTTGCAAGTTTACTGGGTTTAACAGGAATTTTAAGTATTCAGCTTGGGTTATTAAATCTCTTTCCGATTCCTGCCTTGGATGGAAGCCGTTTAGTTTTTCTTTTAATCGAAGGGTTAAGGGGGAAACCGGTGAAACCTGAGCGCGAAAATTTTATCCATTTTGTTGGATTTGTGTTACTTCTTGCAGTGATGATCGCTGTAACCTACCAGGATATTCTTAAACTCTTTGTTAGCAAAGGGTAGGAGGCAAGCATTGTGCCAAGAAAACAGACGAAAGAAGTTAAGATTGGCCATGTCACTATAGGCGGTGGAGCACCTATAGTGATCCAATCAATGACAAATACGGATACTCGTGATGTACTGGCAACTTTGAAACAGATTGAGGCTTTAGCACAAGCAGGCTGTGAGGTTGTGCGTATTGCCGTTCTTGATCAAGATGCGGCATACGCGGTTAAAGAAATTGCATCTCAAAGTATGCTTCCCGTGATTGCAGATATTCATTTCGATTATCGTTTAGCTCTGATTGCAATCGAACAGGGAATTCACGGTTTACGGCTTAATCCAGGAAATATTGGAGCCCGCTGGAAGGTTCAAGAGGTTGTGCGCGCTGTTAAGGAACGGGAAATCCCGATCCGCATTGGCGTTAATGGGGGCTCCTTAGATAAAGAGATCCGCGAAAAATATCACGGAATTACGGCGGAGGGAATGGTTGAAAGCGCTTTAAATCATATCCATATCCTTGAAGAGGAAGGATATGATAAAATAAAAGTCTCCTTAAAGGCATCCGAGGTCCCGCTGATGCTTAAAGCGTATCGTTTAATGTCTGAAACCGTGGATTACCCCCTGCATGTTGGTGTAACCGAAGCGGGGACTGTTCGCTCCGGCTTGATAAAATCCGCCGTCGGGATTGGGACTTTGCTGGCGGAAGGAATCGGCGATACGATTCGTGTCTCGCTGACAGGCGATCCGGTGCAAGAGATCCCGGTTGCGCTTGGAATCTTAAGGACCTTAGGATTAAAAGAACGCAGTGTTGATTTGATCAGCTGTCCGACATGCGGCCGAACTCAGGTTAATCTGGCCGAATTGGCTGATCAAGTGGAAATGAAGCTTTCGCATCTTCCAGTTTTGGACAGGCCTTTAAAAGTGGCGGTTATGGGCTGTGCAGTAAATGGTCCGGGTGAAGCACGAGAAGCTGACTTTGGCATTGCCGGCGGGAAGGGAATGGGGCTCCTCTTCCGGAAGGGTGAAATTGTGGCGAGAATGCCTGAGGCAGAACTGCTGCCCGCCTTACTTGAAGAAATTGAGAATTATGTTAAAGAACATAGAAAGGATGAATAATTAGATGCGTGTAAGTCAGGTACTCGTTCCAACATTACGGGAAGTTCCAGCTGAGGCTGAAGTTGTAAGCCAAAAGTTAATGCTTCGGGCAGGACTGATTCGCAAATCAGCTGCAGGAATTTATACGTATTTACCCTTAGGCTTAAGAATTTTAAAGAAGATTGAGCAAATTGTTCGCGAAGAAATGGATGCTAAAGGCGGACAAGAGGTTCTCCTGCCGATTGTTCAGCCGGCAGAATTATGGCGTGAAACGGGCCGTTGGGATGTATACGGGCCGGAAATGTTTCGTGTAACCGACCGCCATGAGCGTGAATTTTGTCTTGGCCCGACACATGAAGAGATCGTAACCGATCTCGTACGGGGAGAGGTTCGTTCTTATAAGCAACTTCCTCTGCTTCTTTACCAGATCCAAAATAAATATCGGGATGAACGGCGTCCGCGCTTCGGTTTAATGAGAGGCCGGGAATTCGTGATGAAGGACCTCTACTCCTTTGACCGTGACGAGGCGGGACTCGCTGAAAGTTATAACAAAATGTATGACGCTTATACACGCATCTTTTCACGCTGCGGCTTGACCTTCCGTCCAGTTGAAGCAGATGCGGGGGCAATCGGCGGAAGTGGAGGAACCCACGAATTTATGGTTCTCGCTGATTCCGGTGAGGCTGCCGTCGTCTATTGTCCCGACTGCGACTATGCGGCAAATGTCGAGAAAGCGGAATGCAGCCCGCATCCAATTGAGAGTGAAACAGTAAATGGGGAATACGAGCGCGTTGCAACACCGGACTCGAAGACGATCGACCAAGTCTCTGATTTCTTAGGGTTAGGAAAACATGAACTGGTTAAATCGATCTTATATCAAGGCGATGATCAAATCTTCCTGGTTCTTGTCCGCGGCGACCGTGAAATCAATGAAATTAAACTGAACAATATGCTTGGACCATTTGTTAATCTTCAGCTTGCAGCTGCTGAAACCGTAAGAGAGACTTTAGGATGCGAGCCTGGATTTGTTGGACCGATCAATGCGGCTAAGGATTTAAAAATCGTAGCTGACCTGGAAGTTCCTTTGATGAAAAGGGCAGCATGCGGGGCTAATCAGCCGGACCAGCATTATGTCAATGTCCTGCCTGAGCGCGACTTCCGGATGGATCAAGTTTTTGATTTGCGCATGGTCAATGCAGGTGAAAAATGTCCTAAATGCGGCGGCTCTTTACAAGAGGCCCGCGGTATTGAAGTCGGACAAGTCTTTAAATTGGGAACGAAGTATTCTAAAGCCTTGAATGCAACCTTTTTAGATGAAAATGGGCAGGAAAAACCGTGTGTCATGGGATGCTACGGGGTCGGGGTCAGCCGGACTATTGCTGCCGCAATTGAGCAAAACAATGATAAGGACGGGATCATCTGGCCTATTCCGATTGCACCGTTCCATGTTATTTTAGTACCTGTAAGCATGAAAGATACCCAAGTAGCCGAAACAGCAGATAAGCTTTACGAGGAGATGCGTAAGGCTGGGGTGGAAGTCATCATCGATGATCGTGATGAACGCCCAGGTGTTAAATTTAAAGATGCCGACCTGGTAGGATATCCCCTTCGTGTAACTGTAGGGAGCAAGACGCTGGCTGAGGGAAAAGTTGAGCTTCGCTTCCGCAAATCGGGAGAGATGGAGCTTGTGAAGGTCGAAGAACTTACAGCGCGCGTTAAAGAGATTATTACGGAAGCGTTGAAGTAATACCGCGTATTTTAATCTCCATTTATTTCCCTTTTTATTTCCCTCAGGTGTTGCGATTGCTTGCAGGATATGCTATAGTTTAAAATGGAATTGAAGGAATAAATTAAGGAGTGGGTTTTGAACCCACTCTTTCATTTACGCGATCAAAGAAATTAAATGGTTTAACATTTGCGATACATAAAAAGTATAACTTTACCAAACCTTCGTAAGACTAGTTAAAGCAGGTTTTTATAAAAGGAGAGATAAAATGGGACAGCCAGTCACACAAAAGGTTGAAGCTTTGATTACTCCGATTATTCGGGAGCATGGGCTTGAACTGGTGGATGTAGAGTACATAAAAGAAGGCGCACATTGGTACCTTCGTCTTTATATTGATAAGGAAGAAGGAGTAGATCTCGACGATTGCACGAACATAAGTCACGCAGTGAGTGAACTCCTGGATCAGAATGATCCAATTCCTCAAGCCTACATGTTGGAAGTCTCTTCACCAGGTTTGGAACGCCCCTTAAAAAAGGACCAAGATTTTATCCGTTTTCAAGGTGAGTTGATCCATATTCGCACCCGAGAAACTTATCAAGGATATCAAGAGTTTACAGGATATTTAGTAGGGCTTATCAATAACGAGATAGTTCTTGAATATGAGGATGAGAAGATCGCAGTTCCGAGAGATATTGTAGAAAAAGCAAATTTAGCATTGGACTTTTAGAGAGGATCTATCTTATTTAACTAAACACAAGGGGGAAAGATTAAAAATGAATATGGAATTCATTGAGGCCTTGCATGAATTAGAAAAGGAGCGAGGAATTTCAGCGGAAGTTTTATTTGAAACAATCGAAGCGGCATTAATTTCAGCTTATAAGAAGAATTTTGCATCACTGCAAAATGTTCGTGTAAGCATTGATCGGATAACAGGAGAGTTCAAGGTTTTTTCGCGCAAAACGGTTGTTGATGAAGTTGAAGACAGCCGGACTCAGGTTTCATTGGCTGAAGCCCGCAAAATCGATCCCAATTACAATCTTGAGGATGTCGTCGAATATGAAGTAACACCACGCGATTTCGGACGAATTGCAGCGCAAACCGCGAAGCAAGTTGTTGTCCAAAGAATTCGCGAAGCTGAACGTGGAATGATTTATGATGAGTATATTAACCGCGAAGGGGATATCGTCACTGGGGTTGTTCAGCGTTACGATCAAAAAAATGTCATTGTCGATTTAGGCAAGGTTGAAGCCATTTTGATGGCGCAGGAACAAATCCCGGGAGAGACGTATCAGTCGTTTGAACGGATTAAAACTTACGTTGTGGAAGTTAAAAAAACGACGAAGGGACCGCAGATCATGCTGTCCAGAACGCATCCCGGCTTGATTAAACGCCTTTTTGAACTGGAAGTCCCTGAAATTCACGATGGCTTTGTTGAAATTAAAGGAGTTTCTCGTGAAGCAGGCGCTCGTTCAAAACTGGCAGTTTATTCCCGGGATCCGAATGTTGACGCGGTAGGGGCTTGCGTCGGCCCTAAGGGAAGCCGGGTTCAGAGCATCGTCAATGAACTCAAAGGCGAAAAAATTGATATTGTTAATTATTCAGCAGATCCTGAGGAATTTGTAGCTAACGCACTTTCTCCGGCTAAGGTCGTTGGGGTTTATCCTAAGCCGAATGAGAAGGTTGCCCTAGTTGTTGTTCCTGATTATCAGCTTTCCTTAGCTATTGGCAAGGAAGGTCAAAATGCCCGTTTGGCTGCTAAATTAACGAACTGGAAAATTGATATTAAGAGTGAATCGCAAGCATTGGCTCAAAATCTTATTCCGGAAGAAACCGATCAAGATGCAGCTGAATACGATGAATACGAGAATTACGATGAAAATTATGACGACTATGATGAAAATGCTGAGTATGACGAATATGACGAGTATGATGAAAACGCTGAGTACGATGAAAACGCAGAGTATGACGAAAATGCTGAATATGATGAAAATGGTGAGTACGATGTAAATTCGGAGTACGACGAGTACTCTGATTATACGGATGAATCAGCAGATTATGGTGAAGGTAATTCAGATCTTGACATAAATGTCCAAACAGAAGAGACTCACGATTCAGCCCCTTCCGAGCCGACGAAGAGTAAAAAGAAAAAAGGGAAGAAGTGAGAGAATGAAGGCGCGTAAAATTCCGATGCGCATGTGCTTGGGCTGCCAAGAAATGAAACCTAAAAAAGAACTTGTACGTATTGTCCGGACACCTGAAGGAACCGTTGAACTCGATCCAACAGGAAAACGTAATGGCCGAGGCGCATATATTTGTCCGCAAGTAGAGTGCCTTAAGGCAGCAGTAAAAGGCAATCGGTTTCAAAAGGCATTGGACATCGCTCTTTCTCCAGAATTGATTCAAGAATTAGAAGGGAAGCTGGCCGATTCGTGATAGAACGGATTTATTCTTTGTTGGGTATTGCTCGCAGAGCAGGAAAAATAACCTCCGGCGAGTCTCAAGTTGAAGCTATGCTGAAAAAAAGCAAAGGCAATTTGCTTATTTTGGCTGAAGATGCGCCGGGTACTCATAAAAAATACACACAATGGGCTGAAGATTTAAAGATACCGGTACTTATCCAAGGTAACAAAGTGGGGTTGGGAAAAGCTATTGGTTTATCGCAACGCTCAACAGTTTTAGTGATGGATGAAGGATTTGCCAAAGCGATCTTAAAGGTAAGGAGCTGACGGCTTGGAGTATATATCGGGTGCTGAATAAGTGGGGGTGGTTGTATTGAGTATTCGTGTTCACGAATTAGCAAAAGAATTAAACCTAAGTAGTAAGGATGTTATGGCAAAGTTAGAAAACATGGGAGTTGACGTAAAGAATCATTTAAGTGCTGTAGAAAAGGCGGATGCAGATCGTCTCCGTGCCCAAGTGACTCATCCAAAGGGTAAGGAGCAAGATAAAGAGATGCCCCACACTTTAGCCCCAGGAGAAAATAAAAAAGAATCCGGGTTAAAACCTCAAGCTGGAGTGGAAGGCCATCACCAAAGTTCTCGTGCAGGAATGGAAGACCGTCCGCAAGGCCCACGTCCAGGAATGGGAGATCGACCGCAAGGCCCACGTCCAGGAATGGGAGATCGACCGCAAGGCCCACGTCCAGGAATGGGAGATCGTCCGCAAGGCCCACGCCCAGGAATGGGAGATCGTCCGCAAGGCCCACGTCCAGGAATGGGAGATCGACCGCAAGGCCCACGCCCAGGAATGGGAGATCGTCCGCAAGGTCCACGTCCAGGAATGGGAGATCGTCCGCAAGGCCCACGTCCAGGAATGGGAGATCGTCCGCAAGGCCCACGCCCAGGGACGGGAGATCGTCCGCAAGGCCCGCGCCCAGGGATGGGAGACCGCCCGCATGGCCCACGTCCGGGGATGGGAGATCGTCCGCAAGGCCCGCGTCCAGGGATGGGAGACCGTCCGCATGGCCCACGTCCAGGGATGGGAGATCGTCCGCAAGGTCCACGTCCAGGAATGGGAGATCGTCCGCAAGGTCCACGCCCAGGGATGGGAGATCGTCCGCAAGGTCCACGTCCAGGAATGGGAGATCGTCCGCAAGGTCCACGCCCAGGGATGGGAGATCGTCCTCATGGCCCACGTCCGGGGATGGGAGACCGTCCGCAAGGCCCGCGTCCAGGGATGGGAGACCGTCCGCATGGCCCACGTCCGGGGATGGGAGACCGTCCGCAAGGCCCGCGTCCGGGGATGGGAGACCGTCCGCAAGGCCCGCGTCCGGGGATGGGAGACCGTCCGCATGGCCCGCGTCCAGGGATGGGAGACCGTCCGCAAGGTCCGCGCCCAGGGGCTGCACGTCCCCAGGCTGCACCAGCATCTTCACCACTCGAACCACCAAAACGCCAAAATAATGAGAAGAAGAAAACTCAAGATCGATATTTCGAACGTAAGAAAGAGATGGAAAAGGATATTCGTACCCGTCAGCATAAACGCAGTAATAGGAACGAGCCCAAAGAAGTACGGGATACGACTCCTAAGCATATCGTAATTCCAGAATCTTTAACGGTTCAAGATCTAGCTGCCATAATGAGCCGAAAATCAGGTGAGCTTATTAAAAAGCTTATGGATCTAGGCGTTATGGCAACAATCAACCAGGAAATTGATGCGGAAACCGCTACGATTCTTGCGACAGAAATGGGCGTAACCGTAGAGGTTAAAGTTGAGAAGCCGTTAACTGAAATTGAAGAAATCGAAGATGATCCAGCTGAGATGGTTTTCCGGCCTCCTGTTGTTACGGTTATGGGCCACGTTGACCATGGTAAAACATCTTTACTTGATGCCATCAGAGCAACAAACGTTACAGCTTCCGAAGCTGGAGGAATTACCCAGCATATCGGTGCTTACCAAGTTGAAATTAAAGGCCAAAAGATTACCTTCCTTGACACGCCGGGCCACGAAGCTTTCACCGCTATGCGTGCTCGCGGTGCCCAGGTAACAGATATCGCAGTTCTTGTTGTTGCAGCAGACGATGGTGTTATGCCTCAAACCATTGAAGCAATTAACCATGCTAAAGCAGCAGAAGTTCCGATTATCGTTGCTATTAACAAGATTGATAAAGAAAATGCTCAACCGGATCACGTTAAACAAGAATTGACGGAATATGGTCTAGTTGTTGAGGAATGGGGTGGCGATACAATTGCTGTCCCGGTATCCGCAAAAGGAAGACAAAATATTGGTCAATTACTTGAAATGATCCTGCTTGTTGCTGAAATGCGGGAGCTTAAAGCGAATCCTAATCGTCTGGCGACAGGTACAGTCATTGAAGCAGAACTTGATAAAGGTAAGGGACCTGTTGCAACTGTTCTAGTCTCAAAAGGAACGCTTAATGTTGGAGATATTATCTTAGCCGGTTCTGCTTTTGGCAAGATCAGGGCGATGGTTGATGATAAAGGCCGTCGGGTTAAAAAGGCGGGACCCTCTATGCCAGTCGAAGTTCAGGGGCTTAACGAAGTACCGGATGCGGGAGATGTTTTCAATGCTGTAGAAGATGAGAAACATGCTCGTCAAGTTGCGACAGCTCGTGCAAACGAACGAAAGGCTGAAGAGGCGCGGCAATTTACAAAAGTCAGCTTGGAAGACTTGTTTGACCGGATTAAAGAGGGAGAAGTCAAGGAACTCAATGTCATCATCAAGGCGGATGTTCAAGGATCTATCGAAGCTTTAAGACAGTCCCTGCTTAAATTATCCACGAGTGAAGTTCGTGTCAATGCCATTCATGGCGGGGTTGGGGCGATTACAGAGACCGATATTATGTTGGCTGCGGCTTCGAATGCAATTATTATTGGTTTTAACGTTCGACCGGATTCGAACACGAAAGCAACAGCTGAGTTAGAGGGCGTGGACATCCGACTCTATCGTGTCATCTATGATGCGATTGAAGATGTTAAGGCGGCTATGAGCGGAATGCTTGATCCTGATTTTAAAGAAGTTGTACAAGGGCGAGCAGAGGTTCGCCAAGTTTTCAAAGTGCCTAAGGTTGGAAGCGTAGCTGGAAGCTATGTAACCGAAGGAAAAATCACCCGGGCCTCAAAAGTTCGTGTGATTCGAGACGGCGTAGTCATTCATGAGGGCAATCTTGAGTCCCTCAGGCGTTTCAAGGACGATGTTAAAGAAGTATTGGAAGGGTTCGAATGCGGGATTGGCGTAGAAAACTTTAATGATATCAAGGAAGGCGATGTCATTGAAGGATTTATTATGGAAGAAGTGAAACGCGAGCTCTAATCTAACCCTGGAGGGATGACTATGGCAAAGCACAGAGCAAGTCGTCTGGGAGAGACTTTAAAAGAAGAAATATCACAAATGATCCGGGAGGATCTAAAAGATCCTCGGATTGGCTTTGTAACTGTAACAAGCGTGGAAGTCGCCGACGATCTGGGTCATGCTAAAGTCTTTATCAGCGTCTTAGGAGATGAGCAAAAAAGCAAGGATTCGATGGAGGCACTTAAACGGGCTTCTGGTTTTGTTCGAAGCGAAATCGGCAAGCGGATCCGCCTAAGACATGTTCCGGAAATTGTCTTCAAGTATGATTCATCAATTCAGCATGGGGCTCATATCGCTGAGCTTTTACGCGAGGTTCATACGGAAGAAGCTGGGGATGAGGATGATTCTCATGATGAATAATGATTTTGAATTCATTGTCAATGAATTAAGGAAAGCGCCGGAAGTGGCGCTTTTCTCCCATGTTTCACCTGACGGGGATTGTATGGGGTCAATGCTGGCTTTGGGATTAGCTCTTAAAAAAATGGGAAAAACGGTCTATTTATTTAATCCAGACTTGGTTCCGCATAATTTAGATTTTTTACCGGGCGCAGATTTGGTTCGAAATATTCTGCCAGACCCGCTGCCTCAAACATTATGCTTTGTTGATTGTACGGATTTGAGGCGTGTCAACCTTAAAATCAGTCAATTTTCAAAGGATGCAGTTATTATAAATATCGATCACCATATCTCAAATCAACGGTTTGGAATGCTAAACTGTGTGCAGTCTGATGCCAGTGCCACGGGAGAGATTATCATGGCACTTATCAAAGAACTTGGTGTACCTTTTGACCAAGAGATTGCAACCGATCTTTATACAGCAATTGTAACGGATACAGGATCCTTTCAGTTTAGTAATACAACCCCTAAGACACATCGTTTAGCCGCTGATCTACTGGAAAGCGGAATTGACTTACTCCAAATTCACCACCGTATTTTTGATCAAAAACCGTTGGCTCAGATTGAACTCTTAAGCAGAGCACTAAAAGGGCTGAAACTTTATGCAGAGGGTAAGCTCTCCGTTATGACATTGAATAAGAATGACTTTGTTGAGACGGGCGCACATGACAGCCTCAGCGAAGGGCTTATCAATAATGCCCGGAGTATTGAGGGAGTAGAGGTAGCGGTTCTTTTTAAAGAGATAGAAGAGCGAATTATTAAGGTTGGCTTTCGCTCGAACCTTTGGTTTGATGTTAACGCATTAGCGAGTAAATTTGGCGGCGGCGGTCATAAGAGAGCTGCCGGCTGTACGATGGAAGTCCCTCTTGGGGAAGCACGAAAATCGGTGATTAAAGCTATTGAGGAGGAGTTAAGCCTTGGACGGGGTTATTAACGTCCATAAACCCGTGGGTATGACTTCTTCAGATGTTGTTGTTTGGCTGCGAAAGCATTTAAAAACCCGTAAAGTCGGACATACCGGAACGCTCGATCCGGAAGTCAATGGTGTATTGCCGATTTGTGTGGGCAAAGCGACACGGTTAGCCGAATATTTAACCGAACAAGGAAAAGCTTATCGGGCTGAAATAACATTCGGAATAGTTACAGATACTCAGGATGCTCAAGGAGAAGTCCTTCGTTCGGTAAAGCCTGAGATCACACAAGAGGATTTTCTGAAAATAATCCCTCAATTTATTGGATCAATCCAACAAATCCCTCCAATGTATTCGGCGGTTCGATATAGGGGCAAGCGTCTTTATGATCTTGCCAGGCAAGGAATAGAAGTAGAACGGCAGCCCCGCGAAATTAGGATCTCGCGGCTGCAGCTTCTGTCTTGGCAGGAAGGGGAGTACCCTAAGGCTATTTTTGAAGTGGACTGTTCTAAAGGAACCTACATTAGAACATTATGCTATGATCTTGGCGAAGCCTTAGGCTGCGGAGCACATATGTCGAAGCTGGTTCGGCTGCGTTCAGGACCGTTTAAGCTCGAAGAAAGCCGGACTTTGCAACAGATTTCTGATGCGTTAGATCAAGATAATGAGGAGTTTCTGATCCCCATGAACCGTGTTTTAGATTTGCCGGTGATTGTTCTGACGTCAGATAGAGCGGAAGCCTTTTGTCATGGGTTATCAACCTCTCAAAGAATGATTTCAGGACAGAAACTTCCTGATAAAGGAACTGTGCAAGTTTTTGCAGGTGAAGAATTTATCGGGATAGGAAAATGCGAGGACGATTCTCTTATCCCTTATAAAGTATTTTAAGTGACAAGTTTTTAGCAGTCATGAGGAGGTATATACTCGGTGCAGGTTATCAGACAGTTACCCGAAAAGCCGATCAAACCTTGTGTACTCGCCTTAGGCAATTTCGATGGTGTACATCTGGGACACCGGCGCTTGCTGGAGAGTGGCTTACAGATTGCAAGAAAAATGGGTATAGGTTTAAGTGTGCTGCTTTATGAACCGCACCCCTTAAAGGTGCTCTTTCCTGAGAAAATGATTGGGCTTCTGACAACTTCAGAGGAACGACTTAAACTCTTGGAGCTAATTGGGGTGGATACGGTTTACCTTCTCCCATTTAATCATGATACAGCCAATATACCCCCCGAAACATTTGTATCGGACATTCTTGTTCGATTAGGCACGCGTTATGCCATGGTTGGCTTTAACTATTCATTTGGTGCGAAAGGAAAGGGCAGTCCGGAAGATCTTCAGCGCTTAGGCCCAAAATATGGGTTTGGGGTTAGTGTACTGCAGGCTCAGACGATGGGGGGAGAAGTGATTTCTTCGTCAAGCATTCGCCAGGCTTTGCTTCAGGGAGACATGCGTCAGGCTCAGAAAATGCTGGGAAGGTATCCTTTCCTTTGTGGCAGGGTTATCCATGGTGAACAAAGAGGGCGTGATTTAGGCTATCCCACAGCAAATTTAGAAGTTTGTGAAGATCTTTTGGTTCCTAAACCCGGGAGTTATGCCGTTTGGGCTGAGTTTGACGGGCAGAAAGTTATGGGGATGCTGAACATCGGAAAGAAGCCTACCTTCCACACGGAATACGAGACGACCGTAGAGGTTCATTTGCTTAACTTCTACGGAAATCTTTACGACAAAATGCTTTCCATGTATCTCGTGGAACGTTTAAGGGATGAACGGAAATTTTCAAGCATTAATGAATTGCTGAATCAATTGCAAAAGGATAAAGAACATACTCAAAGGGTTCTGGAAGACGAAGGAGAACTTGATCTGAGAGAGAATGCTCTTTACAAATCATAAATTTTCCTGTAAAATACATTCGAATTATCTGAACCGTTGACTCGGGTGGACGAACTCCGGCGGCATCTGGGCAGCAGGCGATTTTAAAAAATGGAGGTTATTGGAACATGTTAACAACTGAAAAGAAAAAAGAAATCATTGCAAAATTCCAACAACATGAAGGAGATACAGGTTCACCGGAAGTTCAAATTGCACTTCTGACAGAACGTATTGCTTATCTGACAGAGCATTTTAAAATTCATAAAAAAGACCATCATTCTCGTCGCGGACTTTTAAAAATGGTTGGACAACGCCGTGCTCTTCTCAATTATTTGAAAGACATGGATTTCAATCGTTATCGGAATGTCGTTAACGAGCTTGGTTTACGTCACTAATTTTATCTGAAATACGGAGAAAGATGAGAAGCAGAAGAGATTTCTGCTTCTTTCTTTATACATTTGCAAATTATATGCTGTATGAGAGATTTTTTATCCAAAATGCAGGAAATAATAATATCATGTCGAAGAGGAAACAAGTTAAGATGTGGATAGAATTAAGGAGGTTCCATTGTGCAACAAGGAGTATTAGAACGGTCTATTGAGGTTGGGGGAAGAACTTTAACCGTTCAGACCGGAAAGATCGGCAAACAGGCCGGAGGTGCAGTGTTTTGCCAATATGGAGAAACAGTTATCTCTGCTTTTGCTACAGGAAGTACAGAACCACGTGAGGGAATTGACTTTTTTCCCTTGACTGTTGAATTTGAAGAACGTTTATATGCAGCCGGAAAAATTCCGGGCGGATTTATTAAACGGGAAGGTCGTCCGAGCGAAAAGGCTATTCTTTCATCACGGCTCATTGACCGTCCGATTCGTCCGTTGTTCCCGGAAGGTTACCGGAATGATGTTCAGGTTGTAGCCATGGTTATGTCTGTTGATCAGGATTGCGCTACAGATATTACCGCAGTTAATGCTGCTTCAGCAGCGTTAACCATTTCCAACATTCCTTTTGAAGGACCAATAGCCGCTGTTACAGTGGGTTTAATCGGGGATGAGTTTATTATCAATCCTACGGTTGAGCAAGCAGAAAAAAGCAGAATGCATTTAACGGTGGCTGGAACAAAAGATGCGGTAATGATGGTTGAAGCGGGCGCTCAGGAAGTACCGGAGGCGCAGATGCTTGAAGCCATTATGTTTGGACATAGTGAAATTCAAAAAATTTGCGAATTTTTTGGGAAATATCGCGCAGAAGCTTTGGAATTAGGACTGGCTAAAGAAAAGCAAGAACTTAAAATTGATAAGATCCCTGATGAAATCGTCGAAGCAGTCAATGCATATGCCTTTGCTAAAATGGATCAAGCCGTGCGGACCGAAGAGAAAAAAGCACGGGAAGCGGCCGTCGGCAGCGTAAAAGAAGAGGCTTTAGCTCATTTTGCAGAAGAATACCCGGAAGACCTGAAATATGTAGATCGCGCTCTCGAAAATTTAGTCCATCGCATTGTTCGCCGTTTAATCACAGTCGAGCATATTCGCCCGGACGGCCGTGCCCTTGATGAAATCCGTCCGATCACGATTGAAGTGGGTCTGCTCCCAAGAACGCATGGAACGGGTCTCTTTACCCGGGGTCAAACTCAGGTTATGACAGTAGCTACTTTAGGAGCAGTCGGAGATGAGCAGATTCTTGACGGTCTTGGACTTGAAGAATCAAAACGTTATATGCATCATTATAATTTCCCGCCGTACAGCGTAGGGGAAACTCGCCCCATGAGAGGGCCCGGACGCCGTGAAATTGGTCATGGAGCTTTAGCTGAACGTGCTTTAGTTCCGGTTATTCCAAGTGATACGGAATTCCCTTATACGATCCGTCTTGTTTCCGAAGTATTGGAATCCAATGGATCAAGTTCGATGGCGTCCGTATGCGGAAGTACACTTGCCCTCATGGATGCCGGCGTACCGATTAAAGCTCCGGTTGCAGGTATCGCCATGGGTCTGATCAGTGAAGAAAATCAAATTGCGATTCTCACAGATATTCAAGGACTTGAAGACCATGACGGAGATATGGACTTTAAAGTTGCCGGAACAAGTGAAGGGGTTACCGCTCTTCAAATGGATATTAAGATTAAAGGCGTTTCCCGCGAAATCTTGGATAAAGCTCTGAAGCAAGCCAAAAAGGGACGTCTGTTTATTCTCGATAAAATTTTGGCTATTATCGATAAACCAAGAACTCAGCTTTCAGCATATGCACCGCGGATTATCACATCCATGATTCATCCGGATAAGATTCGTGATGTCATTGGACCTGGCGGTAAAACCATTAAGAAGATCATCGACGAGACTGGCGTTAAGATTGATATTGAAGATGATGGACGCGTATTTATTTCCGCTATTGATGGCGAAGCAGGGGAAAAAGCGCTGAAGATTATTCAAGCTTTAACTCAAGAAGTTGAAGTAGGAAAGATTTATACAGGTAAAGTTACCCGGATTATGGATTTCGGGGCTTTTGTAGAAGTAATTCCCGGCGTATTAGGCTTAAGTGGCAAAGAGGGTCTTGTTCATATTTCACAGCTCGCCCATAATCGAGTGGAAAAGGTCGAAGATGTGGTTAAAGTTGGAGATGAGATTCTTGTTAAGGCGACGGGAATTGATAAGCAAGGCCGTCTGAATTTGTCCCGCAAGGAAGCTATACCGAACCCAAATCCAAATCCAAATGCTAACGCAGGTAATCATCACTATTCAAAATCCGAATTCAAGAAGTAAATCGTTTTCTGTAACTTCTGCATCGGTCTGCCTATGCATACATCTGTAATGTAAGGGGGTAGGCCGATGTATCTATACTTTAAACTTTCACGCCGGGCCTTGAGAATTCTGGGCCTAACTTTTGTGCTTTTTTTAGGTCTTTTTGTTGAACAAAAAGTTGTTCATTCAACTGCATCCGCAGTTGATCCGATTGAACAGATTAAAACTGAAGAAAAGGCTATTGCTTTAACGATCAATGTCGATTGGGGAGAAGAATATATCCCGGGTATTCTCGATGCGCTGGATCAGGGTCATGCCAAAGCGACTTTTTTCGTAACGGGCCGCTGGGCAAATAAAAATCCTGAACTTCTTAAAGAAATATTAGCTCGAGGTCATGAGATAGAAAATCACGGTTATTCTCATCCTCATCCTGATCGATTATCCATCGCTGCCAATGAGCAGGAAATTGTAAAGACCGAAAAGATTATCGAAGGCTTGACAGGATGTAAAACAATTTATTATGCTCCGCCTTACGGCGAAAAAGGGGCATCAGGTGTAAAGGCTGCACATAATTTAGGATATCAGACGATATTATGGACGCTGGATACCGTCGATTGGCGCCCAGAAAGCACACCTGAGATTATCGCTCAACGCATTTTGAACCCGGCCGTTCGCTTCGGAATTAAGCCGAAGAAACAAGGCGCAATTGTTCTCATGCATCCAAAGGAAAATACAGTTAAAGCCCTTCCGAGAATTTTAAATGGATTAAATCAGGAAGGTTTTCGAATGTTGAAGTTATCAGAATTGATAACATTGAAGCCTGCAGGTAATACTACCTCATAGCATTAAATTGTGAGGTGGTTCAATGTCCAGGCAAAAATGGATGCAGGCCTGTTGTTGCGTACTTCTTTTAACGATATGGAGTGTTCAACCTGTTCAAGCGATGAATCTAACTCAAACCTCTGAGGAAAGCGTAATCGCTGCAACCCAAAGCAAAGCAAAGAGTGTTCCTAAACCCAAAAAAGCTTTCGGTGTCAGCCAAAAAACGAATAAGTCCAATTCTAAAGAAGAAAATAAGGGAACAGAACTGCCTAAAATCAGTGCTGATGCGGCTGTACTCATGGATGCTGTTACCGGAGATGTTCTTATCGATAAACAAGCCCATACACATCGTCCGCCGGCAAGTACGACAAAAATAATGACCGCCATTTTAGGACTTGAACTGGGGAGACCTGATGAGGTTGTGACAGTTAGCTCCAAGGCGGCCGCCGTCGGCGAATCAACAATTCATCTTGATCCGGGTGAAAAGGCTACGCTTTATGAGTTAATTACGGGAGCATTAATAAAGTCGGGAAATGATGCCTGTGTTGCTATTGGCGAACAAATTGCAGGATCAGAAGAACAATTTGTTCGGATGATGAATCAAAAGGCGCTTTCCCTTGGGGCAACGGACACTCATTTTGAGAATACAAATGGGCTCCCTAATAAAAATCACTATTCAACAGCTTACGATTTAGCTTTAATTGCCCGCTATGGGATGGGCCTGCCTTCCTTTTCTTCAATCACCCGGCAAAAGGAAACTGAGATTCATTTTTTAGAACCCGATTTCATGATGGATTTACGCAATACGAATAAACTGCTCTGGAATTATCCTTATGCAGATGGAGTAAAAACAGGGACAACAAATGCTGCAGGAAAATGCCTGGTTGCTTCCGCAACGAAAGATGGGCGTCAGCTCATTGCCGTTGTTCTCCATGCATCTGATCGATTTGGGGATGCTCAGCGAATGCTCGAATGGGGATTTAACCAAACGGAAACCGTCTCTGTCGTCAAGGCAGGAGAGGCTGTTGCCGAATTCTCATTGGATAATGATGAACCGCTTAAAGCTTTGGCAGAACATTCTTTAGATGTTAGTATAACTAAAAGCGATCATCCAAAAATTGAAAAGAAAATTAACTGGATTAAATCAAATCTACCGATTCAAGCCGGCGAAGAGCTTGGAACCTTTGAAGTTTGGTTAAACGGTAAGAAAATAAATAGTGTTCCTTTATTAGCGGAACGTGAGGTCAAAGCGCCAAGCCGTTTTTTCCGTAAGTCTTAGTAGAAATAATTTAAGAAATTACGTTTAATTATCTGAGGGGATGTGAAGACAGTGTATCAAAAGGCTGTTTTACCGAATGGTGTTCGTGTCATTACGGAAGAAATTGATTACGTCCGTTCCGTTTCAATTGGATTGTGGGTTGGAGCAGGCTCACGCGACGAGCGAGAAGGGAATGAGGGTATTTCTCATTTTATTGAGCATATGCTTTTCAAAGGAACAAAAAACAGGACGGCGCGAGAATTAGCGGAGTCATTGGAAAGCGTAGGGGGACAGCTCAATGCATTTACGACTAAAGAGTTTACGTGCTTTTATGCTAAAGTGCTGGATGAGAATTTAGATTTATCGATTGATGTCCTCAGTGATATGTTTTTTAATTCTTTATTTGATGAAAAAGAAATTGAAAAAGAGAAAAGGGTTGTTATCGAAGAAATTAAGATGTATGAAGATTCCCCGGACGAATTGATTCATGATCTCTTTTCAGAATATGTGTGGGATGATCATCCCTTAGGCAAACCTATTTTAGGAACGGAAGAAAGCATTCGCGGGTTAAGCCGGGAAAAGATTTTAGATTACCTCAGCCATCATTATGCTCCGGATAATTTGGTCGTTGCTGTAGCGGGCAAGATCAATCATGAAGATGTTCTCAAAAAGCTTACGCCAATATTCGGCGAATTTAAGAGAGGCGGAAAGCGCATTCTTGAGGGAACTCCAAAGGAACAAGCGATTCAGCGCTATAACACTAAGGATACAGAACAAATGCATTTAATCATTGGGGTACCCGGACTGGGTCAAGATGATGAGGATATTTATCCGATGCATATTTTCAATAATATCTTAGGCGGAGGTTTAAGTTCCCGCTTATTCCAAGAGATCCGAGAACAACGAGGTTTAGCCTATTCCGTTTATTCTTACCACTCGACGTATGTCGATACGGGAATGTTTGCAATCTACGCAGGTACGACTCCGAGCAATACGCAGGAAGTCGTGGAATGTATTCTGGCGGAGCTTCAGGAGATGAGAGCTAACGGAATCACCGCGGATGAGCTGGCAAAAACAAAGGCCCAAATTAAAGGCGGACTTTATCTCGGACTTGAATCTGCGAGCAGCCGCATGAGCCGTTTAGGTAAAACGGAATTATGCTATGACCGAGTGATTTCACCGGAGGAAATGGTTGAAAAACTGGAAAAGGTTACTCTGGAAGATGTAAAAAGAGTCATGAACCGTCTTTGGGTCAAAAATAAACTGAGCTTAGTTATGCTTGGACCGGCAGGACATGATATCGATTTGGAAAGCATATTTAAAAAAGTAAATTGGAAATAGATGAGTGAGGGAAAAGAATGAATACCATTCCGGTAAAAATCAAGAACATGAGACCGGAGCATAAACTGATCGTGCCGGAATACGCCACCAAAGGAGCTGCTGGGGTAGATCTTCATGCGGTTCTCGATGAGGATTTGGAAATTCTCCCCGGTCAGGCGGTAAAAATCCCGACAGGAATCGGGATTGAGTTAGCTCAACCGGATGTGGTGGCTTTGATTTTTGCACGAAGTGGTCTCGCTTCAAAATATGGGCTGACTTTAGTCAATGGAGTCGGCGTCATCGATTCGGATTACCGCGGAGAAATTCAGGTGGCTATGATTAACCTCGGTAAAGAATCTTTTAAGGTGTATAATGGGGATCGAATCGCTCAGATGGTTTTTATGCCTGTTTTTTTGGCTCAATTCATTTCCGTTGAAGATCTAGCCGACAGTGAACGCGGTGATGGCGGATTCGGCTCTACAGGTATTAAAATGTAGAGCGTTCAATTGAAAGTTCTAGGGGAGTCAACCTTGTCATACTATCCCATAGAGGGGTGGGATAAGGATGCAGGCCTTAGGACTTTTTTGTTTAGCTATCGGAGTTATTTTTTCGATTAAAGAAAGAGTTTATCTGATGATGTGGCGCTCCAGCACCGAACCGCGCCAGAGCAATTTGTCCAATGCGATAGCACAGCTTGTAGGTACAGCAGGGGGGATTTATCTCTCGTTTGAACTTCTGCTTTCTTTTTTAAAGGTCCCAGAAAATTGGTTGAATGAAACAGGCCTTATTGTTGAGCCGCTTGCTTTATTCTCTTTGATTTTAGCTATTGTTCAGCCATTTGCTATTCGGGCGTGGATCAAAATTAAGAAGTAGGAGGGGTACAGGAAATGCTGTTAAGCGATTTAGCCGGGAAAGAAATTATTAACCTTTATGATGGAGCGAAGCTTGGACTTGTAGGTGATGCAGACTTGGCGATATCGTCATCCGGGGCAATTGAGGCCATCATTTTAACGTCTCGATCTGGATTTGGCGGTTTTCTCGGTAATATGGCAGAGCGAGAGCGCGATATTCTTGTTATACCCTGGCAAGTCGTTAAAAAGGTGGGTTCAGAGGTAATCATTGTCGATATGAATCAGAAAACAGATCGAATGAGCAAATATTCTGTTTGACACGACTTTAACAATTTACTACAATAAAAAGAAAATCACTTTGACCCCGACCTGCTATTTTTTTAGCAACGGGGTTTTAGCATATATTGATAGGTCCAAATGGAGGGATTTACTTGAAAAGAATTCGCGTTTTTGTCGCCGGTGCGGGCGGCAAAATGGGCCAAGAAGTTGTAAGAACTATTCTTAAACAAGATGACATGCAGTTGGTTGGGGCTTCGGATACACGTCAAAGCAAGGTAGATATCGGATATGCTCTCGGTATTTCCAGAATTGGCTTAGACATGTCAGGTCCGCTTGATGCGGAAATGCTGCGAGCCAGCCAGGCGGATATCCTTGTTGATTTTACGAATCCTCAATCCGTTTTGAAAAACGCGAAGCTGGCAATTTCTGAAGGAGTAATTCCGGTTATCGGGACAACGGGCTTGGATGAAGCCGAAATTGCTGAAATTCGCGAACTTGTAGAGCGGGAAAAATCAGGTGCCTTTATTGCACCTAATTTCGCGATTGGAGCAATCCTTATGATGCGTTTCGCTCAGGAAACCGCCAAATATTTGCCCCATGTCGAGATTATAGAATTTCACCATGACCAAAAATTAGATGCGCCATCAGGAACTGCACTGAAAACAGCGGAATGGATTTCTGAAGTTCGTAAACCTATGATCCAAGGAAATCCCAACGAATATGAAAAAATTCCGGGTGCTCGCGGAGGGGATGTGGACGGGATCCATATCCACTCTGTACGTCTGCCTGGACTCATTGCTCATCAGGAAATAATTTTTGGCGGTATGGGCCAAACGCTGACGATCAGGCATGATGCATACACCCGTGAAACCTATATGCCGGGTATAATGCTGGCAATTCGAAAGGCACTTGGACTTACATCACTGGTAATAGGACTAGAGAATTTCCTCGAATAGGAAACTTCCTTCGGGAACCGCATTCATTCTGCTCTCATATACTGATTAGTAGTCATGGGACACATCAAAGGGGGCATAAAGATGAGTGCGGGTCTGAAAGGAATTCGACTGGCCGTGATTGGAGGGGATGATCGAGAGCTATTTCTAATCCCCGAACTGGAGAAACTGGGTGCCTACATAGTCGGGGTCGGATTTGAAAAAGCAGGATCAATTCAGGGATTGCATCATGAATCATCCCTAATTGAAGCAGTTAAAAATGTCGATGTTCTGCTTTTCCCTATGTACGGTACCGACGAACGCGGAGGCATCAAAGCAAAGTATTCAAATTCTCCAATTGTGCTTAACAAGGAAGTGCTGCAAGCCATTCCTACACATGTTCCGCTGTTTATTGGGTGGGCACGGCCCGCTTTAAAGTCTGCCGCGGAAATGATGGGAATACGAGTTGTTGAGACTGCATTTCTGGATGAAATCGCCATACTGAATTCGATTCCATCTGCTGAGGGTGCGATTTCGATGGCGATGGATTCATCAGTGATTACAATTCACGGAAGTCAATGTTTTGTCCTAGGATTGGGGCGGAACGGGTGGACAATCGCTCGAACCTTAAAAGGAATGGGGGCTCACGTTACAGGAGTGGCTCGGAAGCCGGCAGATCTGGCCCGGGCGACCGAAATGGGAATAGATGCCGTCCATTTTGCTGACCTTGAAGATGAGATTGGGCGGGCGGAATTTATTTTTAATACGGTTCCTCACCTCATTCTGGATAAAGTGATTTTAGAGCGAGTGTCTAAGGATGCGGTTATTGTTGATATCGCATCTATTCCAGGAGGAACAGATTTTGAGTACGCTGAGTTATTGGGGATAAAAGCGATGCTGGCTCCCGGTCTTCCGGGAATTGTAGCTCCGAAATCGGCTGGTAAAATTCTTGCTCAAGTATACCCGCAGCTTATTCTTCGCCACTTGACCACGCCTTTGAGTACTTCTTTTAAGCCTTGAAGTGGAGGTGCGAGGAAATGAAGTTTAACGGGTTTAAGATTGGGATGGCTGTTACAGGGTCTCACTGTACACTGCATGAAATTACCGGAGTAATGCAACGCCTAGTCGATGAGGGGGCAGATGTTACCCCAATAATCTCTTATGCTGTTGAAAGCATGGATACTCGTTTTGGCAACGCCGAGGATTGGAAAAGAAAATTCACTGAAATTACCAGCAAAGAACCTATTCATACCATTCCGGATGCTGAACCTGTCGGGCCTCAGAAAAAGTTTGACTGTATGGTGATAGCTCCCTGTACAGGAAACACCTTGGCGAAATTAGCCAACGGCATAACTGATTCGCCGGTCCTCATGGCGGCTAAAGCCCATCTTCGGAATCAGCGACCCTTAGTCATAGCTATTTCAACAAATGATGGTTTAGGACTCAATGCACGAAATATTGGCACTTTACTGATAACAAAAAATATTTATTTAGTTCCTTTTGGGCAGGATAGCCCGGTAAATAAAGCGAATTCATTAGTAGCTCATATGAATTTGATCCCGGATACGATCTTAGCAGCGTGTGAAGGAAAACAAATTCAACCGCTATTAGTTGATTATCGCTGAGAAAATTTAACTATTGAAGCGGTGCCATGCTTCTCAAAAGCACGGCACCCTTTTCACCCATTTATTTTATATAATTTTGAGGAGGGGCTTACATGCCAAATGTTGCTATTGTTGGTGCTACAGGCGCAGTCGGACAAGAATTCTTAAAAATCCTTGCGGAGAGAAATTTTCCGGTTGATGAGTTGCGGCTTCTCGCAACAAAACGTTCAGCAGGTAAAAAAATTGCTTGGCAAGGACGTGAGCTTGAGGTTCAGGAGACCACCCCTGATAGTTTTAAAAATATCGATATCGCTTTATTTGCGGGTGGATCATCAAGTACGGAATTTGCGAAGCCGGCTGTTGAGAGTGGTGCTGTCGTTATTGATAACAGTAGCGCATTTCGCCTTGATCCTGAGGTGCCCCTTGTGGTTCCGGAAGTTAATCCTGAGGACGTAAAATGGCATAAAGGAATTATTGCCAACCCCAACTGCTCTACGATTATTGCTAATGTTGCTCTGAAACCCATTTATGATTTAGCAGGAATTAAACGGGTTGTTGTTTCAACATACCAAGCTGTTTCCGGAGCAGGCCGGGAAGGAATTGAGGAGCTTGAAGCTCAAGCCCGTGCTAAAGCGAATGGGGATGAAATCATAAGTAAAGTTTTCCCCTATCAAATTGCATTTAACTTAATCCCTCGTATTGACATTTTCCAAGAAGGAGATTATACCAAAGAAGAATGGAAAATGGTCAAGGAAACCCGTAAAATATTCCATGTACCGGATATGGCTGTCACAGCTACAACTGTACGTGTTCCGGTATTCCGCAGTCACTCGGAATCCATCAATATTGAAACCGAACGCAAAGTAACAGTTGCCGAAGTTAAAGAAGCTTTAGGCAAAGCCCCTGGTGTTATTGTCGTGGATAATCCGGCCAAAGACCAATATCCGATGCCTTTATATACTTCAGATACGGATGAAGTTTATGTCGGCAGAATCCGCGAGGATTTTTCCATTGAAAAGGGTCTTAACATCTGGGTTGTCGGTGATCAAATTCGTAAAGGCGCAGCTACAAACGCGGTACAAATTGCAGAACTTCTTCTGAAATAAATGATCCCTAGAGAATAAAGAGGTAGAGTGGAGGAGTTCGGAAGTGCGAGTTTTGGTTCAAAAATTTGGCGGAACTTCCTTAGCTACAGCCGAACGGCGCTCTCAAGTTGTTGCCAAGGTCTCAGATGCTGTTCGAGAGGGATATGCTCCCGTAGTTGTGGTTTCTGCGATTGGTAGGACAGGTGATCCTTACGCAACGGATACATTTATTAATATGGTCAAAGATATCTCACCTGAACTTCCTCAGAGAGAATTAGATCTTTTGGTTAGCTGTGGGGAGGTTATTTCAGGTGCCGTAATGGTCAGTACTCTTAATAGTTTAGGCTTTGAGGCTGTCTTGTTAACGGGCGGTCAGGCGGGCATTATAACAAACAACAGCTTTGGCGATGCCCGGATCATCCGCATTGAACCTCGTACTATTGTAGAGTACTTACAGCAAGGCAAGGTTGTTGTTGTCACGGGATTTCAGGGAATAACCGAGGACGGGCAAGTCACCACTTTAGGACGGGGAGGAAGCGATACAACGGCTTCGGCCCTAGGTGTTGCTTTAAATGCGGAAGCTATCGATATCTACACCGATGTTGAAGGTATTATGACCGCTGATCCGCGTATTGTTGAAGATGCTCGTATTCTGGATGTCGTAACGTATAATGAGATTTGTCAAATGGCTCATCAGGGGGCAAAGATCATTCATCCTCGGGCGGTGGAAATAGCCATGCAGCGTAATATTCCCTTAAGGATTAAATGTACGTTTTCAGACGCTCCAGGAACCCTTGTGACAAGCATTCAGGCAGATATGGGAGCGGGTACCGATATAACAGGAGACCGAATCATTACCGGGATCGCGCATACCCCTAATGTCACTCAAATCTGTGTTCCAACCTCAGCCCTGCCGGATAACCTGCAAGCCAATAAACAAATTTTTAAGGGAATGGCCCTAGCGGATATCAGTGTAGATTTTATCAGTGTTCAGTCGGATGCCGTTTACTACACCGTTCGAGATGATGAGGCCGATAAAGCGGTTAAGATACTTAAAAATATGGGCTTTAATCCCTCGGTTGTCCCCAGCTGTGCGAAAGTATCTGTTGTAGGCGCAGGTATTCACGGTGTTCCCGGAGTAATGGCCGATATGGTTGAGGCGTTATCGGATGCGGGAATTCGAATTTTACAATCTGCAGACTCACATACGACGATTTGGGTTTTAGTGGATAAAGAAAATATGGTTAAGGCAGTTCAAGCTTTACATCAGAAATATCACCTTGGAGATTAAATAAAAAAGGATGGGAGTTGAGTTTTATGGGTTTAGGCCGGATTTTAACTGCAATGGTTACCCCGATGAATGACCAATTAGAAGTGGATTATGAAGAGACAAAGCGCCTGGCAACCTATTTGGTGGAACACGGATCCGATGGAATTGTTGTCTCGGGGACGACTGGAGAATCACCAACCTTAACGACAGAGGAAAAATTGGAATTATTTAAAGTCGTTAAAGAAACTGTCGGTAAAAATGTAACGGTTATCGCAGGAGTGGGTTCAAACAATACTGCATCAAGTATCGAGATGGCTCGCCGAGCTGCGGATACGGGGGTTGACGGTCTGATGGCTGTTGTACCCTATTATAATAAGCCTTCACAAGAAGGAATATATCAGCATTTCCGGGCGATTGCTGAAGCGACGTCACTTCCAATCTTGCTCTACAATGTTCCAGGCCGGACATCAATCAATATGTTGCCCGAAACAGTGCTTCGTTTAAGTGAGATCCCTAATATTGTTGCTTTGAAGGAAGCTTGTGGCGTCATGGATCAAGTCAGCGAACTTAAAAGAATTCTTCCTAAAGATTTTGAGATTTTTAGTGGAGATGACTCTGTTACGCTGCCTATGCTCGCCCTCGGATGCAGCGGGATAATCAGTGTTGCCGCCCATGTTGTTGGCGATGAAATGAAGAAGATGGTAGATGCATGGTTTGACGGTGATCCTGATACTGCACTGGAATGGCATCTAAAACTCATGCCCATTTTTAAGGGGATTTTTATCACTGCTAATCCTGTACCGATTAAGTTCTTAGTCAATGAAATGGGATTGAATGCAGGTAAGGTTCGCTTGCCTCTGGTTGATGCAACTCCTGATCAACAGAAGTTTTTAACAGAACTTTTAAAAAAGGTTAAAGAAAGCTAAAGGTTTTTGAGCAAAAGATAAGTATTACTATATATTCTTTTCTTAAGGTAGATAAATATCAATAAATATCAATTAGATTAAGTAAATATGGATAAATAATAAAATAAGCAGAAATTTTTCTGCTTATTTTATTATTTTGTACAGGATTCCAAGCTATCTTGCTAGTTTTGTGTTAAAGCGTTATAATTCAGATAGATTAATTGTGCGGCTAGTTTCAAATATGATGCGTCGAAATACTGGCGAACACCAGGGGCGTTGTGTTTGTGTGGTATTTCGTTGTTTTGTTGTCTTTAGTTGCGTCTTATGAAACGCTATAACCTAAATTGGCACAATGTCACAAAATAATAGTAAAAAATTAACGGAGGTGTTAATAGTTGCCAAAAGAACATAAGGTCCAGATTATCCCGTTAGGCGGATTAGGTGAGATCGGTAAAAACATGACTGTAGTCCGCTATGATAATCATATGGTATTGATTGATGCTGGGCTGGCCTTTCCAGACGAT
Organism: Desulfitobacterium nosdiversum; assembly: GCF_049860565.1. Lineage (GTDB taxonomy): Bacteria > Bacillota > Desulfitobacteriia > Desulfitobacteriales > Desulfitobacteriaceae > Desulfitobacterium_A > Desulfitobacterium_A nosdiversum. The sequence goes on from NZ_CP172056.1 coordinate 1,904,941, forward strand.
GAAATGCTCGGGATTGATGTTGTAATCCCAGATTACTCGTATCTGATTGAGCATAAAGAGATGCTTTTGGGGATATTAGTTACACACGGACATGAAGATCACATTGGTGCGTTACCCTATTTACTGAAAGATTTTGATGTCCCTATTTTCGCGACACGGTTAACTTTAGGTTTGATCCAAACAAAACTTAAGGAAAGCAATTTAAATCAAATCAAAGCTACCGCCGTTCAGCCCCGGGATATGATTAAACTCGGACCATTTCGTATTGAATTTATACGAGTAAGCCATAGTATACCTGATTCGGTAGGAATTGCTATTCATACACCGCTAGGAACAATCGTTCATACGGGAGATTTCAAGATTGATCATACACCTGTAACGGGTGATATCTTGGATATTCATAAGTTTTCTGAGCTGGGTGACAAAGGCGTACTTTGTTTAATGTCGGACAGTACCAATGTTGAACGCCCCGGGTTTACGATGTCTGAACGAAGAGTCGGGGAAATGTTCGAAGAATCGTTCAGGGTTGCCAAAGACCGGATTATCATTGCCAGCTTTGCTTCAAATGTTCATCGGATTCAACAGGCGATTCAAGCCGCATATAAAACGAATCGCAAAGTTGCTGTCGTAGGAAGAAGTATGGTTAATGTTGTAGCCATTGCCTCAGAATTGGGTTATCTTGATGTTCCCGAGGGAACGCTCATTGATGTAGATGAAATCGTCAATCTCCCTGGCAACCAGGCGTGTATTTTAACGACCGGAAGTCAAGGAGAACCGATGTCCGCTTTAACGCGTATGGCGATGAATGATCACCGTAGAGTTGAAATCCAGCCTGGTGATACTGTGATTATTTCGGCAAGCCCTATTCCCGGTAACGAAAAATCCATAGCGAGAACAATTGATCATTTATTTAAGCTCGGTGCAAACGTTATTTATGAATCGATCAACGGTGTGCATGTTTCCGGACATGCAAGCCAAGAAGAGCTCAAGCTGATGTTAAATATGGTTAGACCTCAATATTTCCTTCCTGTACATGGTGAGTATCGTATGCTGGTTAAACATACCCAACTGGCTGAGCAATTAGGAATACCTAAGGACAACATTTTCTTGGCTGAAAACGGGAGTATTATAGAATTCACCCGTCATGGGGCCAGCATTGCCGGAAAAGTTACGGCTGGGAAAATATTAATTGATGGTTTAGGCATAGGCGATGTTGGAAACATTGTGCTGAGAGATCGTAAACAGCTATCCCAGGATGGGATACTGATTGTCGTTATGACCATCAGCCGTTCGACTGGAGCCATTGTTGCCGGACCTGATGTCGTGACGCGAGGCTTTGTCTATGTTCGTGAATCTGAAACTATGCTTGACGAAGCTAAGGAAAAAGTCCGTCAGACGATGGCACGCTTAAGAGAGAGCCATGTGACTGAATGGGCTGTATTAAAAGGACAAGTGAGGGATACGTTGAGTAAGCATTTTTATGAAAAAACTCGACGCCGCCCGATGATCCTGCCGATTATTCAGGAAATAGAATAGAAGACTTAAAAAGAGGGGTTGTGCCCCTCTTTTTCTATGCCACGTGCATAATAAAAAGAATTTTGAAATATACTAGTTGACAATGACTCATATAGCATGGTAATATATCAAAGCGTCGCGGATAAAGCTAAAACAGAAAACCGCGAACTTTCGGGAAAATAGGAAAATTAACGGTTGACACGGATGTATCAATGGGTTAAAATGAGTTCTGTTGTCCCGACAGCTCAGAAATGAGCGGACAAAAAAGTATTGACTTTCAAAAGTCAATCTGCTACAATGAAGACCCACGTGAGAACAATGTAAATTATTTATTAAATTCATGTAATTTATAAAACTTTTGCGTGGAATGTAGTAAAAATTGTTGGTCGAAAGCTTAGTCATCCATGACACTTTCGACACTAGGAACATCGTGTTCCGTCGGTCTTTGAAAACTAAACAACAAGGAACAGCCAATGACTCGTCAATGAGTTAAAGATTATTTGAGCAATCAAATATCTTCATAAATTTTATGGAGAGTTTGATCCTGGCTCAGGACGAACGCTGGCGGCGTGCCTAACACATGCAAGTCGAACGGAGAACTCAATAAGCTTGCTTAGCGAGTTCTTAGTGGCGGACGGGTGAGTAACGCGTGGGTAACCTGCCCATTAACCCGGGACAACCCTTGGAAACGAGGGCTAATACCGGATACGCTTAAGAGCTGGCATCAGCTTTTAAGGAAAGGTGGCCTCTGAAGATGCTACCGATAATGGATGGACCCGCGTCTGATTAGCTAGTTGGTGGGGTAAAGGCCTACCAAGGCGACGATCAGTAGCCGGCCTGAGAGGGTGAACGGCCACACTGGGACTGAGACACGGCCCAGACTCCTACGGGAGGCAGCAGTGGGGAATCTTCCGCAATGGACGAAAGTCTGACGGAGCAACGCCGCGTGTATGACGAAGGCCTTCGGGTTGTAAAGTACTGTCTTTAGGGACGAACGGTATCTATGTGAACAATGTAGGTACATGACGGTACCTAAGGAGGAAGCCCCGGCTAACTACGTGCCAGCAGCCGCGGTAATACGTAGGGGGCGAGCGTTGTCCGGAATCATTGGGCGTAAAGGGCGCGTAGGCGGATTTTTAAGTCTGGTGTGAAAACTTGGGGCTCAACCCCAAGCCTGCATCGGAAACTGGGAATCTTGAGGACAGGAGAGGAAAGTGGAATTCCACGTGTAGCGGTGAAATGCGTAGAGATGTGGAGGAACACCAGTGGCGAAGGCGACTTTCTGGACTGTAACTGACGCTGAGGCGCGAAAGCGTGGGGAGCAAACAGGATTAGATACCCTGGTAGTCCACGCCGTAAACGATGAGTGCTAGGTGTAGAGGGTATCGACCCCCTCTGTGCCGCAGTTAACACAATAAGCACTCCGCCTGGGGAGTACGGCCGCAAGGTTGAAACTCAAAGGAATTGACGGGGGCCCGCACAAGCGGTGGAGCATGTGGTTTAATTCGACGCAACGCGAAGAACCTTACCAAGGCTTGACATCCTCAGAATCCTTTGGAAACAAGGGAGTGCCTTTCGGGGAACTGAGAGACAGGTGGTGCATGGTTGTCGTCAGCTCGTGTCGTGAGATGTTGGGTTAAGTCCCGCAACGAGCGCAACCCCTATATTTAGTTGCTAACGCGTAGTGGCGAGCACTCTAGATAGACTGCCGGTGACAAACCGGAGGAAGGTGGGGATGACGTCAAATCATCATGCCCCTTATGTCTTGGGCTACACACGTGCTACAATGGCCGGTACAGACGGAAGCGAAGCTGTGAAGTGGAGCGAATCCGAGAAAGCCGGTCTCAGTTCGGATTGTTCTCTGCAACTCGAGAACATGAAGTCGGAATCGCTAGTAATCGCAGGTCAGCATACTGCGGTGAATACGTTCCCGGGCCTTGTACACACCGCCCGTCACACCACGAAAGTCTGCAACACCCGAAGCCGGTGAGCTAACCGTAAGGAGGTAGCCGTCGAAGGTGGGGCCGATGATTGGGGTGAAGTCGTAACAAGGTAGCCGTATCGGAAGGTGCGGCTGGATCACCTCCTTTCTAAGGAGACACGTTAACTCAGTAGAGTTAACTATCCTATGGTCGATCCTAAATCGAAGGAAGCTGCAAAGTCGATTTCGAGATTAGGTAAGAGTCGAAAGACTCACAAGCCGAAGAGGCAAAACACAGAGTAATCTGTGATAAAAGAGCTGTTTGAGTGCAAACTACTTGTTGTTTAGTTTTGAGAGACCAGTATTAAATGAAGAGTTCAGCTCAATACTGGATTTGAAGTTTAAATGGTTTCTTATTTGTTCTTTGAAAACTGCACAGAGAAAGTCAATTTTAAGTCAAAGGATTCATTGAAAACCGAAGTGGCGGAAAGAAAATTAGGTCAAGCTACTAAGGGCGTACGGTGGATGCCTAGGCGCTAAGAGTCGAAGAAGGGCGCGGTTAACAGCGAAATGCCACGGGGAGTCGTAAGCAGGCTTTGATCCGTGGATACCCGAATGGGGCAACCCCGTTGGAGTCATATCCAACGATCTTTAACTGAATTCATAGGTTAAAGAGGACAACCCGGGGAACTGAAACATCTAAGTACCCGGAGGAAGAGAAAGAATAATCGATTCCCTGAGTAGCGGCGAGCGAAACGGGAAGAGCCCAAACCAAACTCTTCGGAGTTTGGGGTTGTAGGACCCTCTATTAAGCATTTATTCTTAGCTGAACCGATCTGGAAAGGTCGAGCAAAGAAGGTAACACTCCTGTAGGCGAAAAGAAGCAATGCTGTGAGGGTATCCTGAGTACCGCGGGACACGAGAAACCCCGTGGGAATCTGGGAGGACCACCTCCCAAGGCTAAATACTCCTTAGCGACCGATAGCGAACCAGTACCGTGAGGGAAAGGTGAAAAGCACCCCGGGAGGGGAGTGAAAAAGAACCTGAAACCGTACGCTTACAAGCAGTCAAAGCACTATTATGGTGTGATGGCGTGCCTTTTGTAGAATGAACCGGCGAGTTACGGTATGTAGCAAGGTTAAAGCGAGAAGCTGGAGCCGAAGCGAAAGCGAGTCTGAAAAGGGCGACAAGTTACATGCTGTAGACCCGAAACCGTGTGATCTACCCATGGCCAGGGTGAAGGTGGGGTAAAACCTACTGGAGGCCCGAACTCACTGTCGTTGAAAAGGCAAGGGATGAGCTGTGGGTAGGGGTGAAATGCCAATCGAACACGGAGATAGCTGGTTCTCCCCGAAATAGCTTTAGGGCTAGCCTCTATTGATGATTCTTGGCGGTAAAGCACTGAATAGGCTAGGGGCCTTACCAGGTTACCGAACCTTATCAAACTCTGAATGCCAAGAATTTAAGTAGGGAGTCAGACTGTGGGGGATAAGCTTCATAGTCAAAAGGGAAACAGCCCAGACCATCAGCTAAGGTCCCTAAGTATACGCTAAGTGGAAAAGGATGTGGAATTGCACAGACAACCAGGATGTTGGCTCAGAAGCAGCCACCATTTAAAGAGTGCGTAATAGCTCACTGGTCGAGTGGTTCTGCGCCGAAAATGTAACGGGGCTCAAGCGTATCACCGAAGCTATGGCTTGTAGTTTTACTACAGGGGTAGGGGAGCGTTCTAAATGCAGAGAAGTTCAACTGGAAGGTTGGGTGGAGCGTTTAGAAGTGAGAATGCCGGTATGAGTATGCGAAAAGATGAGTGAGAATCTCATCCGCCGAAAATCTAAGGTTTCCTGGGGAAGGCTCGTCCGCCCAGGGTCAGTCGGGACCTAAGCCGAGGCCAAAAGGCGTAGGTGATGGACAACTGGCAGATATTCCAGTACCACTCTTAAGCGTTTGTAGCAATGGGGTGACACAGAAGGATAGGTTAAGCGTGCCGTTGGTTGAGCACGCCCAAGCCCGTAGGGTGTGAGACAGGTAAATCCGTCTCGCGAATAAGCCTGAAAGGTGACGGGGAGCGAAAATAAGTAGCGAAGTAACCGACTCCAAGCTGTCAAGAAAAGCCTCTAGTGAGCAAGAGAGTGCCCGTACCGCAAACCGACACAGGTAGGTAAGGAGAGAATCCTAAGGCGCGCGAGAAAACCCTCGTTAAGGAACTCGGCAAAATGACCCCGTAACTTCGGGAGAAGGGGTGCTCTAGAGATAGAGCCGCAGAGAAGAGGTCCAGGCGACTGTTTAACAAAAACACAGGTTCCTGCTAATCTGAAAAGAGAAGTATAGGAGCTGACGCCTGCCCGGTGCTGGAAGGTTAAGAGGAGAGGTTAGCTGCAAAGCGAAGCTTTGAATTGAAGCCCCAGTAAACGGCGGCCGTAACTATAACGGTCCTAAGGTAGCGAAATTCCTTGTCAGGTAAGTTCTGACCCGCACGAAAGGCGTAACGATCTGGACACTGTCTCAACGAGGGACTCGGCGAAATTGTAATACCCGTGAAGATGCGGGTTACCTGCGACAGGACAGAAAGACCCCATGGAGCTTTACTGTAGCTTGACATTGGATTTTGGTATAAAATGTACAGGATAGGTGGGAGACTAAGAAGCTAGGGCGCCAGCCTTGGTGGAGTCGCCGGTGGGATACCACTCTTTTTGTACTGAAATTCTAACTTAGACCCCTGAATCGGGGTTGAGGACCGTGTCAGGTGGGCAGTTTGACTGGGGCGGTCGCCTCCTAAAGAGTAACGGAGGCGCCCAAAGGTTCCCTCAGCGCGGATGGAAATCGCGCGAAGAGTGTAAAGGCAGAAGGGAGCTTGACTGCGAGACCAACAAGTCGAGCAGGGACGAAAGTCGGGCTTAGTGATCCGGTGGTACCGAGTGGAAGGGCCATCGCTCAACGGATAAAAGCTACCCTGGGGATAACAGGCTTATCTCCCCCAAGAGTCCATATCGACGGGGAGGTTTGGCACCTCGATGTCGGCTCATCGCATCCTGGGGCTGTAGTAGGTCCCAAGGGTTGGGCTGTTCGCCCATTAAAGCGGTACGTGAGCTGGGTTCAGAACGTCGTGAGACAGTTCGGTCCCTATCCGTCGCAGGCGCAGGAAATTTGAGAGGAGCTGTCCCTAGTACGAGAGGACCGGGATGGACGGATCACTGGTGTACCAGTTGTCTCGCCAGAGGCATAGCTGGGTAGCTATATCCGGATCGGATAAGCGCTGAAAGCATCTAAGCGCGAAACCGACCTCAAGATGAGATTTCCCACAGCACAAGCTGGTAAGACCCCTGAATGATGATCAGGTAGATAGGCCCGATGTGGAAGCATGGTGACGTGTGGAGCTGACGGGTACTAATCGGTCGAGGGCTTGACCTAAAACCGTAACTTCGGAAGAATCTAAAGACTTAAAAGAAACGAAAATCTGTGCAGTTTTGAGGGAACAGCGAAAGCTGAAAACTCAAAAGATCTGGTGATAATGCCGGAGGGGTTCCACCCGTTCCCATACCGAACACGGAAGTTAAGACCTCCAGGGCTGAGGGTACTTGGACCGCAGGGTCCTGGGAGAGTAAGTCGTCGCCAGGTAAGTAAAGCAGAGAGACCATCTGATAAAGATAGTCTCTTTGCTTTTTTACTACGTAAAAAACTTCTGTTAGATTCTTTTTAGAAAGTGAATTTTTTGGGTCGGTTCCACCCGTTCGATCCGGCGCCGGTAAGTCATTCTTTGAAGTATGCGGCTTGGCCGAAAAGGTATACCATACCTTTTCGTATACCGAACACGGAAGTTAAGACCTCCAGGGCTGAGAAGAAAAGACATGGGGTGTCTTTTCTGGGCTAGCGCCATGGCTGGTTAAACATTCTAAGAGGCGCAGCCCTACTTGGACCGCAGACGAAACAATCCAGTGAATTGTTTCGCGGCCAGCGCTACAACTTAAGAGAATACATATTAGCGCGGCCTTCCTGGGAGAGTAATATCCACACGGCAGGAGTATTCGTCAGCGGACGCCGTGTGGCGAAAGGCTCGTCCGCCTTTCGTGTCGCCAGGTAAGTAAAGCAAGGAGACCGTCTGATAAAGATGGTCTCTTTGCTTTACTTACGGCGTAAAAACCTTTTTTTTGAGAGATCATTTGGGGTCGGTTCCACTCGTTCGAGCCACACAATTAAGATTGTTATTGGGTATATGTGTGTCCAATATTGTCACCGGACAGTATCGTCACTCGGCATAGGTATTTTGTGTGTTAATTACTAGATACAAGCTTTAAACATACAAAGAATTATGTTGAGATTTTAGGACGGAAATAATCCGATGTGGTAAACCTTTAGTACGTAAGCTGACAATGCGGACATATTTAATCATTTCTAAATCTTTTGATTACAATTCCTTAATTCATATGTTGTATGCTGAAAATAATAAAACATATAAGGGAAGGGAATAATGTGGCTCAGGAAATCGCAATAGTCGATCGGTTAATTGCCAGATTACTTCCATACTGCTGTCGGAGAATAAACGCCAGACTACACGAATCTCAGATTAGTAATTGAAGTGCATTCTGGTAGACAGAAAGATTTTAACTGGTTAATTACGGACTTTGAATGTAATTATTATGAAGGGACGTTAGATGTAATGATCATGTCGGAAGTATTATTGGGTTGATATCATCCAAATCAAAGAAGTATTGGAGGATTCTTATGAGAGCAATTACATATGCGAAATATGGTCCACCAGAGGTTCTTCAACTCAAAGAGGTAGAAAAACCGACTCCCAAGGACAACGAGGTTCTCATAAAAATACATGCAACAACCGTAAATAGAACAGACTGTGGATTTCGAAAAGCTGAATATCTTATTGTTCGATTTATCAGTGGACTCTTTAGACCCAAAAAAAACATATTAGGCAGTGAAATGGCTGGAGAGATTGAAGCAATCGGTAAAGATGTCAAAACATTTAAACCAGCCGATCAGGTTTTTGGATTAAGCACTTTTAATTTTGGAACACATGCGGAGTATATTTGTATACCCGAAACAGGTTCAATCACAACTAAGCCATTAAATATGTCCTATGAAGAAGCAGCTGCCGTCTGTGACGGGATGATGTTGGCAATGACATACATCAGAAGAATAGATTTTAAGAATGTACAAAAGATTTTAATCAATGGAGCCTCTGGATCTATTGGTTCGGCATGTGTGCAACTTGCTAAATATTATGGTGCTAAAATTACAGCAGTATGCAGTACCAAGAATTTAGAATTAGTTAAATCACTCGGTGCTGAAAAAGTAGTAAATTACACAACAGAAGATTTTACAGAAGATGACGAAATGTATGATGTTGTTATTGATGCTGTTGGTAAAAGTTCGTTTTTTCACTGTAAGAAATTGCTAAAGCCAGGGGGAGTATACTATTCAACGGAACTTGGATTTTTATATCAGAATATTTTTTTAGCACTGTTGACTCCATTATTCAGTAATAAAAAAGTTAGGTTTCCGATTCCAAAAGACAGTAAAGAAGATATAGTATTCTTCAAAGAACTTATTGAAGCGGGAAATTATAAAGCGATCATTGATAAACGTTACCCATTGGAACAAATTATTGAGGCCACTCGGTATGTCGAAACAGGGCAAAAAACAGGAAATGTTGTAATAATCATTTGATGAAGTAAGAAGATAAAGGACAGAAACTTAAGGATTAGTATTAATTTGTGGATTGGAGGTTATAGGGGTTTGAATAGGAAAATAGGAATATACTCATCAGTTTTAACTTTAATGGCCGTACTTGGATTTGCGCTTTGTATGATCATAGGAAGTGATTTTGGAAGCTATATTTCAAGCATGTTTATCGCTTGGGGATTTGTTCCGATGATTTGCTCATTTGCTTCATACAGTGAAAAGGAAACAAAAGCCTTTAGTTATACGGCCATAGCTTTTGCCGCCGTTTATACGGTATTGATTATGGTAGTATATTTTGCACAACTAACTGCGGTACGTCTTCTGGAACTCAGCAATCAAGCGTCTCAAATATTGAATTATAAAAGTTTCGGGCTGTTTTTCAGTTATGATTTGTTAGGATATGCCTTTATGGCTTTAGCCACTTTTTTTATTTCATTTACAATTCAAGCGACGACTAAATCGGACAAATGGCTAAAAGCACTTCTATTAATTCATGGGATTTTCTCGGTGTCTTGTGTGATATTGCCAATGCTAGGAGTTTTCAAAGCAGATATGGCTGGTGGAGATTTAATTGGAATATTGGTATTGGAATTTTGGTGTGCTTATTTCGCTCCTGTATGTATCCTTTCTTATTTGTATTTTAGAAGAAAGCAGTAAGTTTATAGGTATTATTTATTATTCAGAAGCGTTTATTCGATTTAACAATTACTAAATCTTTTATTTATGGTTCCTTAATCCATATGTTGTAAGCTGAAAATAGTTAAACATATGAGAGAAGGGATATTGTGGCGCAGAAAGTAGAAATAGTCGATTGGTTAATTGCTCAGATTGCTTCGGGAGAATACAAAGCCCATGATAAGCTGCCTTCAGAGAATAAAATTACTGACCTGTTTAAGGTACCAAGAATAACAGTCCGAAAAGCCTATGAAAGGCTTGAAGAATTAGGCTTTATTTATAAAAAACAGGGCAAAGGAAGCTATGTAAAAGATCGCAGTCAGCAGATTGAATTGGTCTTATCCGGTGATGTGAGCTTCACACAAAAAATGGAGGAAAAGGGCTATAATCTTCAAACAAAAAATGTGTTTTGCAAACCCATTAAATATAATCCAAAGATTTATGATTACTTAGAAGTTGAGGCGAATGATGTCATCTATAAAGTTGGACGATTGCGATTGATTGATCACCAGCCCATTGCGATTCATATTTCGTATATTGCCAAGTCTGTTTTCGCTGATATTGATGAAGTAGGAATGGAGCTTACTTCTATGTTTCACTATTTCCAGACCAGAGGCTTTACGGAGTTCAACTCCAAACCCAGTATATTGAGCATTACATTTCCAACGAAATCTCAACGTTCTCTCTTTCATTGCAGCCAGTTGATTCCGTTTTTAGTGCTGGAATCAGGTTGTACAGATAAAATTAGCGGCAAGGTACTTGAGTACAGGAAAATATATTATCGCAGTGACTGCTTTTCGTATACTATACCTTCTTTATAAAGCCCCTAATAATGAGAAGAGAAACTTTACACGCTGAAATTTTTATTTCGCGTGCGATGTTTCTCTTCTTTTTTTATTTTCTGTTCTCCTTTTTAGGTTTAAAAATATTTCTCATAAATCTTAATTTAAATTTACAGAAGCATAACCCTATTTACAAGAATTTAACTGTACCCAACTTGGCAACAAGTTAACATTATTTGTGAAGAAACACCATGTATTAGGAAGGCTGATTCAATGAACAGACGAAAGAGAACCGAGATTCTTATAAAAGCTTCCGCTGAGGTTGCCGAGAATTTTGCCGAGGAAATTTTGGAAAAGTATAACGTCATTGTTGTAGAAGAAAGCAATGATGGTGTCGTTATGGTCAAGCTGCGGGAAAAGGCGAAAAGCAGTCTCTTTTATTTAGGTGAGGTCTTGATTACCGAATGTAAGGTTATGATCAATGGTTCGCTGGGGATTGGAATAATCAAAGGAAATGAGCCTGAGCGGGCCTATCGTCTGGCAATTATTGATGCGGCTTATAATGCCAATCTTCCTGAAACGGAAGCATGGGAGAAGGGGTTAAAGCACACAGAGGAAGTAATTGCCCAAGCGAACGAAATGTTTACAAGCAAAGTTTTAAAAACGAAAGTTAATTTTGAAACAATGGATGTTTAAGAGGGGGAGAAGCGGATGGGGCTGGATTTAGTCCATGATATACAAAAGGCTTATCGACAGGTTCTCGATTCGATGTCTCAACCGGGTAAGATCAACACAATCCATGAACAGGCAATGAAAAATTCGCTGGAGATCAGATGTTTTCCCTCAACCATAGTTTTAATACAAATGCTGTTGGATACTGAAATTAAATTTAAGGTTTGTTCAAAGCATGAGAAAGAATGGGTTAAATTGATTAATCAGTTGACTTACGCCCAAGTTTCAAATGCGGACGAAGCGGATTTCATCCTTATCCTAAATGATGCCGAAAAAAAAGACGCAGAAATGGCCTTAAAAATGGCGAGCATTGGAAATCTGCAGAATCCTCAGTGCGGTGCAACATTTATCATTGAAGCAAGCTCCTTGAATTCAGGTCAAGAGTTGAAAATTACCGGTCCGGGAATTATGACGGAACAGCTTATTAAAGTCGATACTTTTGAAAACTTAATGGATCTAAGGTCTGAAAAAAATGCGGAATATCCCTTGGGAATCGACCTGATTTTAATCGATTCCCAGGATCATGTTTTATGTCTTCCCCGAACGACACTAATTGAACAGGTGGTTAGATAGATGGGATATGTAGCTGTAAAGGGCGGAACTCAAGCGATTGAAGAATCCATTAAAAGGCTTAAATATGAGCGGCTTCAAAAAGGGATGACCCTGGATTGCAAAAGGATCGAAGCCGGAATGCGTTGCTTGATTGATCAAGTTATGTCTGAAAGCAGTCTTTACAGTGAGGAATTGGCCTCAATTGCCATTAAGCAAGCAGAAGGAAGTCCCGAAGAAGCGGTATTTTTGCTTAGAGCCTATCGTTCGACTTTGCCGCGTAAACATTACACCCGCATCGTCAATACAGAGGACATGTTTGTTGAGAGAAGAATTTCTGCGAGCTTTAAGGATATTCCGGGAGGACAGATTCTAGGCGCAGCCTATGACTATACTCATCGCTTAATTGATTTCAGTCTCACCGAGGAAACGGATGAGGAAACAGCCCGTTGGTTGGCAGATTATATTCAGGATAATCCGCCGGCAAAGGATTTCGTGGAGTTGGATAATTTGACTCAAGTTATCGATTATCTGCGAAAAGAAGGCTTGATTCGCACATGTGAAGATGATGATACGGAACCGTTTGATGTTACAAAAGAAAGCGTCCAATTTCCGACAAGCCGAAGTGCCAGGCTGCAGATTTTAACGCGGGGACAAACTGGAGCTGTAACTTCCCTAGGCTATGCCATATTGCGCAGCTATGGTGCGCTCCACCCGAATGTTGGCGAGCTGAGAATCGGCAATTTACCGCTCTGCGTCGATAATCCGTTTAATGAGGAGCATGAGGAAGAGGATGCTTATTTTATTGGAGAAATCAAAGTGACAGAAGTTGAAACCTTATTTCCGAAAGCGATTGAAAAAGGAAATGGGAGAAAAGAATTAGAGCTGGAGATTGGCTATGGAATCTGCTATGGACAAAATGAAACGAAAGCCATTGCGATGAGCCTCCTCGATAACAGTCTGGAAACGGGCCATCCCGAGTATCCAACCCATAATGAGGAGTTTGTTCTTTTACATATTGATTCCGTGGAAGCGTCAGGGTTTATTTCTCATCTCAAATTACCGCATTATGTCACATTTCAGTCTAAGCTCGACAGTGTTCGGAAATTAAGGAAAAGAGCGGATGGGAAAACCAATGAGGAGTTCGAAGAATGAAAAAACATTATAACTTTGCTTTTTTTGATGAAGGTTCAAAGCGTGAGATTCGCAGAGCAACACTCAAAGCGGTTGCTATTCCGGGGTATCAGGTTCCTTTCGCCTCGCGGGAAATGCCGATTGCCAGAGGTTGGGGAACCGGCGGATTGCAGCTGACGCTTTCCCTCGTAGGAAAAGAAGATGTTTTAAAAGTGATTGACCAGGGTTCTGATGAATCGGTAAACGCAGTGAATATTAAGAAATTAATTACGGAAACAACAGGCATATCCATCACCGAAGAGACCTCAGCAGCAACCCTTATCCAATCCAGGCATAGGATACCCGAAGTTCCCTTACAGGAGGATCAGATTCTCGTTCTGCAGGTTCCAATGCCAGAACCGCTGCGTTCGTATGAGCCAAGCGAATTTAAGACCAAAAAGCTGCATGCTGAGCAAGAATATAGCGGGGCTTGGCTTATCCTTTTCGAAGAAATCATGAATTACGGAAATATGGCAACCGGAGCAGATCATCCTGTCTTGGTGCATAATCGCTATGTTATGGCGCCCAGCCCTATTCCAAGATTCGATAATCATAAATTGAATCATTCCAAGGCGTTAATTCTATTTGGCGCAGGTCGCGAAAAGAAGATATACGCGGTTCCGCCCTACACAAGCGTGGTTTCCCTTGATTTTGAAGATTATCCCTTCGAGGTTGAGTCGTTTCAGGATAAATCCTGCCGGTTGTGCGGGGCCCAGGGGGTTTTTCTCGATGAAATTCAGAATGAGACCACAGGGGAAACCCAGTATCAGTGCAATGATACGAGCTATTGCATGAACCGTTTAAATGAAAAAATTAAATGAGGGAAATGAGCATGTACGATGATGAACAGCCTCTTTTTTCGGTATCCCATTTAAGTAAACAATATGGCCCGGGATGTTCGGATTGCAAGGATTTACAAGGAAAACAGCTGATCAAAAATTATTGCCCAAGCTGTGGAACCGTCTATGCCTGTCAAGACCTATTCTTTGAGGTTTATAAGGGAGAAATATTAGGGGTTGTCGGCGAAAGCGGAAGCGGAAAATCGACGATGATGCAATGCTTATATTTCGATCTTGAACCCACAAGCGGTGAGGCCAGGATTCGTTCCTTTAAAGACGGACAAATGAATATTTTTAACGCTTCCTCCCAGCAAAGAAGCTTCATAAGAAATCATATTCTGGGGAAAGTGTACCAAAATCCGGCTTCAAGCTTAAAAATGAGTTTTTCCTCCATTGGCAATATTGCGGAAAAGCTGATTGCCGCGGGTTACAGAAACGTGAGCCAAATGGAAGCAAGGGGCAAAAAATTGCTGAGCCATGTTAATATCCCCCTTTACCGGATCAAGGAAGCCCCAAGAAATTTCTCGGGAGGGATGCAGCAACGGGTACAGATTGCTAAGGCTTTAGCCAACAATCCGCCTCTCCTTCTCTTGGATGAAGTCACCACAGGCTTGGATTTATCAGTACAAGCGAGTGTTTTGGATTTGATCAAAACCCTTCAGCGGGAAATGAAAATCAGTATGGTGATTGTATCGCACGATTTAGGAGTAATACGTATGCTGGCGGATCGAACCCTCGTGATGCTGGATGGCAAAATTATTGAACAGGGCTTAACCGATCAAATTTTGGAAGACCCTCAAGAAGCCTATACTCAGGAGTTAGTCCAATCCTTGCTCTAGTTCAATTAAACCATTACGGGAGGGAGAACATGATAAAACGGTTGGGACGGGAACCTGTGATTCAGGAGAACAGTAGTTTAACCCATACGACATTAGGGGAGTACACAGAGGTCGGAAAATTTAATACGTTGGAGAATGTTCTGTTGGGGGATTATTCGTATACGGGTGAATTTTGCATTCTGCAAAATGCTGACATCGGTAAGTTTTCCAATATTGCGGCGATGGTCAGAATCGGTCCGGTAGATCATCCGATGCAAAGACCGAGCTTGCATCATTTCACCTACCGCCGTGTTCAATATGGTTTTGCGGAAACGGATGATGAAGAATTTTTTCAATGGAGAGCAGAACAGAAAATCTTGATTGGGCATGATACGTGGATCGGTCACAGCTCAGTCATCATGCCAGGCGTGAACATTGGACGCGGTGCAGTCGTAGGCAGCGGCGCCATAGTAACCCATGATGTCGAGCCCTATACCGTCGTTGTCGGAGTACCGGCCAAACCGATCAAGAAACGGTTTCCAGAGGATACGGTCAAAAAACTTGAGCGAATTCAGTGGTGGAACTGGTCTCATGAAACTTTGAAGGAGAGACTTGCCGATTTTTATCTTCCCATCCATGAATTTGTAAGCAAGTATGATAAAGCAGGTGAATAAATGGAAGAAATCCTTGTAACCGAAAATTTATCGAAATCTTTTACGATTCATAGTTTAAATAAGCATATCGGAGCGCTTCAGGATATTAATTTTACGGTGAACCAAGGGGAATTTGTTGGAATCACCGGAAAGAGCGGAAGCGGCAAAACGACGGTCTTTAAATGCATTTACCGAACTTATGCTCCGGAATATGGAGAGATCTGGTATAACTCGAAGGAGTTTGGCCGGGTCAATCTTGCAAAGCTTTCAGAACGCATGATGATTTATTTAAGAAAGAAAGAAATCGGCTATGTGGCTCAATTCTTGAATGTGATGCCTCGTATTACGGCCAGAGATCTTGTTAAACAAGCTGTACTGGAAATCGGACAGACAGAAGAGCAGGCGAAAAAGGAAGCCGTCAAAATGCTTGACCATTTTGAACTGGATCAAGAGCTATGGGACAGCTATCCGAATACATTTTCCGGGGGTGAAAAATTGCGCCTCAATTTGGCACGGGCTATGGTCAAACACCCTCGATTGCTGCTTTTGGATGAACCGACCGCGAGTTTGGATGTCCAGTCAAAGTTAAAAGTAAAAGCCCTTATTGAGCAGCTAATGCGGGAAGGGACAACCATGCTGGGAATATTTCATGACCTTGAGTTTATGGAGAACCTTTGTACCCGTGAATATGTCATGCAGGAAGGCCGACTGATGGCTAAAAACAAAGAAAAGATCATCCGGCTGAGTTCAAAAAGTAAAAGTTCAAATTCAAAAAATTAACTTCCATTTGTTCTCTTAGAAGAATGATGGAGGAACATATAAAGCTTCTCAAATAGAAAGGAGTTATTCTATGAAAAAGATTGCGTTATCTGTGCTGGCTCTCGGAGTTATTTCAGCCCTTCTTCTCGCCGGTTGCGGAACCACCTCGTCAACAACTGCTGCAGCAGCTAAAGATCCCGATACGATTACGATTGCCTGGTTGCCCAATAATGCCGGAGAGGATTTCAAAGATACCCGTGCTGCCATTGATAAGGTCATCGCAGATGCCACAGGCAAAAAAGTGGAAGATAAATTAACGACTGACTATGCCATCGTCATTGAAGCGGTAAGTAAAGGGGATGCCCAACTTGCTTTCGTCGGAGCGCAGCAGTATGTTGAAGCTCATAACAAAAATCCTAAGGTTTTGCCCTTGGTTGTGAATAGCGGTAACTCCGGAACCTTAAGCGATGCTATGTATTATAGCCGTTTTGCCGTTAAGAAGGGCAATGAAAGCCAATATCAATCAGGCTCGGGTTTTTCCATTGACAATATTGCAGGCAAGAGAATGGGTTTTGTTTCCCCAAGCTCAACTTCCGGTTTTGCAGTACCCACGAGTCAAATTCTATCGACTTTCACGAAACAAGATAAGTGGAAAAACTTGACCAAGGATGATCTGACTCAAGGAGGAAATGGAAAGTTCTTCAGTCAAGTGACCTTTGGAGGATCTCATCAGGGAAATGCGGTTAACCTCTTAACCGATAAAGTGGACGTTGCAGCAATTGACGATGTGGATCTTGTCAGTTATGTTGATCTGACGTCTGGCAAAGAAAACACGGAGGGAGCGGTATATACCGTTAAAAATAATGCGACTGCTCCTTTTGACAAACTTGCGGGCGCGCAATTTACGCTTATTAAGCCAATTCCGGTCATGAATGGTCCGATCATGGTCAATACGGGTGCCTTGACTCAACAAACAGTTGAAAAATTAACGGCTGCACTAACCTCGGATACGACAACACAAGATACTAAGATTTTCATTCCTAAAGATTCCAAAACGAAAGGATTTTTCAACCAGCCTCAGCATTTTCTTAAGGTAGATGATTCCTGGTATCAACCGATCCGCGACCTTAAATAACTAAAACCCTGCTTAGTATACAGGCTCAGGCTTAATAAGCTGAGAGTTAATCAAGAGAGGGGAAGGCGAGATTCGTAAGCCTGCCCCTCTAAGTAAAGGAAGAAGATTTATGACGTTGTTAGAAATTAAAAACGTCTCAAAAGAGTATAATTCGCAAACCTCGGCCCTTGAAAACGTGTCCTTTTCGGTGGAAAAAGGTGAGTTTGTCGCCATTATCGGTCCTTCAGGAGCGGGCAAGTCCACTCTTTTGCGCTGTATCAACCGAATGATTGAAGTTACAGCGGGAGAAGTTTTCTTTGAAGGTGAAAATATATCCGTACTCGGAAAGAGAGACCTCAGAAAACTGAGAACGAAGATCGGCATGATCTTTCAGCATTACAATTTAGTGGATCGTCTAACGGTTATCGAAAACGTACTCCATGGCAGATTGGGATATAAATCAACCTTGGCAGGAATTCTTGGCCGTTATACTCCTGAAGAAAAGAAGCAAAGCTTTAAGATTATTGAAACCTTGGGGCTTAATGACCATGTCTATAAGCGCTGTGATCAATTAAGCGGCGGACAAAAGCAGCGTGTAGGAATCGCCCGGGCCTTGGTGCAGAATCCAAAAATGATTTTATGTGATGAACCCATCGCTTCCCTGGACCCGAATGCCTCCAAAATTATCATGGATCATTTGCGCGACATTTGCACTGAGATGGGGATAACCGTCATCGTTAATCTTCATCAGGTTGAAGCCGCCCTGAGATATTCTGACCGAATTATCGGCATTAACAAGGGAAAAGTGGTTTACGACGGATCGCCGGATCAACTTACGGATGAGAAAATAGCCGATATTTATGGCTCTGAGTCGGGTGAATTACTCATTAAGTTGGGAGAAAAATATGCATAGGGATATTTTTGCGCAGCGAAGAAATGAAAGTTTAGTTTTTTTTTCGCTGCTGGCCATACTGACCGTTGGTTCCGTCATTATTACGCATTATGATGTCGTGAAGGGGTTTTTGAGTTTCGGGGAAGCCTTAAACTGGGGAGTCAGCAACTTTTACCCTGATGCCAAGTCAATGATAAAGCTCCCTGATATTTTTCAAAAATTGAAGGAAACCGTGTTAATGTCGGTCGCCGCAACGACGATTGCTTCCGCTTTTGCCCTGATGCTTGCCTTAGTGGGTTCGAGAACAACGCGAAGCAATTCTTTTTTTAGTATTCTCAGCCGCGGGATAGCTTCCTTTTTCCGAAATGTCCCCCTTGTGGCCTGGGCCATGGTTTTAATGCTGGCCTTTAGTCAAAGTGCCTTAACGGGTTACTTAGCCCTGTTTTTTGGTTCTGTAGGATTTCTCACTCGGTCTTTTATCGAAACGATTGATGAGGTGAGCCATAATTCTGTGGAAGCTTTACAAGCAACGGGTGCCAGGTATTCGCATATTATTTTTCAATCCGTACTTCCTTCAAGCATGCCCCAGATGATCAGCTGGCTTCTCTACATGATTGAAACGAATATCCGCGATGCGACCTTGGTTGGAATTCTTACGGGAACGGGTATTGGATTTTCTTTTGATATGTATTACAAGAGATTGGATTATCATTCGGCAAGTTTAACGGTGATTCTGATTGTAATTACCGTAATCCTGATTGAATCGTTATCCAATAAAATCCGAAGGGTGATTTTGTGATGGAATTTCAGGAATCAATAAAAGGATGGGCGAAAACAGAGACAGATGATTATATGTTTAGTGTTTACGCTAAAAAGCCCCTAAACAAGGCGTCGATTGCTATGTGGAGTGTGCTCCTTGCTCTTTTGGTCATAACGGTATACGCTCTTGGGTCGATGGATAATCAAAATATAAATATCGTTAAAGGAATTGCCGATACGTTTCACAATTTTAACCTGATGCTTTTACACCCCTTATCTCATCGCTTTACTTGGCTGGAAGCGATCTATGAAGTTTGGGTAACATTGGGTTTGGCTTTTTTAACGACTCTGTATGGCGCGATCATCGCCTTATTTTTGGGATTGCTGGCAGCCCAAAATTTAACGTCTAAATATGTAACGAATATCGTTAAAGGTTTTATCGCCTTTATACGCGCAGTTCCCACAATTTTATGGGTTTTGATATTTGCCGTAGCCGCCGGGTTAGGGAGTGCCGCTGCCATCATCGGCATGACCTTCCACTCCGTGAGTTACCTGACCAAGGCCTTTTCAGAGTCCTTTGAAGACCTCGATCGAAGCGTAATTGAAGCCTTAAAGGCAAGTGGAGCCAATTGGTGGCAAATTGTTTTTCAGGCCGTCATTCCTTCAGCAAGCACTTATTTGCTTTCCTGGATTTTCTTAAGGTTTGAAATAAACTTTGGAAATGCCGTAGCAATGGGTGCCGCTGCAGGAGCTGCCGGAATCGGGTTTGATCTGTTTATGGCCAGTGGATTTTATTTTGATCTTCAGGAAGTAGGCATGATTACGTATTTAATTCTGGCATGCGCTATTGTCCTTGAGTTAATTTCTGTCCAAATGAAAGCTAAACTTCATCAATAGGGTTTGACCTACGAAGCTAATTTACATTGATTTTGGGGTGAATTATGAAATCGAAGACATTGATTAAAAATGGGCATATCGTTCTGCCCAATACGGTCATTAAGGGGCAGATTGTGATTGAAGAGGGCCGTATCGCGGAAATAGTCGAAGGCGGTTTTCAGAAAACATCCGTTCTGCCGGAGGATCAAGTTATTGATGCTCAAGATTGTTATATCATGCCGGGAATAATCGATATGCACTGTGATGCTCTTGAGAAGGAAATGCAGCCCAGACCCAATACTCTTTTTCCTGTGCATATGGCATTTTTCGAGTTGGAGAAAAAACTTGCGACCAGCGGAATTACAACAATGTATCATTCCCTCACCTTAAGTGATGAATGGGGGGTCCGGGAACAGGGGATGGTTGTTAATATTATTCAGAAGATTAATCAGTTTAAAAAACAGCGGGCCATGATTAACCATAAAATTCATCTTCGCTATGAGGTGACCTTCCTGGAGGGCATTAAAATTCTTGAAAAGATGATCCGTGAAAAGCAAATCGATTTTATGTCCTATATGGATCACACACCGGGGCAGGGCCAGTTCAGAGATAAGGCAGCCTACAAAGATTTTGTTAAAGCGTATGGTGTTGATGAAGAAAAGGAATTGGAAGCTTTTTTCGATAAATCGGTAGAGTCTCAGCAAAAAATTAACTGGAATAAACTCATTTCTTTGGCTAAATCGGCGGGAAAAAACGGAATCCATCTCGCATCTCATGATGATGATACCAAAGATAAGATCGAAACACTGGTGGCCTGCGAAGGTGTAATCAGTGAATTTCCCATCAACCTTGAAATCGCGGAGTATGCGATGTCGAAGGGAATGTCGGTTTGCGTTGGAGCTCCCAATATCATCCGGGGCAAGTCACACAGCAATAACATGCGGGCTATTGATGCGATTAATCATCATGCGGCGGATATTATTTGTTCTGATTATTTACCGAGTGCTATCGTTCCCGCAATCTTTCATTTAGCTCAGGAGAAGGTCAAACTGACGGAAGCGGTTAAAATGGCGACTCTGAATCCGGCTAAAGCTTTAGGCATTGATCATAATGTTGGAACGCTTGAGGCAGGAAAGTACGCTGATCTCATCGTCATTAAATTGCATGAAGGCTATCCCATCATTCGGCAAACGATGGTCGGAGGGAAAATAGTCTATCAGTCTGATTATTTTGAGATGAATGATGAACGGGTTGATAGTGTATGCTGATCAGAGAAGCTATAGAGAAGGATCTTCCGGAAATTCTGGAGATATTGAGTGAAATGGATCAAGAAGCATGTCTGGATCAAACTTCAGCCCGGAAAATATGGGATAAATTCAAGGAATATCCGTACTACAAGGTTTTTGTTGCCGTCGATGAGGAGCAAATTATCGGAACGTGCAGTCTCATCCTTCTGGATAATTTAGGTCATCACGGGGCTGGATTAGCTGTCGCGGAAAGTATGATTATCCGTTCCGAATATCGGGGAAAAGGGATTGGGCATCTCTTAATGCAGCATATGGTGGAACAGGCGGCTAAAGAAAATTGTTATAAGTTAATGCTTTCGAGCAATAAAAAAAGAACCCAAGCTCACCAATTTTATGAGCGGCTTGGGTTTCAACAGCATGGGATTAGCTTTATGATCGAGGTGGAAAAAAGTGATTGATCTGCATGTCCATACCAACGTATCCGATAATTCAATGAGTATCAGAGAGGTTCTGAACTTAGCCAAGGAAGAAGGGATAACCGATCTGGCCATTACGGATCACGACACCACGTTAGGACTAAACGAAGCGCTTCAATTGGGTAAAGAGATAGGTGTTGGGATCATTCCAGGGATTGAAATTTCGGCGTTTGACTACCGCCGAAATTGTCGGGCACATATTCTGGGCTTGTTTGTGGAACCTGAGCATCCATCCTTAAAGCAGCTTTGTGATCATCTGGTTCAGAGCAGGAATGAAGCTTCGCATGAAATGGTTTCAAGGATAAATAAAGCGGGGTATACGATTCCCTGGGAGGATGTTCAAAAATATCGCGGAAGAACAGGGGTATATAAGCAGCATATTATGCACGCTTTAATGGATAAAGGGTATTGTGACTGTATTTATGGGGATCTTTATAAAAAGCTTTTTCGGCGAGGCGATAATGCAAAAAATTCCGGAATTGCTTATGTCCCCTTAATTTATGTCAGTGTTGCTGAGGCAATTAAAGCAGTTATAGAAGCAGGGGGGATTCCTGTTCTGGCTCATCCAGGTCAGTTTAATAACTTTGCGGCTATTGATGAGTGGGTCGAATTGGGCTTAAAGGGGATAGAAGTCTTCCATCCTAAAAACGATGAAGAAGACCGTCGGCAGGCTATGGCTTATGCTCAAAAATATCAGCTGCTTATTACCGGGGGGTCAGATTTTCACGGTTTATATGGAGAGAGCCCTATTGAATTAGGGTGTAAAGAACTCGATCATGTAGAATGGATTTCTGCATTGGAAAAGAAAAGAACTGAGTTGGTCATGAACGTATGATTATGATTGCGTTAAGCAAAATAGATCCGCTGAATAAAGAAAGAAACTTAGGGAAAAGGCCGATGTTTACAAACCGGATAGTTTGAGCATCGGCCCTTTTTTTAAAAATTTATTTAACAAGTAATGGATAAATATGATCGAAATGGCAGGAAATATATAACTCTAGAGAGAAAATATAATAATATTCCAAATAATCCCTTGATCTAAAATCAAAATAGACGAAACAGTTTCGCAAATACCGCTAGATTAGAGGGATTTGCGAAATGCGAGAATCCGGTAGTTATCTGAAACCACTGGGTCAATTATTGTTTTTAAGGAGGAATGCACGATTATTTCAAAAGAAGAAGTTATGCCTCTACTCCTAAAAGCTTGCCCTTCATTTGAATCGTATTGGTTAGAATATCTGAATGAAAGTTATGGGCCAGATGATGAACAACTCCTATACGTTGACCTTGGTGAATTTTCTCATCATCTTGTAAGACTATACAAGCAAAAAAACATATCTGAATTTACCGAGGTGTTTAAAGTCGTTGAATTGCTTCATACAGATGGAGATGATTACGTCAAAGAGGCTGCAACGATTGGATTATTAGAGTCTATTCAGAATGTCTTCGGAAATAATCAGATAGACCCAGAGGTATTTACTCAATATTTGGAACCTGTATCTTTAGATTGGTGGAGACGGCTAAATGATTTCTGGAATGGGATAAGCAAGCATGTTTAAGATTATTTACTGTGCAAGATCGGCTGAAGTCTGGGTTTAAGAGATATACGCTTTAGGGCTGTCTTTGCCGTGGCATCAGATAACAGGCAGTTCCCAAAACTTTGAAAAGATGAATGTAGTATGACGCTTCGGGAACTGCCAGGACGTTAAATGAAGTTAGTCGCAAGTGCAGCGCCGTCCTGGCGCGGATTAAAGAATGTGCTTACATGCCGCGAGAAACTAATCGGTAGGAGAGAGGTAAAAAGGACCTGGAGGTAACAAATATGAAGTGGAACATATGGAACCCCAATATCACTGTCAAAGAGCGTTGGATCATGATGTTTATAGGCGCGATTTTAACGATTACTTGTTTCGTTTTATATCGCAACTATTTTTATATAGAGGGATATGCAGACAAGTATTTAAATTTAACAGCTTACGTGGTGTTCTTGGGATTAGGAATTGAATTAATAATACTTACTTTTAACTTGAGAAATAACAAAATAAGATATATTCTGGCTTTTCTATCAGGCGCCTTGTTAATTGAGACAATTCATAGCGACTTATTTCGGGTTGGGGGTATTTTATTCATAATTGCAATTAGTTTTTTTTTCATTGCCATGTTGATAAAGAATATAATTTCTACATTTATGACTTTTTCAATTTCAATTATGCCTTTCGCATTGGGTTCGGTGCTATTAATGACGAAATCAAATCTTAATGATTATGTTATTGCATATCTAAGCATAATTGTATTTTTATTGTTTTATAAATTATTTGGTGTAAAAATGAACCGGTTTTTTATTGAAAAATTCATGGGCTTCAAAGATGAGGCTCTAATGTATGACGAAGTACAGTTGAAAGCTCAATTAAACTTTGTATATATAATTATTTTTATCGTCCTTAACGTAAATAACATGTTTAATGGCAATAATGCTGTTTATGGTAATTTGTTAAACAATAGCTTTTTGACAAGTTTGGCGATGATACAATTAAATTGGAAAAAGATTTTTTGGCTTTTAGATAAAAATAATAAAAAAATTTGACCACAGCTCATTTTTTAATGCTTTTTGTGATCCTAGGGTCGCCGTCCATGGTGACTTCTGAATCTGGGGGCGACCAACTTCACTTAACAGGGTATTGCCGCAACTTTTGGATATGCATGTGGTAGGGACGCTGCCGCAATACCCGAAACGTTATGTAAAATCGCGCGCAAAGATCGCCGCGTCCTGCGGCGGATAAGTATTTGGAGGATTTGAATGAAAGAAATTAAATCCGATGAAAAAAACAGTAATGTTAAATATGAACAAAAATCTTATGAATTTGAAAACAGTAATGTAAATATAGATGTGCAAGAAAATGATGAGTATTTTGCACTTGAAAAAAGTAAAAGTAACCGTAGAATAATTATGTATGTTTTCGTACTATTAATGTTAGGCATTCAATACAAGTTTTCAAATTATGCAAGCAATAATGATGATTCATTTGGAATAATGTTCGCACTATTTGCCTTAGTTAATATATTTTATCCAGTAGTTATTGCAGCAGGAATAATAGCTATTACTTTAATTAAAAGGAACTTACAAAACAAATCAATATTTGATAGCGTAATAGTTTTAATTCTTACAAGTGTATTAAATGGGATAATACCTATAATCGAATTTGGAAAAATGAGAGCTGATTATTTTCGGACCGATAGAATCATATTTGATGCATATTTAGTTGAAAATTTATTAATATCAATTATTGGGAGTCTTATATTACGATTATCTGTGATTAATAAAGCTAGGATTAGTGAGTGACATTTTTAAAGGGCTGACGTCCTATCGGCTCTGAATCTGGGGGCGCGCTACTTTACATAACAGCCTATTGGAGAAGGCGTTTCCGGTGTATATGAAAAAGAGGAGGAAGATTGATAAAGATGGATTTCAGTAAATATCACGCATTAGGTAATGACTACATAGTTATCGACCCCAATAAAACAAAATTTAATCTTACAAAGGAAAACATCCAACTTGTATGTCATCGGAACTTTGGAGTTGGATCTGACGGAATTCTATATGGACCAATTATTGAAGGCAATAATATCAAGCTTAAAATACTTAACCCCGACGGTAGCGAGGCCGAAAAAAGCGGAAACGGAATTAGAATTTTTTCAAGATATCTTTTGGATCAAGGTTACATTAATACAACAAGTTTTACATTAGATACTTTAGGCGGCAAAGTGCTTGTGACTCTGTTAGATCCAAAAGGTAAGTTGATTAAAGTTGATATGGGGACAGTAACATTTTCGAGTGATTCAGTACCAGTAGCCGGTGAGAGTCGAGAAGTTGTGGATGAAGTATTCAAGCTTGGCAATACATCAGTTAGAATAACATGTGCATCCATCGGTAATCCACACTGCGTTATTCCTCTAGATGAAGTTTCAGAGGAGTTAGCCAAGGAATTCGGCCCACTTATTGAAAACCATCCAATGTTTCCAAATCGGATTAATATGCAATTACTTAGGGTGATTGACAGAAATAATATCGAGATAGAGATTTGGGAACGCGGGGCAGGCTATACTCTGGCATCCGGTAGCAGTAGCTGCGCAGCGGCGAGTGCTGCCTATAAGTTGGGTTTAGTCGATAATAAGTTAAAAGTCCATATGCCTGGCGGAAGTATTGAAATTGACATTGATCTGGATGGCCATGTTCACATGACTGGATCAGTTTCAAGTGTTGCTAATGGTAAATTTTCTGATGAACTGTGGCAGAATCTGGAGTGAGGCTGTTACGTCATATAAAACCAGCTAATTGATGTCAAGTAAAAGTTTTTAACGTTTAATTGACAAGAAACGAAGACATAGGTTCCTGATAACGTTTAAAAATTAAGGCAACGCTCTTAGACTTAGAAACATCAATACTTAACACAGGAACATCAATCATGAAAAACCTCCTCTTTTACTGGGTTCCATCTTTAACAACCACCTTTAGGTTCGCGTTGTGATACGGGCTCAAGGCCCAACCAGCTCAATCAAAGTATTGGTGTCAAAGAGGGCATGAACAGTTTATACGACGGGATCAAGGTCCGAACAGAGTGTACGTTCTAAACCCAGTTTTCTTTCAGTATAAAGGAACACAAAAGAAAAAAGTCCATACCCAGATTGAACTGGTTATGAACCTATAATACGAACAGCGAATTCCTTAAATCTGAGAAGATATGAATGTAGTATGTAGACTTCGGGAATTCACACAACGTTATATGACATCCGGCTGTAAGAGATTAGTTATATGGTACTGTTTAGGCTGAAAGGGTCAAGGGGTAGAAATATGAGAAAAAGAAAGATAACCTTTTTTTTAATAGTGTTGTCATTATTTACATTTGTTCTCGCGAATAACGCTGTAGCATCATGGGCGGGGTTAAGTACTGAGGAATTAATTCTGAAATCTGATGTAATATTGATTGGTGAAATTGTTGGTTTAGTTGGGGAAGAAAAGACTCAGAGTATGCCATCCTGGGTTACTCATTGGAAGGTGAAGGTACATTATTATCTGAAAGGAAATCAGGAGTCAGAAGAATTCATAGTTAGTACACCAGGTGCTGAAAACAAAGGTGTCACGACTTCCATAGATTATCGTCTTGATCAATGGGGGAAGACAGTTCTACTATTTTTACACCAAAGAGAGGGAATAGTTGAACCGATTTCTCCACAAGGGGTAGTAATTCTGGAAAAAACAGAATTTATACCCGAACAGGGAGAAAAGGTAAATGGACAAACCATTTTAAAGGAATTCACTATTGTAAATCCGCAAAATAATGATCTCAATATTTTAAATCAATATATTAACGACGACATCAACGTCATAATGCCAAAGCCTGAAGTAAAAAATTTATCTTGGAATCTTGAAACTTCAAATTTCAATAATAAAATCACTATTTCAGTATTGGTATTGTTGATTTCTACCTTTTGGTTTTATATGAAGCATTTAAAGAAGGATTAAGTTATTCTTTGGGGTATCGGACGACATATAACAGGCGATTTCCACAACTGGTAAAAGATGCATGTGATTATGACACTGCGGGAATCGCAGAACGTTAGGCGACATGTACTTGTAAGTGTTTTTTTGAGGAGTTTGAGAATGCAAAAAGGAAAGTTAGTTGGACAAGGAAGAACTGCTGAGATATTTGAGTGGGAAGGCAATAGAATATTAAAGTTGTTTAGGACCGGTTTCCCAAAGGTTGCGGTAGATAATGAATTTAAGGTGGGCATTGAGCTTTGTAAAAAAGGATTGCCAGTACCAGAAGTGGACGGTTTTGTTGAGTTGGAAGGCAGGTATGGTATTATCTACGAACGCGTCTATGGACCAACCATGATGAAGTTTCTATCATCAAGGCCTTGGAAAATAATTAATGAGGCTCAGAAACTAGCAGAATTACATAAGGCTATCCAAACGTTTGTCAATGCCAAGATCCCTACTCAAAAATCACGGGTTAGTGACAGTATTTCAAAATCTGAGTTACTTACTGACCAAGTCAAAAGCAATTTGCTCCAAGTCCTAAAGGCATTGCCCGAAGGAAATGTTCTTTGTCATGGGGATTTCCATCCAGACAACATCATAATTTCTGACAAAAAAGTAGTTGTAATTGATTGGATGACTGCAGCGATTGGCAACCCATTGTCCGATGTAGCAAGAACTTCAATAATTTTTAAGTTTGGAGCAGTTCCGGAACACAAGTCTAAAATTGAAACTAGCATTATCAATTTATTTAGAACAAAGTTTTTTTCCGAATACATTAAGCACTATGTTGCTATTACAGGAGCAAGTAGAAATTTAATTGAACAATGGGAGGTACCCATGGCGGCTGCGCGCTTAGTGGAGTGGATACCTCCAACGGAAAAAGAGCGATTGCTGGGCTTCGTAGAAGCACACATCGCCCAACAGAGATTTGTGTAACTGGTGATGGTGGGAAAATTTGGGATACAACGGGAACCCTCAGGACATTATGTAAAATCAGCCGAAAAGAATCTCTTTACAGTGATTTTTAATTTAAGTAGACATATGAATCGATTAATAGAGAAGAAAGGTGGGGCAAGAATGTCCAAAGGAAAACGGTTTGCTCAATACTTATTTTTTTTAATCGTGGTTTTGCTACTTATATATTGGGGAACTAAGTATGGGCTAAAACTAAAGTTAACTTTGAAAGAAACATACAGCATTGCTGATACTTTCCAATATTATATAGTTTCAGCAGTATTCCCGATACTGTTTGGGCTAGTTTTAGGGATACCGGCTTTTTTACGAAAGCTTCAACAACAAGGAAAATGGGTTATTGATTGGATGAAGCTGTTGGTTATTGGTGTGCCAACACTTTTATTAGACTTGAGCATGCTTTTTTATTCAATAGTTGCATTTTATGCACAAGATAAAGTTGGATTTTTTATAAGAATTAATCCATTCTTTCAAGTTATGACTATGGATAATAGAGTAATCACTTTAAGTGGAATTGTTTTTGGATATATTTTGATATGTTCGCTAACTAAGGAGAGTTCCGACATTAACTAGATTAGATGGGCTTCGAAGTCTCTATAATCTCATTAAGGAGGCGTACAATGAAATTCTCAAATCCATTGATAGTTGTTTCGGATATGGAAAAGGCAAAGCGATTTTACTATGAATTGCTTGGGTTAGAAGTTATTGTTGATTTTGGTGCAAATGTAACGCTATCAGGTGGTATTGCATTACAGACGAAGGATACTTGGCTAACTTTTATCAACAAGCAGGACAGTGAAATTATTTTTGGAGGAAATGTAACAGAGTTATATTTTGAAGAAGACGATTTTGATGGTTTTATTCAAAAGATGAATGATATGCCAGACATTAACTATGTACATCCTATGGTAGAACATTCTTGGGGACAACGTGTAGTTCGGGTCTATGACCCTGATAAGCATATAATTGAAGTCGGAGAAAATATGATTATGGTTGTCAGACGATTCATAAACAGTGGTCTATCAGTTGAAGAAACGGCTATAAGAATGGATGCACCAGTTGATTATGTGAAATCTTGCTTAAGTACATTATGAGTTGACCTGTAGTAAGCTAACGGCACAATCTTCTTATTGGTGTACTGAAATGATACGAAGGCTCAAGGGGCCGACGTCTATGGCGGCCTCTGGATTCGGGGGCTGCAACTAAGGATTAAATATAAGTAGTTACATTATTTTTGACAAATTAAATAAATCAAGCTACCATAATATTAGTCTGTAATTGGACTAATATTATGAGTAGAGTGAGGTTTTTTATATGGAGTGGATCTATTTAATTCTGGCAATTGCATTTGAAATTTCCTCAACAACCTTGATGAAAATGTCTAATGGTTTTACGAAAATATTACCAACGGTAGGAACATTTCTAGGATACATAATATGCTTTAGCTTTTTTTCTATTTCACTAAAAAAGATAGATTTGAGTGTAGCGTATGCTATTTGGTCTGCTGTTGGAATATTTGTATTATCAGCAATTGGAATATTTGTTTTTAAAGAAAGTATTAATATATTAAAAGTAATATCTATACTTTTCATTGTATTAGGCGTTGTAGGATTAAATTTAAGTGGAGCAAGTCATTAATTTATTAATGATTGTCAGAGGTATTATAAAAGGAAGAGTGTATGGAAAATGGATAGCAAAGAGAAAATTAATCAACAGATAGACAGTTATTATAACTCATGGTTTGAAATAAATAATATATACCATATTTGGGCTAAAAGGCGTGGTATGCAAGAAACTACTTTGTTTGTCTTATATGTAATAAATAATGCAGTACCATATTGTACACAAAGTCAAATTTGTAGCAAATTATTTTTACCTAAACAGACTGTATCTCAGATATTATCAGGACTTGAAAAGGATGGGTATATACTTAAAGAAGCAAATACTAATGACCGTAGAAATAAGATTATTAGATTTACTGCAAAGGGAACATTATTTGCAAACTCAATCCTTGACAAACTAAAGATCGCAGAGATTGAGGCTTTTAATCAAATGTCAGAAGAACAGCGTAGGAATGTGATAGAGAGTTTTGAATTATTATCTAATTCATTAATTAAAAGTCTTTCCAAGTGATGGATTAGATTTGGAAAGAGAAGTTACGCTCATACCGTTTAACTATATTGTAGATGATGGCTAATATTTTAATTAGTACGCAATCAGAACAGGACCACGATTTTTAGTCGTGGTCCTGTTTGGCTTCTTTTATGAAATTATCAATCATATGGATGAACTCGTCAGTTTTTTCTTTACTATCAAAAGTTCTAAGCGGAATGATAATGCCTGATACCGGACTCGTATAAATCAGTACGCTTTTTTCAGACTTAACAACCTTTTGAATCGAAGACCACTTTGACTTTGTTTCTTTGAACTGATTTGTTTCTATAATATTTTCTGGGCTTATATTCAGGGTTTGCTCACCAATTATCCCTGTATTTTCACCTTCTTTTAAAAATTTTATCATACTCTTTTTAATACGCTTTTTAAAGCGTCTTGGATAAAGCAACACCATTATAATGGACAGTATTGCAAAGGCGGGTAAAAAGAACCATATTGACTTATATCCCTTTATATAGGTAAATAGCAGTCCTAAACCTAAATAGATGACAGGGATTAAGATGCGTTGGGTAGTTAAAGATTTCTTTAGGGTAGGCGAATTAAAGGCGTGGTACAGATTAAAATCGAGTAAATCATCAAAGGTCACTTCATATTTGAGTATCACGAAAAATCCTCCATTTCAAGAAGCTTGAATCTTGTTTTGAGATCCTTAGATAGAAACTGTCATTTGATCTCAGCTTTATTCTTTGCGGGTATACAGAAATTATGATTAAGATAATGCTTATTGACCGAGATAATATTAGAAGATATACTTATAGAGGATTTATACCTATACGGGGTATATGGGGCAACGGAGGAGTGAGATCACAGTTATGGAAAAACAGAGTAAGAAAGTTGCGATTATGCCTTGTGCAGGGATTGGTCAGATATTTGGACCGATTACGAGAGAGGTAGGCTATCAGTTAGTCGAGGAGTTATACCCTGATCAATCAGAGCTTGTTTGTCCTCCGGCCTTAGCCACGGACATTGAGGAAGATATAAAATTTATCCAGGACTATCCTATCTTGGTTTTAAACGGGTGTAAGGATCGCTGCGCGTCAAAACTGGTGATTGAAAAGGGAGAGAAGATAGATGCGGAGGTATATCTTCCTGACATCCTGAGGAAAGAAAGATTATCCCTTGCCGGCGAAAAACGGAGTAAGCTTGGACCGAAAAGCCAGCTGGCCATTGATAAAATGACAAAAGCTGCGGCCGAGGTTATCGATCAACTCTTAGAAGGTGGAAATGTTAATAAAATTGAACGACAATTTTAGTGAGTATCCAAATAATCAAGAGCAGAAAGCGTTTTAAGCTTTCTGCTCTTTAATTTATATAGTAGGCATCAATTTAGACTATTTTCGTTGTCCACTGTTCGAGATTCCATATATCCGAGACCCAATCCTGATAAAATTCAGGTTCGTGTGAAACAAGAAGGACTGTGCCCTTAAATTCCTTAAGGGCTTTTTGGAGTTCGTCTTTAGCATCGACATCCAGGTGGTTTGTCGGTTCGTCAAGCACCAGCCAGTTAACATCTTTTAACATGAGTTTGCAGAGCCGTACCTTGGCGTTTTCACCGCCGCTTAAAACCATCATTTTACTGGTGATATGCTCATTGGTGAGGCCGCATTTCGCAAGAGCCTGACGGGCTTCATAATTCGAAAGCCCGGGGTATTCCGTCCAAATTTCTTCAAGTGCAGTATTCGTATTGTCCCTCGAGGACTCCTGTTCAAAATATCCGGGGAAAAGATAATCCCCAAGCTGCACTTCACCGCTGACGGGAGGGAGCATGCCAAGCAAGGTTTTAAGCAAAGTGGTTTTCCCTAAACCGTTGACTCCGCGAATGGCGATCTTTTGCCCGCGTTCCAGCTTGAGCTTCATAGGCCGGGTTAACGGTTCATCATACCCTAGAACAAGGTCTTGGGTTTCGAAAATGACGCGGCCGGGAGAGCGTGCTTCGCGAAAATTAAATACCGGTTTAATCTTTTCTTTGGGCTTTTCGAGCATTTCCATCTTATCGAGCTGTTTCTGGCGGCTTTTGGCTCGGCCGGTTGTAGAAATCCGAGCTTTATTCCGAGCGATGAAATCCTCGAGGCGATCGACTTCTTTTTGCTGTTTCTCATAAGCTTTGAGTTCCTGCTCTTTCCTAATGGCTAAAAGCTGTGAGAATTCCTCGTAATTGCCGGTATAACGGGTCAATTCAGCATTTTCAAGGTGATAGATAACGTTAATAACATTATTGAGAAACGGTATATCATGGGAGATCAGAATAAAGGCATTTTCGTAATTCTTAAGGTAGCGGGATAACCACTCAATATGCTCAGCATCCAAGTAGTTTGTGGGCTCGTCCAACAGTAGAATGCTCGGATTCTGCAGTAGCAGTTTGGTGAGCAAGACCTTGGTTCGCTGTCCGCCGCTTAGATCGGCAACGTCTTTATCCAAACCGATTTCGCCTAAGCCTAAACCATTGGCGACTTCTTCAATTTTAGCATCAATCGAGTAAAAACCATTGGCTTCTAAAATGGTTTGAATTTCACCGACATCCTCCATCATTTTTGGGAGCTGTTCATCAGTGGCATTGCCCATAGCATCATAAAGCTGAAGCATTTCCGCTTCCAATGCAAACATCGATTGGAAGGCTTCCTTTAAAACATCGCGGATGCTTTTGCCTTTCGTTAAGACGCTATGCTGATCTAAATATCCGACAGTGACGCGATTTGACCATTCAACCTTACCCTTATCGGGGATAAGCTTACCCGTAATAATGTCAAAAAAAGTGGATTTGCCTTCTCCATTGGCTCCCACGAGACCGACATGCTCTCCTTTAAGCAAGCGGAAGGAAGCTTCATCAAGAATCTGACGTCCGCCGAAACCATGTGAGACATTCTCTACATTTAATACACTCATTCAGGATCTCCTTTTCCTTGGCGATTAAACACACCTTATATCTTAAAAAACAGTCCATAAGATGTCAAAGGCTATTTTTAGGTTTAGTTCTGAAAATTGCTAAATTTTAGAAGGATAAAGAGTAAAAAAAGTTGATCGCGTAAACACTAAAAATGTTTATTGAAAGGAGGCCAAAAGTGATGGCTTCAGACCCAAAAGATGCCCGTGATGAGGATAAGCCGTCGGTCAAGCGAAATACACGGAAGATAATACTTATCTCTCTTGTCGTTATTGTGGCCCTGCTCTTGTTTGCAGGAGTAGGAATGCACTTTACTTCTCAGCCGTATTTCTGCAATACATGCCACGAAATCAGCCCAAATGTGGCATCATGGCAAGTTAGTTCCCATAATAATGTGCCTTGCCTAAACTGTCACGCGAATCCGGGGACTGTAGGCTATGTCTCTCGCAAGCTCAAAGGCTTAGGGGAGGTTTACTTGCATTTTACCAATCAAATCCCGGCTAAGATTGAACCGAAAATAAATATTCAAATGTGTATTAATTGTCATACGGGCGAAAACAGTGGTTTCCCCACAGCGAAAAATATTACAGTTGAGACGGGTCCGCAAGCCCCTCAAGTTTCTCATAAGTTTATGTTGGATAATAAAGTGTCTTGTCTTAATTGCCATCGGTATACAGCTCATCCCCCGAGTCAGCAAACACCTGGGTTAAGATAAAATTTTAGATCTAAAGAAGGAGGTTTGAGTTTTGAATAGAGTCAAGCATATCCTCATTCTTCTATCTTTTCTGGGGTTAACGGCTATTGTTTTAGTCGGGTGCAACAAGGCTCCCGCCACACCTCAGGAGGCCGTAAATCAAGCAAAGAATGCTGTTACGGCTGCTGCTTATGTTGGAAATGATACCTGCCAGGGTTGCCACGCCAACAAATTTACCAACGTACCGCATACGAAACATTTTCAATCCTTTAAACCGCTGTCGGATTATCCCATGGCTCAAGCGTTAGGCCCCATTACGGTTTTTGATGCAAGCAATACGGACAAGCCTACTTCCGCAACGATTGATCTATCTAAGGATAACGTTTATGGGATAATGATGGATAACTATATCGTGGCGCAGACACCGATAGGCTTTAAAGATCAGTATTATCGAGTTGCAGCTATTGAAAAATCCGGGGATAAATGGACTGTAAAACCTACGAGTCAAAAGGATGTCGATAAGGATGGAAAGCCAGACTGGGTGGCCGAATCAGCGCAAACCTGCGTGAATTGCCATGCGTCAGGAGTTCCGGCCGGTTCGCCGACAAAAGGATTTTCCTGCGAATCTTGTCATGGACCAGGTGGGATTCATGCTAATGCGGCGGCCGCGGATAAAAAGACGACGATGCCGCTCAGTACCGCTGAAGACGCCTGTTTGCATTGTCATAAGAGTGATCCTGTTAAAGATCAACAAGGAAACTTTACAACCGATAACCATCATGGTACACGCGACTGGGCATTTAGCAAACATGCTCAAACTGGGGAAATTAATGGTTGCCTGACTTGTCATGGACCGCACAAAGCAAATGCGAACGGCCTGTTGCTTAAGAAAGACAATCCAATAGACATTTGTAATGACTGTCATCAAGGAAAATTTGATGCGGCTAAGCTTGAGCAAATTATGTGGAAGAATCCGTCTGATGCCTACGGGCATATTACCCGGGATCATAGCTTTACGGCAATAAAATATACGGATCTCGGAGATGATCCAGCAACTAAACCCGTTGAGATAAAAAATCAGACGGTCATTGATCTCATTAAGAAAACTTTACCGGATCTCGCTAAATAAGATAAATAGATATATAATTTGAAAGCCGTTGCTCGAAGATAGATCATCGAGCAGCGGCTTTCTTAATTAAATTGGAATAATTATTAAATACTATAAATTGTAATCATAGTATGTTATAATTAATTATGCCACCTTTAAAAACATAAAAAGAGCAGAGGATTAAAATTAGGAGATGAAGAGAATGACGCACTGTCCCGAATGCGGTTCAACTGTTATCCATGAAAGTGGTTGTACGCATTGTCCGATTTGCGGCTGGGCTGCTTGTGGGTAAAACGAATAAAGAAGCCTTTCACTCGTGAAAATAGTGAAAGGCTTCTACTTAATTATAAAATAGTTTTTAGGGTACGATTTATTGGAATTAGGATTGTTGAATATTATTAACTTCTTGATCAAGAATCTGTTTTTGCTGAGAAATAATATTAATAGCCTCATCAGATACCTTGCCTAATTGATTCAATAAATCCTTTGACGAATTCTTTTCACCGGTACGGACTTCGGAAAAAACCTGTTCAGCCAATTCTCTTCTTTGATGACCTATTTCTCTCAATTTATCACCGAGCTGTTCGAATTGATTGTAATCCATTTTTAATAGCTCCTTTTAAGAAATTTTTAATCTTTTATCTATATTTTTGCCAAAAGATTTTAGACTTTATACAGATTGGACTTTATATAGAACATTAATAATTAAAAGGAGCGGAGGTTATCCGCTCCTTTCTGTAAGTGCTCAGAAGAGTCACTTCAAAGTAAAAATTCCGTGTTGGCCGTCACGCAATTTCTACGCCCTAATCAGTCTCTAATATCAGCTCCATGACTCATTTGTTCTTCGGCATATTCAATCATTTTTTTGACCATATTTCCGCCGATTTGCCCGACTTCACGGGTGGTCATGTTTTCAAAGCCTTTTTCCTCAATGTCGTCATCAAGGTGCAATTCCTCAGCTACTTCCCACTTAAGTTGGTCTAACTGTTTTTCGGATTCAGGAACTTCCAGCTTATTACGGCTCATTTGACCTTCCTCCTTTTTGTTAAACGGTGGGGAGATTTTATAAAATTGAATCATTATTAAAGTGCCCTGATTCCCTTAAAACTATTCAACGTTTTTGTAAGATTTAAGCAAACTAAAGTTAGAAAAACATAAAAAAATAGCCCAACAAAAGCTGGGCATAGAGCAGAGGGGTTAGATTGAGGAGGAGTGAGATGAGAAGGTACCAGTTAATCACAATAATTAGTGAAACTTGGTGCTTTCACACTTAGATTGTAACCCAATTCTCAAAGTATTGCTAGCCCTTTTTAAAAAGTCAGAATATTAAATTACTTTAAGGATTGTCTATTAAACGAATGATGTGTAGAATGAAATTAAGTCGTGTGAAGTGGAGGAAATTATGAGGGTAGCTGTTATTGATGGTCAAGGCGGAGGAATTGGCAAACATATCGTTGAGCAATTGCGCAAAAAAATGCCGGATCTTGAAATCTTGGCTTTAGGGACAAATGCCTTAGCAACGGGTGCAATGTTAAGAGCAGGGGCGACTGAAGGAGCTTCCGGTGAATCGGCAATTTGTTATAATGCGGATCGTGTGGATATTATCCTTGGTTCATTTGCCATTATGACAGTATACGGTTTGCTGGGGGAAATTACTCCAGCTATCGCCACAGCACTTTCGGCAAGTAAGGCAGATAAGCTTCTGATTCCTATCCAAAGAGGGAATATCCAGATTATTGGGACAAATCGAATCCCTTTACCTCACCAGGTTGAAAGCTTGGTTAATGAGATTGAGCAGAGAGTTGACAAGCTAAAATCGAAGTCTTAGTATTAAAAACATACTAATTCAATAAGAGTTGGGGGAATAAAAATGAAAATAGCTCAGTCTGTGACTGAATTGATTGGCGAAACACCCATTTTGAAGCTTAATCGCATGGTTAAACCAGGAATGGCTAATATTTATGTTAAAATTGAATCCTTAAATCCCGGGGGAAGCGTTAAGGATCGTATTGCGCTGGGTATGGTGCTTGCCGCTGAAGAACAGGGCCTTTTAAAACCTGGGGGCACGATTGTTGAACCGACTAGCGGGAATACGGGGATCGGCTTAGCCATGGTCGCCGCAGCACGAGGTTATCAATTAATTGTCGTTATGCCGGAGACTATGAGCATAGAACGCAGAATGCTGATGGGGGCGTATGGCGCCCAATTTGTCCTGACTCCGGGAAATATGGGAATGAAAGGGGCAATTGTCGAAGCTGAACGCTTGGTAAGAGAGAATGAAGGCTTTTTTATGCCCCAACAGTTTGAGAATCTTGCTAACCCCGAAATGCATCGCAAAACAACGGCTTTAGAAATTCTTAAACAAATTCCTCAATTGGATGCTTTTGTTGCCGGAATAGGTTCCGGGGGTACGATTACAGGTGTTGGAGAAGTCTTAAAAGAGAATTTGCCAAATGTTAAAATTATTGGCGTTGAACCTGCCGGATCGCCTTTCATTAGTGAAGGAAGATCGGGCCCGCACAAAATTCAGGGTCTGGGTGCAGGATTTATTCCCCGGATTCTAAATACAAAAATCCTGGATAAAGTCGTTAAAGTGGGGAATGAGGATGCCTTTGAAACAGGCCGGCGAATTGCCAGGGAAGAAGGATTGCTCGTAGGAATTTCTTCGGGAGCGGCTCTTTGGGCAGCTCTGCAGGAAGCGAAGAAGTTAGGAGAAGGAAAAAATATTCTTGTTATTGTTGCCGACGCCGGTGAGCGGTATCTCAGCACGGAATTATATGAATCGATAAAATAAATCCTTCAGAATTCTTGGCAAATGAACACAAGGGTGTAAATAATCTTTAAAGTAGTTGGTATAAAGCTGACTGCTTTATTTTCCTTATTTTCTAAAATTAACTTCAAACGGTAGCCCCTTTACACAATAAAATTTTATATGGTAAAATATTTTTTGGACTAAATAAGGAGGATTCATTCATGTCAGGACATTCTAAATGGGCGAATATTAAACATAAAAAAGCGAAAGCTGATGCACAAAAGGGTAAGGTATTTACGAAGCTTGGTCGTGAGCTTATTGTTGCGGCTCGCGCAGGCGGAGCTGATCCTGCTAATAATTTCCGTTTAAAGATTGCCATTGATAATGCCAAAGCCGCCAATATGCCTAATGATAATATCCAGCGCGCGATCCAAAAAGGAGCGGGAGCTGGTGACGGAGCAGCCTTCGAGGAGCTCCGTTATGAAGGTTATGGTCCGGCTGGAGCCGCCATTATGGTTGATATCGTAACCGATAACCGCAATAGAACTGCCGGGGAAATGCGCCATATTTTTTCGAAAAACGGCGGAAACCTTGGGGAAACTGGAAGCGTCAATTGGATGTTTAAAGAAAAAGGACAGTTGACTATTCCCCAAGAGGACTTAGAACTTTCCGAAGATGATCTTATGCTTATGGCTTTAGACGCCGGAGCCGAGGATATGGATGATGATGATGAGAATTACCTGATCATCACTGCCCCTGAAGATATGGAAGCTGTTCATCAGGCTTTGCTGGAGCAAAAGGTTCTTATCTCAGAAGCCGCCATTAATCAGCTTCCGCTGAATACGATCGAGATTGCTGATCCTGAACATGCGAAGAAAATTATCCGCTTAATGGATGCGTTAGAAGAACATGATGATGTTCAAGGGGTATACGCGAACTTTGAATTGGCTGATTCTTTATCGGATGAAGATTTAGACTAAAAGGAAGATAACCTACGGATAAGGCAAGCAAGAGAAAACGGTGCTCAAATGGGCACCGTTTTCCTGCGTGGTTTAGAGAAATGTTTGATTTATATTGCTTCGGGTAAAAATAGAGGAAACTTTATGATTATCTGGAGGAATTATAAACATGCAGCGTTCTAAAGTAAACCGGTTTGTTCTTATTTTAATATTAGGAGCCGGAATCGGGGGAGTGACTCCTTGGCTTCTTCAAAACTTCTCTCAACCGAATTCCACAGAAGGGAAGCAAGAACTGCCTATAGCCCAAGATTCTTTGACTCAAACCGTTAATTCGCCTCTTTCTTCTCAAACGTATTATTACTGTAAAATTGATCAAGGAATTCTTTCTGTGATCGAAGGCAATGCTCAAAACGGAAAAAGAATCATTACCGGCCTGAATGTTTCAAAGTGGCCGCCGGAAATGCTGACGATGGCCCAACAAATCGAGTTTCATTCGTTGGATGAGGTTCAATCCTTTATTGACTCCATGAGTGAAGAGTTGTGGCTGGAGTAATTTTATACAGGAATCTTTCGCTTTCCTGTCGAAGTCTTTCAGTCGAAAGGAAGGCGTTTATGTACATACTTGGGATAGACCCCGGAACAGCCATCATGGGTTATGGCTTAATTGAAAAACAAGGGAATCGGTTATTTCCTTTAACTTATGCATCTTGGCGGACGCCCTCCCAGTTGCCGATGCCGGAGCGCTTATTGATGCTTTATCAGGAGATGCAAGCTTTTATTGAGAATCATCGGCCTGAGCAAATAGCGGTTGAAGAACTCTTTTTCAATCGCAATACAACCACGGCGATTTCGGTAGGACAAGCAAGAGGAATTGTCCTTCTGGCGGCAGCTCAGGCTCACATACCGGTCTATGAATATACGCCGCTGCAGGTAAAACAGGCGGTTGTTGGGTATGGAAAAGCCGATAAAAAACAGGTTCAGCAGATGGTCCGTGCATTGCTGGGCTTAAAGGAGATCCCCAAACCGGATGATACGGCAGATGCCCTTGCAATTGCGATTTGTCATGCGCATAGCGTAAATTTACTTAATCGAATGGGGGGATCATAATGATCGGCATGTTACGCGGAAGAGTATGGGAGATCCAAACGGATAAGCTTGTTTTAGACGTTCAGGGAACGGGTTATCTTTTGGCTGTCCCTTATGGATTTTTATCGAAGCTTCGTACGGGACAAGAGATCGTCGTTTATACCCAAGTTATCCTTCGTGAGGAGGAGCTTTCCCTCTACGGGTTTTCTTCCTTAGCAGAAAAGGAAATGTTTCTCCAGATGCTTTCGGTTTCTGGAATTGGCCCTAAGGCGGCACTTTCAATTCTCTCAACTTTAGGTTCAGCTCAAGCTCAAAGTGCTATTGCGGGGGAAAATCTGACCGTGCTGACGAAGGTCCCCGGCATTGGCAAAAAGACAGCTCAGAGACTGGTTCTTGAATTGCGGGAAAAAATCAAAGGGAAAACGGAGATTGGCGATTCCTCAATTGTGCTCGCAGGTTCGGGAGTTCAGTCTGAGGCCCTGGAAACGATGCTGGCTTTAGGGTTTAGTTTAGAGGAAGGGAAAAAAGCTCTCGCGCAGATCAACACGAAGGATCGTGAGTTAACGGTTGAAGAACAGGTTAAAGAAGCTTTGCGTTTTATTGCTCTGCAAAAATAAGGATTGAGATTAGAGATTGAAAGAAAGAGGAAATTTTCGGCATGGAAGAACGGATGGTATCTCCACAAGAAATTTTGGGCGATCTCGAAGGGGAGGCCCTGCGCCCACATCGACTGGATGATTATATTGGGCAAAATAAGGTTAAGGAAAATTTGCAGATCTTTATCCAGGCAGCCTTGGCTCGAGGTGAGGCGCTGGATCATGTTTTGCTTTATGGGCCGCCTGGGCTGGGAAAAACAACCTTAGCTAATATTATTGCTCAGGAGCTGGGTGTGAGTATTCGGACAACTTCAGGCCCGGCCATAGAAAGGCCGGGAGATCTCGCGGCTATTTTAACGGCACTTGAACCCCGGGATGTTCTTTTTATTGATGAGATACACCGCTTAAGCCGGACGACCGAAGAAATTCTCTATTCGGCAATGGAAGACGGCTGTTTGGATATTGTGATCGGCAAAGGCCCGAGTGCACGTTCAATCCGCTTGTCCCTTCCTCCCTTTACTTTGGTTGGAGCGACGACTCGAGCAGGCCAGCTGGCCTCCCCGTTAAGAGACCGGTTCGGGGTTATTAACCGGTTGGAATTTTATGAGGTTGAAGATTTAATTGAAATCGTTAGGCGTGCCTCTGGAATTTTACATCTGGAAATTACAGCGGAGGGCGCTTCAGAAATCGGCCGGCGCTCACGGGGGACTCCTCGTATTGCTAACCGTTTGCTTAAAAGAGTCAGGGATTATGCTCAAGTTTGGGAAAATGGAGTTGTCACAGAGGAGCTGGCCAAGAAAGCATTGGATCGCCTTGAAGTGGACCCTGCAGGTCTTGATCGGATTGACCACAATACCTTGAAAACGATTATTCACTACTTTTCCGGTGGTCCGGTGGGTTTGGATACATTAGCGGCAACCATTGGCGAAGAGGCGGAAACCATTGAGGATGTGGTTGAGCCGTACCTGCTCCAAAAGGGTTTTCTGCAACGGACTCCGAGGGGAAGAGTGGCGACGGCTCGGGCCTATGAACATTTGGGACTGCCTTATCCTAATGCACAAGAAGGTCAGATTATCGGAGAATAAGAAAATTGAAAAAGGGCAATCTGTTCTTAAATGGGAGAAATGAGGTGGTTTCAAGTGCTACCTTACGTATCGAGAAAGAATAGCTTGCTCTCAGTTCAAAAGTACTTATTGTTGGCGCTTCTTTTCCTCTTATTCAATGCGACACCTTGTTTCGGACAGGAAATTCCCGTTGAATTAGTGTGGAAATTTGACAATGCGGGATGGCTTGGAATTCAAATCGAAGAAGGCAATTATCAAATTCATCAACAATCATCAGTAACCTCTTTCCCTGCGGGTTCTTACCTGGAATGTGCATGGGGGGGGCTGACTCCGATCCTGCGTTTAAATGATCATCCTTTTCAGGTTTGGAAGGGGAATGAAATCGATTTGCAAGCGGAGGATTCCACAGGTGTTTTTCAAATTAAAACGCCTGACGGTAAGTCGGTACGTTATTATGGAAGTTTAACCCTCAGCTGGGCAGGAAATCATTGGTCTTTAATCAATAAAGTAGACCGGGAGGCGTATCTCAAAGGAGTTGTCCCTATTGAAATGAGCAACATTTGGGCTCAGGACGGTCTCGAAGCATTAAAGGCTCAAGCTGTAGCGGCCAGAACCTTTGTTGTCAAAAAGCTGCAAACAAAGCGTACAATCACGGACTCTCCGGATATTGACCAGGCTTATCTCGGTAAAGAGGTTGAGGGAAGCGCGAATAGAGCAATCGAAGCGACTGAGGGAGAAGTTTTAGTGGATTCTCAAAACTTTTTACCGATAGATGCCTTATATTCCTCCCATAATGGCGGTTATACTGAAAAAGCTGAGAATGTATGGAATAACCCAGATCCTCATTTTTCATCCCATCCCGATCCTTTCTCTAAAGGAATGGGCGGAGCGGCTGATCGCTGGCGTTTCATTATCGGTGCGGATATTCTGGGTAAATCTTTTGGACTAGACCCAGTTCAAAAAATTCAGCTGAGCAAATACGCTTCCGGCCGTGTCAAAACGGTTAAGATGACAGATTTGAATGGAATATCAAAGGAAGTATCCGGAAGAACCTTTGTTCAGGCCTTTTATCCGTATGGGCACCCGCTTCAAACTCAAGCATTTTTAGGAGTGCTGTTTGAAGCTCAGAAAATACCCAATCAAGCCCAGGCTGAGGGAAGAAAAGAACTAGGAAGCTGGAGGCCGTTCGGCCTGTCTGCCGCAGAAGATTTATCTTCTTTAGGAAAGGATCAGGAGAGCATAGGTCCGCGCTTAGATCGGATTCTCAGTTCTTCGCAGGGGATTCGAGAGGCTCCTTCAAATCATGATGTCTTTATTTTTCAGGGACACGGTTGGGGACATGGAGTCGGAATGTCTCAATGGGGAGCTTATCATATGGCTCAATTAGGTTATAGTTATCCTCAGATTTTAAATTTTTATTACAACAATATCGTCTTGGTTAAAAAGTAAATAAATCTTCAAAGGTTTAATAAAAGACACTTGCAATCGTTGTTTAAAGACAAAGTTATTTATTGACTTAAAGGAGAATGAGAGTGGAGTTATCAGAATTCGATTTTTATCTGCCGCAGGAACTTATTGCCCAACATCCTGTGGAACCGAGAGATTCATCACGATTAATGGTCATCCATCGCGCTCAGGGAGAAATTGAACATCATACTTTCCATGAGCTGCCCAATTTGTTGCAGGCCGGCGATGTTTTAGTCGTCAATAACACTCGCGTCATTCCTGCCCGTTTAATCGGAGAGAAAGAAGGAACCGGAGCCCATATCGAATGCCTGCTTTTGAAACGCCTGGAACGGGATGTTTGGGAAGTTTTGGTGAAACCCGGAAAACGTCTTAAAGAGAGACAGAAGGTCAGCTTCGGCGGCGGAAAGCTGGAGGGTGAGCTGTTAGAGATATTGCCGAATGGTAATCGCAGGATTCGTTTTACGTATGAGGGTGTTTTTGAAGCGGTTCTTGATGAATTAGGGAATATGCCCTTGCCGCCGTATATTACGGAAAAACTTGAAAATAAGGAGCGGTACCAGACCGTTTATGCCAAGGAGAGCGGTTCTGCAGCTGCACCGACGGCAGGGCTGCATTTTACTCAGGAATTGTTGAACACGCTGCGGCAAAACGGCATTGAAATCGTTGAAATCCTTTTGCATGTGGGCCTCGGGACATTTCGCCCTGTGAAAGTAGAGCATATTGAGGAACATGAGATGCATTCTGAATATTATCGTGTTTCTCCAGAAGCGGCAGAGACAATCAATCGTGCCAAACGGGAGGGAAGACGTGTGATTGCCGTGGGAACGACAGCTTCGCGTACCCTTGAATCGGTAGGGCAGGAAAATGGGATGATTCAAGCAGGGGAAGGCTGGACGGATATTTTTATCTATCCCGGATATCATTTTAAGGTGGTTGACGCTCTCATTACGAATTTTCACTTTCCTAAATCAACCTTAGTGATGCTTGTCAGTGCCTTGGCCGGACGGGACTTGATCATGAAAGCTTATAACCTTGCAGTTCGGGAACGTTATCGTTTCTATAGTTTCGGCGATGCAATGCTTATCCTGTAAGAGTTGTACTTCATTCTATTTTCCCGTATAATGGAAAAGAAAAACAGGGAGTGTTCGTAGCAGAGTC
Source organism: Desulfitobacterium nosdiversum (assembly GCF_049860565.1). Classification (GTDB taxonomy): domain Bacteria; phylum Bacillota; class Desulfitobacteriia; order Desulfitobacteriales; family Desulfitobacteriaceae; genus Desulfitobacterium_A; species Desulfitobacterium_A nosdiversum. Next base: position 1,948,869 of record NZ_CP172056.1, read on the forward strand.
GTAGAAAAGGATGTGAACTATTTGCCTGCGGTACGTTTAGAAGTACTGAAAAAAGAGTCTCGGTCCAAAGCGCGTTTAGGTAAACTGCATACACCTCATGGAGTGATTGATACCCCGGTTTTTATGCCTGTAGGGACACAGGCTACAGTAAAAACAATGACACCTGAGGAGTTAAAGGAAATCGGTGCCGGAATTATTCTCAGCAATACATATCACTTGTTTCTTCGCCCGGGACAGGAGCTCATCCGCGAGGCCGGTGGACTTCATTCTTTCATGCATTGGGATGGGGCAATCCTCACGGATAGCGGCGGCTTTCAGGTTTTTAGCCTGGGTGATCTCCGGAAAATTACGGAAGAAGGGGTGGAATTCCGTTCCCATCTGGATGGTTCACGGCAGTTTTTAAGCCCGGAGATTGCGACACAGGTTCAGATGGCTTTAGGGTCAGATATTGTCATGGCCTTTGATGAGTGCACGCCTTACCCGGCAACCCGTGAATATGCCAAAGCTTCTCTTGAACGGACAACGCGTTGGCTGAAACGCTGTAAGGAGACGTTGACAACAACGGATCGACAAGCCCTTTTTGGTATTGTTCAAGGAAGCATGTTTGAAGATCTGAGACGGCAAAGCGCAGCTGAAATCGTTGATCTTGATTTGCCGGGCTATGCTATTGGCGGGCTCAGCGTCGGTGAACCAAAAGAACTTATGTATGAAGTGATGGACTATACGGTTCCGCTTCTGCCTGAAGACCGTCCGCGTTATTTAATGGGTGTAGGATCGCCGGATGCATTGATTGAGGGGGTTATGCGGGGTATTGATATGTTTGACTGTGTCTTGCCGACACGGATTGCCCGCAACGGTACGGCCATGACCCGTTATGGAAAGCTTGTCGTTCGCAACGCTGAATCGGCTCATGATTTTTCCCCCATTGATCCAACTTGCGACTGCTATGCATGCCGCAATTATTCAAGAGCGTATATCCGGCATTTGCTGAAAGCGGATGAAATATTGGGCTTGCGTTTAATGTCAATCCATAATCTGCGCTTTTTGCAAACCGTGATGAAAGAAATTCGCGAGGCGATTGCGGAAGATCGCTTGCCGGAATATCGCCAGAGTTTTTTTACGGATTATGGTTATTTTAAATAAGCATAAAAATAATTAAGGAGGATTATTATGAACACCACAACCCTTATTCTCTATTTTGTCGTCTTCTTTGGTATCATGTATTTTCTAATGATTCGTCCGCAGCAAAAGCAGGCGAAACAGCGCCAAGCTCTCCTCAGCAGCCTTCGTGTTAAAGACAAGGTCCTTACCGCAGGCGGAATTTACGGGAAAATTACCAAAGTTAAAGAAAAATCGGTAATGGTGCAGATCGCAGATAAAGTTGAAATTGAAGTTGCCAAGAGCGGCATTACAAATGTTGAAAATCGTGAGATTGTTGTCGAGAAGGATAAAAAGGGAGACAAGAACGATAAGAAGGCTAAAGATAAAGCCGATGACGCCAAAGATAACGCCAATAACGCAAAAGATAACGCCAATAACGCAAAAGAAGAAGAGCAGGCTCCTCAGGAGGCTGCTGTGGAAGCAGAGCCTCAAAAGGAAGCTGAATAATAAGCTGCCTAAATTCAATTGCATGACTTTTTTCTGAAGTGGTAAACATAAATAATGAAGCAAGTGGATTATCATACCACTTGCTTTATTATTTATTCATAGAGTAAAAAGGGGATACCGTTGTGACATATGAGCAGCATCTTCGAATACAATTAGAACGCTGGCAGAGGAAACTTTTGAAGCCGCCCGGGCTTATCGAAAAAGGTTCGAAAAAATTCCAGAAGCGAGTCAACCAATTTATTCCCATGAAAGCACAAGAAGCGATTACGGGAGCTATTAAAGGGCTGATCAAGGTTGTTCTGGCAGGCCTAGAATTTATTCCTAAACGGGAACCGCTGAAGGGAATATCCCTTGAAGAGCGGGATATTCAAGCTCAACTTCTGCTGAAGAACTATAAAAGGATTGCTGCCGCTGAAGGGGCCGGGACCGGGGCAGGGGGAATAATTCTCGGAATAGCAGACTTTCCGGCTTTAATTGCCATTAAGATGAAGTTCTTATTTGAACTGGCGCATATTTACGGATTTCCCACTTATGATTATCAAGAGCGGTTATTTTTGCTTTATATTTTTCAGCTTGCTTTTTCAAGTCAAGAAAAACGACCTGCACTATTTTATGAGATTAGTCATTGGCAAGAGGCAGTGGCTCGATTCCCGGAAGAGAAATCCTTAGAACAGATTAATTGGGAACAGTTCCAACAGGAATATCGGGATGCTATTGATTTTCGCAAAATGCTCCAGATGGTGCCGGGGCTTGGTGCTGCTATCGGCGCATGGGCCAATTATGGATTGTTAGAGGATCTGGGTATTACAGCTATGAACTGTTATCGGCTGCGAATACTTCAAGAAGGGGGAATTGGAAATGAGTAAATTAACCCTTGCCCAACTTAAAGAGGATCCTATCGTTCAGGGTTATATCGAGGGTGGAAATAAACATTTAGAAGCGATTGGTTATACTGAGCACGGTCTGCGGCATGTTGGCTTAGTATCCCATATTGCTTCAAATATTTTGGAGAAACTGGAGTTCTCTCAAAGGGAGTGTGAACTGGCAGCGATCGCCGGCTATCTCCATGATATCGGGAATGCGGTCAATCGGGTAAGCCATGCTCAGACGGGGGCTATTATGGCTTCAAATATTTTGGAGCGTCATGGGATGATTCCGGAGGAAATTGCCATTGTCATTGGGGCAATAGGAAATCATGATGAAACTGATGGTCACCCTGTAAACAATGTATCTGCTGCTTTGATTTTAGCCGATAAATCCGATGTTCATCGATCTCGTGTAAGGAACCCGGATCTCGCAACCTTTGATATCCACGACCGGGTAAATTATGCCGTGGAACGTTCCTTTATTCGTGTTTATCCTAAGGATAGAATTGCTTTAGAAATTACCATTAATACGGAACTCTGTCCCGTTATGGATTATTTCGAAATCTTTATGGCCCGAATGCTTTTATGCCGCAAAGCAGCAAATTTTTTGGAAACACGATTCGAACTGAAGATCAATGACGTAAAATTGCTTTAAGCTTCCATAGCTGTTCTTTATTGTAATTTGTTTCGCCATGTACGATTTGACACTTGGACAAACCAAGACTTATAATTAGGTTTGGTGTGGGCAAGTCCCATTCAATTAATAAGGGAGGAAAACGAATGAAGAGGGGAAATATCCTTAAGCTTGCAGCAGTTATTTTGCTGGTAGCTGTCGCTGTCGCATTCTCATTTAAACCCCTTACGGATCCCCAAAAAGGAATCCCGTTGGGACTTGACTTGCGTGGTGGTGTTCATCTAGTATTGCAAGCTGAACCGGGAAAAGATGGGAAAGCGGTTTCTAAAGACGATATGGACAATGCCAAGGCGATCATATCAAAACGGGTCAATGAAATGGGGTTATCAGAACCTATTGTTCAAGAGGATTATGCCAATAAACGCATAATTGTTGATTTAGCAGGGGTACAGGACCCTGACAAAGCAGTTAATGTATTAAAAACTACAGCAAAATTAACCTTCCGCGACCCTCAAGGAAACGTATTGCTTGAAGGTTCAGATTTAAAAGATGCCCGGGCTGGAAGCAGTTCACAAAATCAGGGTTATGTCGTCAATTTAACGTTTTCTTCTGAGGGTGCAAAAAAATTCGCAGATGCGACAACAAAGCTTGTAGGACAGCCATTAGGAATTTATCTTGACGATAAGTTTTTGCAAGGTCCAACAGTTAATGAGCCTATTGTCAATGGACAAGCTGAGATCACGCATTACGCTTCCTTGCAGGAAGCTGCTGATTATGCAGTCCTTTTCCGTTCCGGATCTTTGCCAGTGAGTATGACGATTGCGGAGAAACGCCAAGTTGGAGCTTCCCTAGGAGCGGATTCTCTCGGTAAAAGTCTGCATGCCGGGGCCTATGGCTTAATCTTTATTTTCCTATTCATGCTTGCGTTTTATCTTTTGCCAGGTGTCGTTGCGGATTTCTCACTTCTGGTATACGGACTTATTGTCCTCTGGGTTTTATATTTAATGCGGGCAGTACTTACGCTGCAGGGAATAGCGGGTTTGATTCTGACGATAGGTATGGCCGTCGACTTTAATATTATTATCTATGAACGCGTAAAGGAAGAAATTCGTGAGGGGAAATCACTCAGAGCTGCGGTCGAAGCCGGATTCAGCCGGGCTTTTATTACAGTCATTGATGCTCACGTTACGACCTTGATTGCTGCGATAACCCTTTATTTCTCTCCGACAAGCTCAATTAGAGGTTTCGCGATTACATTGGCCGTGGGTATTCTTGCCAGTCTCTTTACAGCAATTACATTTACCCGTGCAATTCTACGTTGGGTCGTAGGAATTAATCCTAAAATGAAAACTTCATGGTTTGGAGTAAGGAGGAAAGCAGAAAATGGCTGATAAGAGTAAAAATACAACGAACAAGATTCCTCGCACTTCGGCAGTTCATCTTGAAACCTATGAAGAAGTCCAAAAGCTTCATCCTCTTTACTTTAATATTGTCCAAAAGAGGTACTGGTGGTTTGCTCTTTCTTTGTTGATCATTGTACCAGGGATAATTTCTTTATTTGTTCAAGGGTTAAATCTGGGTATCGATTTTACAGGAGGTACGATGCTTGAGGTTCCGTTTAACAAAGCTGTAACTCAGACTGCAATCACGGATACGATGAAATCCGTGGGGCTGGAAGGCCCAGTTCAGCTTTCAGGAGATAAGCAAGCACTCATCCGGACAAAAGCTTTAGATGAGGATCAGAGAAATAGTCTGTTGGATGCGCTGAAAACTAAAGTCGGTGATTTTGATAGGGCCAACATTAAAGAAGATAAGGTTGGACCTGCAATTGGTCAAGAATTGACTAAAAATGCAATTCTTTCTCTTGTTATTGCCATGGGCTTAATGATCATCTATATTACTATCCGCTTCCAGTTCGTTTATGCTATTTCAGGGATTCTCGCATTGCTCCATGATGTTCTCGTGACAGTAGGATTGTTTTCTCTTTTTCAGTGGCAAATTGATTCCTCGTTTGTTGCTGCTGTTTTAACGATCTTCGGATACTCGATCAATGATACGGTTGTTATTTTTGACCGTGTTCGTGAAAATGAACTTCGCTTGAAACGCGGCCAAACGTATGAGGATATGGTGGATAAATCGATCTGGCAGACCATGCGGCGGTCTATCAATACGGTTGTTACCGTGCTTATTGCTTTGTTCTCAGTCTTTATTTTGGGTGGAGAATCGACACGTGTTTTCTCTTTAGCCATGCTGATTGGAGTATTTAGCGGAGCGTATTCTTCGATCTTCAATGCGAGCCAAATCCTTGTTGAGATTAAACATCGTATGGGGCCGCGTCGCGGCGGGAAGATGGCGAAAGCTTAATCCAAGTCCGAGTTTTGTTTAGAAGGAGTCTTGAGTATAGTTGCTCGAGGCTCTTTTTTCTAAGTTTTCGCACATCTTCTTTAATAAGATAGTGCATTTTTTCTCTCAGTGTACTATAATACTTAAAAAGGTTTTGAGGAGGGCGTTTATGAGAATGACAGGAGCTCAGGCTATTATTGAGAGCTTGAGATGTGAAGGAGTCGAGGTTGTTTTTGGATACCCAGGGGGATCGGTTCTAACGCTCTACGATGCCTTGTATGAAGCGAAGTTCCCTCATGTCCTAACGCGGCATGAACAGGGAGCCGCTCATGCCGCAGACGGTTATGCACGCTCCACAGGTAAAGTCGGGGTTTGCATGGCCACTTCAGGACCTGGCGCGACAAATTTAGTGACGGGAATTGCGACAGCCTATATGGACTCTATACCTCTTGTAGCGATTACAGGTCAAGTGGCAGTACCCTTGATCGGGCGCGATTCTTTTCAGGAAGCGGATGTTCGGGGGATAACAACTCCGATTACAAAACATAATTATCTTGTTAAAGATGTCCGTGAAATTCCCCATGTGATGAAGGAAGCTTTTTATATTGCAAGAACCGGGCGCCCTGGCCCCGTTTTAATTGATGTTGCCAAAGATATTTTTGCGGCGGAACTTGATTTTGAATATCCGAAAGAAGTTGTTCTTCGAGGATATCGCCCCATTGTTGAAGGAGACACGGAACTTATTAGATCCGTTGCACAGGATTTAGCTCAGGCTAAAAAACCTCTGATTTTTGTAGGAGGCGGAGCTAATCTGTCTGATATTTCACCTGCCTTGAGAGAATTGATCGACTATACACAAATACCGGTGATTACAAGTCTGATGGGTCTCGGAAGTATCCCGGGAGACCATCCCCTTAATCTTGGGATGGTTGGCATGCATGGAACCTATACAGCCAATATGGCCACAATTGACTGCGATGTATTGTTGGGGATCGGGGTTCGTTTTGATGACCGGGTCACAGGGCTAGTTGAACATTTTGCTCCAAACGCTAAGCTTATTCATTGCGATATTGATCCTGCAGAAATCAACAAGAATATTATTGTTGATACGCGTGTTGTTGGGGATTTGCGCTGGACCGTTCCTTCTTTGCTTGATGAAGTAAAGAAATGGCCTGCCGGGGAATGGGCAGGAAAGAATCCAGAATGGAGGATTCAGCTTAAAGAATCACAAGAAAAAATGCCGTTAAGCTTCACTCAGCGTCCCAATCAGGTGATGCCGCAAGAGGTTATCCAATGTATCAGCAAGCTCACCGCCGGCGATGCGATCGTTGTGACTGATGTAGGTCAGCATCAGATGTGGACGGCTCAATTCTTCAATTTCCAACATCCAAGACATTTTTTGACGTCCGGAGGACTCGGGACAATGGGCTATGGGGTGCCCGCAGGCATGGGTGCACAAGTGGGATTGCCGGATAAAAAGGTTGTTGTAATTGCCGGAGATGGCGGATTTATGATGAATTGCCAAGAATTATCAACGATCGCAGATTTGAATCTTCCTGTGAAAATTATCATTATCAATAATCAAGTTCTGGGCATGGTTTCGCAATGGCAAAGAATGTTCTACAATAAACATTACGCTCATTCCAGATTAGAAGGTCATGCCGACTTTGTTAAGCTTGCAGATGCAATGGGAATTCAGGGAATGAGAGTCAATCGTCCTGAGGAATTAGAAGAGGCACTTGAAAAAGCCTTAGCTGTTGAGGGACCAATTGTCGTTGATATTCGGATTCCCGAGGATGAAGATGTAATCCCCATGGTTCCGGCTGGGGCTCGCCTGGATCAAATGATAATGGGAGGTTAAGGGAATGAAGCATACTTTAGGTGTTCTTGTTGAAAATAGGCCTGGTGTTTTGACCCATATTTCGGGTCTTATCAGTCGCCGTGCCTTTAATATTGAAAGCATAGCTGCAGGTTATACAGAAGAAGCTGATACGACGCGCATCACTATTGTTGTTCAAGCCGATGAGCAAAACGAGTTAGAGCAGGTGGTCAATCAACTTTCCAAATTGATTGATGTCATTAAAATTGTGGATTTAACTTCAGGAGATTCGATTCAGCGTGATCTTGCCCTGATTAAGGTTAAGGCCAATGCCGAGTTTCGTTCCAATATCGTTGATATTGTAGATATTTTCCGAGCCAAGATCGTGGACGTAAACCGTGAAACCATGGTCATTGAACTGACGGGTGAAGAGAGCAAGATCGATGCTCTCTGTGAGGTTCTGAAAGACTATGGTATTATCGAAATTGTGCGTACAGGAAAAATTGCTCTTTCCCGTGGTCCTATACCGGCAAAAGAACTTTAAAAGATACTTACCAAAGGAATGGTCCCAAAGATCAGAATTTATACTCAAAGATCCTGTAAAATTCAATTTTTGCAGGATCTTTTTTGGGCTTCTAATAGGACATCTCACATCTTTCTCGGTGCGGAATATCTTAAAGTATAAATCCAGTAATTACCAAACACAAAGGAGGACTCTCATCATGGCATTCGGTGCTGGCGTAGCAGGAGCAGGTCTAGGTGCAGGAATTGCGATAATTGTTGTTATAATTCTCTTATTGATCGCTTTAGGAATAGTTTTCTAAGTTTATTTAAACTGCAGATAGAGTAATAATTCTTTGGAGGTGAAATTATGTACGGTTATGGTTGTGGTTATGGCGGCTTTTCAGGTGTAGGAATTGGCGTTGGTGTCATCGCTATTGCAATTCTGATTCTTATCGCATTAGGCGTTATATTTTAATCTGAAATCTTATAACGTGTGAAAATGAGGGGGCTGTTGCAAAACAGCCCCTTTTTCAGTGTAATGCAGCAAACTCATAAAAAAGACTGCTTGGCTGGGCAAGCAGTCTGAACAGCTATATCACATATTTGAGAGCATAAGACTTAAGATCTAAAAGATGTGATTACCACCACCACCTACGATGGAAACCCCAGAACGGGAAGCCCCAGAACGGAAAACCGAAAAAAGGAAAACGAGGAAAACCCCAGAAACGCCACCACATAGAGAAGACCCCCTTTAAAGTATAGTGTTTTGAGAAAGAGTTAAAAGATAGTATAAAATATGCAACGTATACAAAAAATGACAATTGTGGATAATCTATTTATAAAGTTTTAAGCAGCTCTTGGCGTGGAGATATTAAGGACAAAGCAAGAGTTAAAGGAGGAGAGTGCCCTTGACGTTTTTGATCTATTTAATAATAGAAGGGCTGTTCCTTTTAGCAGCAGGAATGACAGTTGTGGCTGGAATTCGTGGTATTACAGGTGCCGCGATCATTCTTAGTATACTTATTTGGCTGGCAAGGCAAGAAAATTTTTGGGTATGGGAGATTCCGTTTCTCCTTTGTGTTTTTACGGCTGCGTTGTTTCTTCTTTGGTTGAGCCAAAAGGCAAAGCAAAATGACTTTATTATGGGCTTAGCCGGAGGAATGACCAGCCTGGTCGTTTTCGGTTCCTTTCTGTCGCCATTCATAGCTTTGATTGTATGGGCTCTTGTAAGCGGAACCGGACTTGTTAAGTTAAGCGGCAAGAAACAGATCTTTTGGGGAATTGCGCCGATTCTATGGAGAACGCTGCTGGGAATAAGTTGGATTATCTTTGGCAATGTTCTAGTTTAACTTAGTAAAGGGTCCTAAAAATTATTTAATAAAATTTTTTAAAAAGCTTGACTATCATGAACTTTTTTGCTACTTTATGATTATAATATATAAGCGTCAGGCTTGTGCTGGGCCTTATGAAAAGGGCAGCGAAGAAATTCGTGGGACTTCCGTTGGGAAGCCCTTTTTATTTTATCCTATAACCTTGATTAAGAGTAAAGAGGAGTTTCAAATGCAAGAAAAAACTAAAGTTGCTTCAATTTCGGTTTTATCTAATACGGTCTTAACTGTGGGTAAAGTAGTGATTGGTCTTATCAGCGGTTCAGTCAGTATTCTCTCAGAAGGGATCCATTCGGGGATTGACCTGATGGCTGCAATCATCGCTCTTTTTGCAGTGCGGGAATCAGATAAACCGGCAGATGCGAGGCATACTTACGGACATGGAAAAATTGAGAATGTTTCTGGAACAGTCGAAGCGCTGCTTATTTTTGTGGCAGCCATTATGATTATCAACGAAGCTATTCATAAACTGACTGAAGGCGTAAACGTTGAAAAAATCGGTTGGGGTCTTCTCATCATGGGCTTTTCTGCAACGGCTAACCTCATTGTATCGACGCTACTGATGCGGGTCGCTAAGAGAACGGATTCCGTTGCTTTGGAAGCAGATGCATTGCATTTGCGAACAGATGTTTATACCTCGGCAGGAGTATTTTTGGGTTTACTTCTCATGAAAGTTACGGGCTGGACTATTTTCGATCCCATCGTGGCAATTTTTGTAGCCTTATTGATTATTAAAACTGCGTATGATTTGACGAAAGAAGCCTTTATGCCTTTAGTCGATGTCAGCATTGAACCGGCAGAATATCAAATCATTATTGAAGTACTGGATAAATATTCTGGTCAATTTGTTGAATTCCATAAATTAAGAACCCGCCGGTCTGGCTCAGAGCGTCATATTGATCTTCATTTAGTCGTTCCCAAGTACCAGTCGGTTCTTGATGTCCATGAGCTTTGTGATCAAATTGAACTGGAAATCAAAGAAAAACTGCCAAGAACGAATATCCTGATCCATACCGAGCCATGCTCGGATAGTTCCTCAAAATGCCTTGCTTGTGACAATATTCAGGCGGGATGCAATAGAAGTTTAGAAGATAAAACTGTACTTCAAAAGAATTAAGACAAGGATTTTCTTGCAAGAGCTTTTCAGGCTGGCTTATAATGAGCTGTGGGGGAATTAGATTGAAAAAGATTTGGATAAAACCACAGCCGGTTAAACGAATTTCGGATACAATTCAAACACGATTAGGGCTTTCGCCGGTCGTCGCCGACATCTTAGCTCGTCGTGGAGTGCATTCAAAGAAGCAGGTGGTGGACTTTTTAAGACCATCCCTGCTTAATTTACATTCTCCGTGGGCTTTTCGAGAGATGAACAAGGCGATAGAACGGCTTGAATTGGCCAAATGTCAAAATGAAAAGGTTTTAATTTACGGGGACTATGACGTAGATGGCGTGACAAGTACAGCTATGCTGTATAAAGTTATGAAGGATTTAGATTTCCAAACGGTCGCTTATATTCCCAATCGTATGGATGAGGGATATGGACTCAATAAAGAGGCTATTCTCAAAGCAGCCCAGGCAAAGGTTAAAGTGATTATTACGGTTGACTGCGGGATAACGGCAGTCGAGGAAGTGCGCTATGCAAAGGAGCTGGGCATACAGGTTATTCTTACAGATCATCATGAACCGCCGGAGCAGCTGCCTGAGGCGCTTGCAATTTTAAACCCTAAAGTGCCTGATTCGGGTTATCCTTTTCGTGAGCTTGCAGGGGTTGGAGTAGCTTTTAAGCTGGCTCAAGCTTTGCTTGAGCGTTTTGCCGATGTGAGCGTAAAAAGGGATGATATCCTTACAGAGCTCGAAATCCTTGATATTGTGGCAATAGGGACAATTGCCGATATCGTTCCGTTGATTGATGAAAATCGAGTTATCGTATCTTATGGGTTAAAGCAAATGGAGCAAACCGTTCATTTAGGTGTTCAATCTTTGCTTGAGGAATGCGGGATTCATCGTAAGCCGATTAAGTCAGGGCAGATTGCCTTTTTAGTCGCTCCGCGAATCAATGCGGCAGGTCGAATGGAGAGCGCGAAAGCAGCCCTAGAGCTGCTAATAACGGGTAATCCTGAACGCAGTCAGGAGTTAGCTCGTTTTTTAAGTCGAGAAAACGCTCAGCGGAAGGACACGGAGAAGGAGATATTGGAGGAAGCCCTTGCTATGCTCGAGCAGCAGCCTCTCCCTCGTGTTATCGTTCTTGCGGCACCCCATTGGCACCATGGAGTTATTGGAATTGTAGCTTCACGCTTAGTGGAACGCTTTTATCGCCCTGTTTATTTGCTTTCTGAGGATGGTGAAGAAGCCAAAGGGTCTGCCCGAGGAATTCAAGGTTACCATGTATTAAATGCACTTAAAGAACAGGCTGATTTACTGGAACGATTTGGCGGACATAGTCAAGCTGCGGGCTTTTCCTTAAAATGTTCCAATATTTCAGCGTTGCGTGAAGGTCTTAATAAGACTGCGGAGGTTTTTCCAGAGGACCTTTTTTATGAGCGAGTAAAAGTCGATCAAATTCTTTCCCTATCTTCGGTAAATGGAGACCTGTTATCGCAATTGGAGCAGCTTGCTCCCTTTGGGTTCGGCAATCCAAGTCCAGTACTGGCAGGAGAACAGTTTCCATTGCAAAGCATAAATACAGTCGGTAAAGATAAAGCACATCTGAAGTGTCTTTTTGGTTCAAACGGCGAATGGGAGGGAATTGCCTTTCGCAGAGGAGAAGAGGCAGAAAACCTTCAGCAAATGCAAAATGTGGATATTACCTTTGGATTGGACTGGAATACATTTCGCGGACCGGATCAGGTTCAGTTGATTCTTAAGGATATTGAGCCAGAGGCAACCTGGCAGAAAAGAAATCTTACTCAAGATGCTGCTGTTCAGGCACTTTTACAGGGTGAAACTGAAATTGCCGCGACTTCGGCTGAGCCCTTAACTGGCTATGATTGGCGGATTTATGGCTGTGAGCAGTGGTTACACGCGTTAACGCATGAGGCAGGGATTACACCAGAGCAATATCATCTTGTAAGAGTATGGAATGGTTTGCTGCCGCAGCCCGGTTGGATTTCTTTGGACGAATTTCTTAAACATCCTTTGGATCAAGACCGAGTGCGGGGAAAAGTGCCGCCAACGGAACAAGATGAACCTTGGATTTTTATTCTTTTCCTGGGGCTGCCGCATGATTGGGAAGAATGGCAGTGCATAAATACTCCGCTGTTTTCAGAACATCTTTCTTCGTGCTGGGCAATAGCTCAATCGAAGCTGACCGCTGAAGAAGTGCAACGGAGGGCAGGCTATCAATCGCGCGAAAAACTGATCAAGATTTATCGCTCTTTAGCTCAATCAGCGAAAGATGCAGATGGGCATCGTCGATTTTTCTGGGCAGTGGATGATCAAAAGAATGAGGATTCGCTGGAAGCGCTTAAAATCTTTGAAGAATTGGGCTTAATCAAGATTTTAGGAGGAACAAAGCGGATATCCATCGAATGGATTCCAACACGAGAAAAATTAGATTTAGACTCATCCTTGCGTTATCATGTGGGCAAGCAAACTTGGGAGAATTTGCGGTGTTTTGCCGAAGAATTTGTGAGAGCTCCTTGGTCCAAGCTGGAAAAGAGTTCTGGTTCGGAATTTTTGACGTATGACCATTAAATGGTGTAAATTATAGTATAGACGAAAGAAAGGCGGCAGATTCATGGATTTTGCGCAGAAAATTCGCGTGATCGAGGATTTCCCGAAACCGGGTATATCCTTTAAAGACATTACTTCTCTATTAAAAAATGGAGAAACGTATCATAAAGCAATTGATGCCTTAGTTGATAAAGTCCTGCCATGGAAACCAGAACTGATTCTTGGACCGGAAGCCCGAGGATTCCTGTTGGGAGCCCCTCTTGCCTATGCTTTAGGGGTTGGGTTTGTGCCCGTACGTAAGCAGGGTAAACTCCCTGGCGAGACAGTCAGTGAAACGTATGAGCTAGAGTATGGCACAGATACTCTGGAAGTTCATGCGGCTGATTTGCACGCAGGTCAGAGAATTGCTATCGTCGACGATCTCTTAGCGACAGGTGGAACGATGCTCGCAACAGCTCGTCTGGCTGAAAAAATTGGTGCTGAAGTTGTAGGAATGAGCTTTCTAATCGAATTGAGTGAGTTGGGCGGACGTGAGAAGCTCAAAAAATATCCGGTCTTTTCACTCGTGCAGTATTAATGAGAGGGGTTAAGGAATGTCGGAAAGCGAATTCTTAGAGAGTGTGCGAAAAGTTTTTCCAAAAGGTTCAGAATTGGTGGAAAAAGCGTATCGTTTTGCAGAAGAAGCACACCGAGGACAACTTCGCAATTCGGGAGAAGACTATATCCAGCACCCTCTTGAAGTGGCTAAAATCCTGCTTGAATTGGAAATGGATGAAGCGACGCTTGCGGCTGCCCTTCTTCATGATGTGGTAGAAGATACGAAGTACACCATTGCTGATATTGAAAAGGAGTTTGGTCCTCAGGTCGCATTAATGGTGGACGGCGTTACGAAGCTCGGACGGATCGAATATAAATCAAAAGTCGAACAGCAGGTTGAAAACCTGCGCAAGATGTTTTTAGCCATGGCTAAGGACATTCGTGTAATCCTCATCAAATTGGCAGACCGCCTTCATAATATGCGGACTTTAAAATATCATACAGTAGAAAAGCAAAAAGAGATTGCTCGCGAAACTTTAGAGATTTTTGCTCCTCTTGCTAACCGATTAGGGATATTTCGCATTAAATGGGAGTTGGAAGACCTCTCTTTTCGTTATTTAAAGCCCCAAGAGTATTATGATTTGTCGGAAGGGATTGCCTTTAAGCGCCGTGAGAGGGAAGCTCATATCAATGAAGTGATTGAGCAGCTGGGGCCCCGGCTTGAAGAAGTTGGAATAAAGGCTGATATTGCCGGACGGCCGAAGCATTTTTACAGCATTTATCGGAAAATGGTCACTCAGAAGAAGGAACTGAGTGAAATTTATGATTTAACGGCAATTCGTGTTATTGTGGATTCAGTCAATGATTGTTATGGTGCGCTAGGTATCATTCATACCATGTGGAAACCGCTTCCCGGGCGTTTTAAGGATTATATCGCGATGCCTAAACCGAATATGTATCAATCACTGCATACAACGCTTGTCGGTGCGCATGGAGAACCGTTTGAAATACAGATTCGAACTTGGGAAATGCATCGTACGGCTGAATATGGTATTGCGGCGCACTGGAAATACAAAGAGGGCGGCAAAGCTCAGTCCGGCAGTTTTGAACAAAAGCTCTCTTGGCTTCGTCAGCTTCTTGAGTGGCAGCATGATTCTCGGGATGCAGGAGAATTCATGGAGTCTTTGAAAATCGATCTTTTTGCGGATACTGTCTTCGTGTTTACACCTAAAGGCGATGTCGTTGAGCTGCCGGCAGGTTCCTGCCCCGTTGATTTTGCTTATCGCGTTCATACGGATGTAGGACATCGTTGTGTGGGAGCAAAGATCAATAGCCGAATTATTCCACTCGAAACGAAACTGACCAATGGAGACATTGTTGAAATACTGACGTCAAAACAGGGAAACGGTCCGAGCCGGGACTGGCTGTCCTTTGTCAAAACCTCACAAGCCAAAAACCGGATACGTGCATGGTTCAAAAAAGAAAAACGAGAAGAAAATATTGTTCGGGGCCGCGAGGGTTTAGAGCGCGAAGCCCGGAAGCTTGGATTTGATCCCGCTGTATTTCTTAAGCCCGAGACCCTTATGGCGATTGCTAAAAGTTATAATATTGCTACACTGGAAGATCTTTATGCGGCTATGGGGGATGGAGCGGTCACTGTTACTAAAGTTTTGACGCGACTGCGGGATGATTTAAGCAAGGAAGAAAAGGAAAAGCTCCAATTAGCATCGCTCCAGCAGGGAGAGGCTAAACCGTCAAATACTTACGGTAAAGCGAGCCAAGGGGTTCGGGTCAAAGGCGTGGATAATATTCTTATCCGGTTCTCCCGATGCTGTAATCCACTGCCGGGGGATGATATTGTAGGCTATATTACACGCGGGCGCGGTGTATCGATTCATCGCCGAGATTGTGATAATATAAAAGCACACCATGAAGATGAGTTGAATCGAATGGTCGAGGTGGTTTGGGATGACGCCCAGGCTGATACGATTTATCCGGTCGATGTTGAAATTTTCGGTTTAGACCGAGCTAGACTCGTTACGGACGTAATGAATGTGGTTATGGAGACGCGTACCCATATTTTAGGAATCAATGCTCGGGTAAGCAAAGATAAAATGGCCCATATCCAGTTAAGCATTGAGATTAGAAACTTGGGTCACTTATATAATGTCATGCAAAAGGTACGCAAGGTTAAAGATGTAACTTCTGTCGAACGCGTTTATTCGGGAGGATAATCATGCGGAGTGTAGTGCAACGTGTAAGCAGAGCTGCTGTTCGCGTCGACGGTGAAACCGTTGGCCAAATTGCAAAAGGTTTTTTGGTTTTGCTTGGGGTAGGTAGGGAGGACTCTTCACAAGACTTGGATTGGATGGTTGATAAAATCATTGGTTTAAGGGTATTTGAAGATGAAGAGGGAAAAATGAATCGTTCAATCCTTGAGGAAAAGGGCGAAATACTGCTTGTTTCTCAATTTACCCTTTATGGAGATTGCCGAAAAGGCAGACGTCCCAGTTTTTCAACAGCTGCCCCCCCTCAAAAGGCGAAAGCTCTTTATGACGAGGCAGCGGCTAAAATCGCTGCACGCGGAGTTTCAGTCGAGACAGGAATTTTTCAGGCGGATATGAAGATAGATTTAGTCAATGACGGACCAGTAACTTTACTTTTAGATAGTGAGAAGACCTTCTAGTTAAGATTTTGGAACGTGATTAGAAAGGGAGATGAGCATAATGCTTGAAAGTCGTGCAATGGGCGTAATGGGAGCAAATTGTTATATTTTCAGCTGTCCGGAAACCAAAAAGGCCATATTGATTGATCCCGGGGCGGAGGCAAAGCGAATTCAGCGTTGGGTTCTCGAAAAGGGATACCAGTTGGAATATATTTTACTTACGCATGGACATCCGGATCATATTGGCGCAGTAGATGAGCTGAGAGATGTATTTGGGATCAAAGTGGGCATTCATGCGGGAGATGCAGGAATGCTTACGAATGGCAAGAAAAATCTTTCGACCTTGTTTGGACCTTTGATCACAGTTCGACCTGTTGATTTCTACCTTGAAGACGGTCAGAATTTCATGGTTGGAAATCTTAATCTATCGGTTCTAGCGACCCCAGGACATTCCCAAGGGGGTGTCTGCTTCCTGACCCCTGATGGGCTTATAAGCGGAGATACGCTTTTTGCCGGTTCAATTGGCCGCACGGATTTTGCAGGAGGCAATTATGAACAGCTCATCGACAGCATTCAAAAAAAATTGATGGTTTTGCCTGAAGACACCTTAGTTTTTCCCGGACATGGGGAAGCGACGACAATTGGTCAGGAAAAAAGAGAAAATCCGTTTTTACAGGGAACCATCAAATGATTACTCGGCCTCACAATCTTAAACTTACAAGTAAAAGTTTTTCCCGCTCCGAATTGGAAGCGGGACTTTCCTTAATCCGTGCTTTTTTTCCGGAGACTAAAGTACGGATTATTGAAGCTGCGGAATCTTGGGATTCATTCAATTCAGCCCCTGCTGCTTCGGCTTCGGATGATAAGCGCGATGCTGCTGACCAGCTTGTCTTGGCTAGAGCGTCTGTTATCGAGGTTGAGGCAGCTTTCTCAGAGCGGCCATATTCTGTTACGGCGAGTTTTTATAAGGAACAGGTTTATGCGCAGTTCAATTCAAGAGGTACAGATCAAATTAAGCTGAATGACCAGGAGATTGAGGCTATTCTTGCCTCCCCTAAGGCAGGGAAAGAAACGGAACGCAAGGTTTTGCTTAAACATGGACTCTTTCATTTACTGGCTCAAGTTACCGGACATATACCGCCCTGGGGAATTTTAACAGGTATAAGACCCAGCAAAATTTTACATCGCTTAAATGACTTGGGAATTGAAAAAGCGGAAGCACAACGTATTTTAGAGAAATACTATTTAATAAGAGAGGATAAAGTCCGGCTTTTGCAAAAAGTTGTGGAGATTCAGCGTCCTTTCCTTAAAAAGATAATGGCCCATCCGGAGCAGGTCGCTGTCTATGTCGGCATTCCTTTTTGTCCAACGCGTTGTACCTATTGTTCTTTCCCCGCCTATTCCCTGCAGCGAGGAAGAGAACCGCTTCATGCTTATTTAAAGGGGCTTTATGAGGAGATTCGGATTACGGGCGCGTGGATGAAGGAAACCGGATGCTTTACAAGTGCTTTTTATATGGGTGGGGGCACTCCTACGATTCTCACTATTTCTGAACTCACCGATTTATTGCAATGGATCCGCAAGAATATTCCAATGTCAGAGGACCTTGAATTCTCTGTAGAAGCCGGACGTCCAGACACACTTTCGAAGGATAAGCTTCAAGCTCTTCGCGAACAAGGGGTTAACCGCTTAAGCATTAACCCGCAAACAATGCATAATCATACATTGAAGCGGATTGGACGAGCCCATTCTGTTGAAGATATCGTGAATATCTATGCTCTTGCCCGCGAAATACCGGGGTGGGAGATCAATATGGATTTAATTTTAGGCCTTCCGGGCGAAAGTGTTCATGAAATCCAAGAATCTCTTCAACAAATCGGAGAGTTAAAACCGGATAACCTTACTGTCCATGTCCTTTCGATTAAAAGAGGCTCAAAAGAGCATGAAGCCGGGCTAGTTCAGAATTTAAACGGGGAAATGGAGGACATGCAGAAAAGCGTACTTGCAAGTGCCCAGGCTTTAGGCATGCATCCCTATTACCTCTATCGGCAAAAGCATATTGCAGGGAATCTTGAGAATATTGGCTTTGCCTTGCCTGGTGCAGAGTGCGGTTATAATATTGGAATTATGGAAGAACGTCAATCTGTGATTGGACTTGGGGCAGGTGCTTCCAGTAAAATCATTAATCCGGAGGATTACTCGCTTGTTAATCTTCAGCATCCTTCAAATTGGCAGGTGTATTTGGAACGGTGGAGAGAGATTCATCAAACGCGGGTTATGAAGTTAAGTATTGACAAATAAAAAATTTTAGCGGAAAATATGAGTAAGTACTCACTTAATTATTGCTTTTACTCAATATAAGAGAGGAATAAACGCCATGGATGAATTTGAAAAATTATTTAATTTTCACTGGCAGGGGGAAGGAAGTCCTCATGAACAACTCACGGAAAAGCAATGGAACATCTTGAAAGCCGCATTAACGATTTTTCTGGAAAAGGGATACAGCGCAGCAACAACCAGTGAGATTGCCCGTGCGGCAGGCGTAGCGGAAGGAACGATTTTCAGGCATTTTAAAACCAAAAAAGATATTCTTCTAGCAACGATTATTCCACTCATGCAGAATCTGGTCGGGCCTGGAGTTTCCGGTTCATTGCAAGAGCTTTTGACCGAAAATGAGAAGCTTCCGCTTGAAGAGGTACTGCTTATCATCATGGAAGACCGTCAGCGGCATGTACAACGAATTTTCCCTCTGTTAAAGGTAATCTTGGTGGAAGCTAATTTTCACCCGGAATTAAAAGAAGCCTTAATGAATGGAGTAATTCTCCCCAGCCAGAAGTTTTTTCTCCGGTTTATTGAGCAACGGCAAAAAAAAGGAGAATTACGTCAAGATATGGATTCTTGGGTTTTAGCCCGTTCCTTAGTCGGAGCCTTTGCCTTTTATCTCATTTCCCTTTCCTTATTTCCACCGATGGGAGAAACACGACAGAACTGCGAAGAAATCAAAGGGGTTATTCAGATTTTTCTCGATGGAGCTCGTAGTTTAGATCAAGGAGGAGACACCCATGAAAAGGAGAGTCATTGCCCTAATTCTTTTTATATCAGTTCTGGGAACCGCCGTTTGGCTGGGAACCAAGAATAATCTCTGGAATAAATCTGGAGATCGTACTTATTCAGGTACGATTGAGACGACAGTAGTACCGGTTCAACCGGAACAAGGCGGAAAATTGACGGAAGTCCTTGTTCAGGAAGGACAGAGTGTGAAAGCCGGGGATGTTCTTGCCCGTCAAGATGACCGGGCCGCAAAAATTTCTTTGGAAAGCGCCAAAGGACAGCTTCAGCAGGCACAGGCTAAACTCAATGATATGTTAAACGGGTCCCGTTCGGAGGAAGTTCGCCGTTTACGGGCTGTCCTGTCGCAGGCCCAAGCGACAGAAGATGGGCTGGCTCAAAATGTACAGTTTGAAGAAAAAAATCTAGCGGATTTAAAACAGCTTTACAGTGCTGGGGCAATATCGAAGAAAGATGTGGATGCTGAGCAGAATAAACTGGATTCAGTTACCGCCCAGCATGAAAGTGCTAAAGCTCAGGTGGATG
The DNA here is from genome assembly GCF_049860565.1 of Desulfitobacterium nosdiversum. Classification (GTDB taxonomy): domain Bacteria; phylum Bacillota; class Desulfitobacteriia; order Desulfitobacteriales; family Desulfitobacteriaceae; genus Desulfitobacterium_A; species Desulfitobacterium_A nosdiversum. The sequence goes on from NZ_CP172056.1 coordinate 1,968,499, forward strand.
CAGCCCAGGCCAGCCTTGATCAGGCCTTGGCAGGCTTTACCGAACCTTCGATCGAGGCTCAGAAATCAGCGGCCAATGTTGCAGAACAGGGAGTAAATGCTGCCCAATTGTCGCTTGAAAAAACGGTCATTAAAAGCCCGCTTAATGGAGTGGTGCTTTACCGCCATGTGGAACCGGGGCAAGTCGTCAACCCGGGAGCGCCGATCATTACCTTAAGCAACCCGGAAGATCTTTGGATTAAGGTCTATGTCCCTGATGCTGAACTTAAGTTAGTGAAGATTGGCCAAGCAGCCCGTGTCAGCGTGGATGCTTATCCAAACCAGACGTTTAAGGGTGAGGTTATCTATATCTCCGATCAGGCGGAGTTTACACCTAAAAACGTGCAGACTAAGGAAGAACGCACCAAAATGGTCTATGCCGTAAAGGTTAAATTAAATGAGGGAAAAGACGTGCTTAAAGCGGGGATGCCTGCTGACGTTTTATTTCAGTGAGGGGTGAGAATATGAATCTCGCCATTGAGTGCCAGGGGCTAATGAAGCGTTTTGGAAATTACACCGCAGTGAGTGGCGTTAGCTTTGAATTGCCTGCAGGTTCAATTTTGGGCTTTGTCGGACCGAATGGAGCGGGGAAAACGACCGTAATACGAATGCTTTGCGGAGTTTTGCTTCCTACAGAAGGAAAAGCAAAAGTTTTAGGCTATGATGTCTTGACACAATCCGAGGAGATCAAACAGCGGATCGGCTATATGTCGCAGAAGTTCAGCCTGTATGAGGATTTAACGGTTGCCGAGAATTTCGATTTCTATGCAGGAATCTATAACCTAAAAGGGCAGGAAGCAAAAAAGAGAAAAGCAGAAGTCATCGAGCGGATGGGTGTCCAGGATCGGCTCAGCCAACTTGTAGGGTCTCTATCGGGGGGATGGAAACAAAGGGTAGCCTTAGGATGTGCCTTGCTCCATCAACCGCAGCTCCTTGTTTTGGATGAACCGACGGCAGGAGTTGATCCGGTTTCCCGTCGTGTTTTTTGGGATATTATCCGTCAGCTTTCGCGTGAAGGGATAACGATTCTTGTGAGCACCCATTACATGGATGAAGCTGAAAGCTGCGACTATCTCGGTTTTGTCTTCTACGGACGTTTGATTGCTTTTGGGTCACCGGCAGAAATGAAAGCTCGCGAAGGAAAAGATAACCTCGATGACCTCTTCATTCATTATGTTGAGCATGAAGCCCCAGAGGATCCGCGCAATCAGACTCTTACGCAAAGGAGGCCCCTCTGATGCGATTTTTCAATTTTAATATAACCCGTTTTGTGTCTATCCTAAAAAAAGAAATTATCCAAATCCGCAGAGACCGCGCTAGCTTAGCAATCGCGGTAGGAATGCCCGTAATTATGCTTCTTCTTTTTGGGTATGCAGTGAACACTGATGTTGAACATTTGCCAACAGTGGTTTGGGATCAGTCTCAGAGCACCTCAAGTCGTGAGATTATCCAGGCTTTTAAGAATACGAACTATCTTGACCCCGATTATTATGTCCAAGGGTACCCTGAAGTTGAGGACAAACTGGACCGCGGTCATGCCCGTGTGGCCATTGTGATTCCCCCGAATTATGGAAAGAATTTAAATGGGGGAGAACAGGCTACGGTTCAGGTTTTGATGGATGGTTCTGATCCAACGGTTGCAAGGGCAGCCACTTCGGCGGTTCAACTTCTGGGATTGAATAAGTCTTTGCAGATTCAGAATGAACGGCTGCAAGAACAAGGAAGCACTGGTTCTTCCTCAATGCCGATCAATGTAGAAACTCGCGTTTGGTATAATCCGGATATGAAATCGACAGTTTTTAACATTCCGGGTTTAATCGGGCTTATTCTTCAAAATGTTATTGCGATGCTGACTGCTTTTTCGATGGTTCGGGAGAAAGAAAGAGGAACGATGGAGCAATTGGTCGTTACACCCGTACGTTCTTTGGAATTGCTGTTAGGTAAACTTGTACCGTTCATATTGATTGGTTTTATCTCCTTATCCCTCATTTTAGTGGTGGGAATCTTTTGGTTTGGAGTATACCCCAAAGGGAGTATCACTCTGCTTATCCTTTTAGCGACGATTTTTATTTTTACAGTTCTGGCGATTGGGCTTCTGATATCAACTGTATCAAAAACTCAGCTTCAAGCAATGCAAATGACGTTTCTTCTGATCTTGCCGTCCATTCTTTTATCAGGCTTTATATTTCCGCGAGAGACCATGCCTAAGTTTTTGCAGATCCTGGGCGGACTCCTTCCCTTGACCTATTTCCTTGAAATTGTGCGGGGAATTTTCCTTAAAGGGATTGGAATTGAGTATCTGTGGCAGGATGCGGCGGCGTTATGCGTGTTTGCGGTTCTGTTGATCGCACTTGCGGCTAAAAAGTTTAAGAAGAACTTGGATTAAAGATTGGGGAAGTGCAAGGCCGCCCTCGAAGAAGGCGGTCTTATGTTTTTATGCCTTATGTATTTATGGGGAGGATGTAATGATAGTTCAAGGTTTTAAACCGGTAATTGATCATCATTCACACATCTTGATTCTCGGTTCTATGCCAAGCGAGGAGTCACTGAAAAGGCAGGAGTATTATGCCAATTCTCGAAATCAATTTTGGCGGATTATGGAGATTCTGTTTGATCAAGATAACAGACAAGATAACAAAGACGAATTGATCGAAAAAGAAGTCCTTGAACGGTCAGATTATGCACAAGTGAACGAACATAAAGAGAAGTATAATTATAAATCGAACAGACGACAGCAGTTGGACATTTCTTACGCTCAAAAACTAGAATTTGTCCTTCGTAATCAACTCGCTCTTTGGGACGTTATCGCAGCCTGTGAGCGGGAGGGAAGCCTCGACTCCAATATTAAATCTCCTGAACCCAATAGGTTTGCCGAGCTGTTTGCCCAATATCCCAATATTCACTACCTGGCATTTAACGGGCAAAAGGCCTTTGACGTATATCAGCGTCAGGTCGGTTTGAATCTCAAGGAAGGATTGATATATAAGGCACTTCCTTCGACAAGCCCTGCAAATACGATGAGCTTGGAACGGAAAATAGAAGAGTGGAAAATTCTCAAAGACTGGATTAATCATACCGAAAAATGAAATTTTCTTGATCTTGGGGTTAGTTATCCGATAAAATAAGTCGTAGCTTTCACGAAAATTCTGGGGGATAAAGGATGCTGAATTATAACAATCATTCTGAGCAGACAAAAGGGATTATTTACACAATGGGGGCGTTCAGTGCTTGGGGGTTGCTCCCAATCTATTGGAAACAATTGAACACGATATCACCCATGGGAATTCTCGCTAATCGGATTATCTGGTCATTCGTCTTTGTCGCTGTTCTTCTCAGCTTAAAAAAACAATGGGGTAAGACATGGTCCCTATTTAAAAACCTTACGACTGTTTTGAGCCTCGTTCTAAGTTCGTTTATCATTACCCTGAATTGGCTGATCTATATTTGGGCGGTTAACAGTAATCATGTCGTGGAGGCAAGTTTAGGCTATTACATTAATCCGTTAATCACGGTTCTTTTAGGTATTCTTGTTTTACATGAGCGGCTGGATCGGTGGCAGGTTGTTTCGATTGCACTTGCTGCCATCGGAATTTTGATTTTAACCGTAGAATTCGGAAAGATACCCTGGATTGCTTTATCCTTGGCTATAACCTTTGCGCTTTATGGATTGGCGAAACGATTGATTCAAGCGGATGCTTTGACGGGAATTGCTCTTGAAACTTTGATTATGGTCCCTGCAGGGCTTATTTACTTAACTTTTTTTCAAGGGCAAGGTGCAATCGATTTAGGAAAAATCAATGGTTGGACGATGCTGCTCCTTGCCGGCAGCGGAGTTGTTACGGCGACCCCTCTTCTCTGGTTTGCGCAAGGAGCAAAAACGATTCCGTTTGCGACAGTCGGGTTTATTCAATATGTTTCTCCCACATTAAGTTTGCTTCTCGGAGTTTTTCTTTATAAAGAAAGCTTTTCAATGGTTCACGTTTTCAGTTTTAGCTTTATCTGGACAGCGGTTGCTATATTTACGATTTCGAGATTATATGTTGTCGCACCCGCAGGAAACGCAGTTAAAAATTAAGACCGGGTTTCCCCGGCCTTAATACGTATCTTCTGTTGATCCAATCAGTCTGGACTAAGATAACGGTCAGCCTGATTGGGCTTTGGGGTTTTATCATCCGGATTGGGTGCATGAGTACGGGTTTTATCCGTTTTTTTATTGGTCACAATAATTCCTCCTCGTTTTACAATTATGGATTGTTTCTTTTTTTAGAGTAACCTTTTCCTATAGAAAAAATGTAAAACTATAATTAGACGTATAATTGTACATTAGGAACAGATTATGCACAGAATATTAAAATCTAATAATAGTTTCTTTAGATTGACAAGATTATCTATATTTTGTATGATGTAAAATTATAAGGATATTTATCTTGATTCCTTGATTAAATTCTTAGGAAGAGACTGTGCAATATCTCTCGAACAGGGAGGGCCGGCAGGACTGAAACCGGTCTGAGAGACGCTTAGGAGGACACCCTAAGAAAAGGAAAAAGAGTCGGGCGGTTCCGTTAAAAACCAAAAAGTGGGCGAAAAATTTATTTTTCGTCAACAAGGGTGGCACCACGGGAGCTCTCGTCCCTTGCTTATCGGCAAGGGATTGAGAGCTTTTTTTATGCTTTAAAAGGAGGGATTATATATATATGAGTATTCAGCGTCCCAAAGGAACCCAGGATTTACTTCCAGGCGTTATTGAAAAATGGCAAGACCTTGAACAGCATATTCGTACAATTTGCCGAGAATACGGTTATGAGGAAATTCGTACCCCTATATTTGAAGCAACGGAGCTTTTTCAACGGGGAGTAGGGGAGACGACGGACATTGTCAATAAGGAGATGTATACCTTTCTTGACAAAGGAGATCGGTCGGTTACTTTACGGCCGGAAGGGACCGCTTCGGTTTGTCGGGCTTATGTAGAAAATAAATTATATGGGGGGCAGCTCCCCGTCAAACTTTTCTATATGGGACCGATGTTTCGTTATGAACGGCCGCAAGCCGGACGTTTCCGCCAATTTCATCAATTCGGAGTTGAAGTTCTTGGGGCGGACAAGCCCATAGTTGATGCTGAAGTCATTACACTCGTCTGGGATTTATATACGCGGTTAGGATTAAAAGGACTGGAAGTCCATGTTAATTCTGTAGGCTGTCCAACGTGTCGTGCTGTGCATCGGACAAAGCTCCAGGAATTCTTAGCTCCGCGCCGTGAACAGCTTTGCAAGGATTGCCAGGATCGGTTTGAACGGAATCCCATGCGGATTTTGGATTGTAAAAATCCAACCTGTCAAGAGATAACACAAGGTGCACCGACTACCTTAGATACTCTTTGCCCGGACTGTTTGGAACATTTTCAGGAATTAAAAGAGCTTTTGACAGCGGCTGGGGTAAGCTTTAAGGTAGATCCGCGTCTTGTCCGCGGTTTAGATTACTATCGCAAGACAGCCTTTGAAGTTTTGGTAGAAAATATCGGGGCGCAAAGCGCAATTTGCGGCGGAGGCCGTTATGATGGGCTTGTTGAACAAGTCGGAGGTCCTCAAACTCCGGGAATTGGTTTTGCTATGGGAATGGAACGCGTTTTAGCGGCCTTACAAGCCTCCAACCCATTAAACAATTTGACGAAAAAAGAATTTGTTCGTTTTGTCGCCTTAGGTGAAGAGGCTCAGAAGAAATGCTTTACCTTTGTCAGTCAGTTAAGACGTAAAGGAATTCCCGCCAGTATCGATTTGCTGGGCAGAAGTCTAAAAGCACAGCTGAAAACAGCAGATAAAGCACAAGCCCGGTATGCCGCAATAATCGGAGAAGATGAAATGAACCGGCAGGTTGTCATATTACGTGACTTAACCCTCGGCGAACAAACAGAATTGCCTTTTGCAGAGACAGAAGAAGAACTTATTCAGAAATATAGGGAGGAACAATAATGACAGTTTTGGCAGAACGTATTGAAGCAGGAAGCTTGCGGGTTTCCAACATCGGAGATTCCGTTCGTTTATTAGGATGGGTGCAGCGCCGCAGAGATCATGGCGGAGTTATATTTGTTGATCTTCGTGATCGCTCAGGTTTAGTGCAGGTCGTTTTTAACCCGGATATTCCTAACTTCTCAGAAGCGGAACGTTTAAGATCTGAATTTGTCGTTTCGATTTTAGGTAAAGTTCGTCAAAGACCCGACGGAGCTACAAATCCAAATTTGGCTACCGGTGAAATTGAAGTCGTAGCTCAAGAACTCGAAATTTTAAATACAGCCAAAACCCCTGCTTTTTATATTCAAGATGATGTCGATGTTGATGAAACCGTGCGTCTTAAATATCGCTATCTTGATTTGCGCCGTCCGGAAATGCAGAAGGTTTTTAAAACCCGTCATCAAGTCACTCAAATTATGCGGCGTTTCCTTGACAGCAAAGGTTTCTACGAAATTGAGACTCCTATGTTGACTAGGTCCACCCCTGAGGGTGCCCGTGATTACCTTGTCCCGAGCCGGGTTCATCCTGGTGAATTTTATGCTCTTCCTCAATCTCCTCAACTTTTTAAGCAATTGCTCATGGTTTCTGGAATGGAGAAATATTTCCAAATCGCACGCTGCTTCCGTGATGAGGACCTGCGGGCGGATCGTCAACCGGAATTTACGCAATTGGATATGGAGATGTCCTTTGTTGAGATCGAAGATATTTTACCAATGATGGAAGAATTGATCGTTCGCATTTTTAAGGAAACATTGGGAAAAGATATATCTCGTCCCTTCCAGCGTTTAACTTATCAAGAAGCGATGGAGCGATATGGCTCTGACAAGCCGGATACTCGCTTTGGCATGGAATTTGTAGACGTTGCGGAGGTTGTTAAGGATTCCAATTTTAAAGTGTTTACAGATACCCTGGCTAAGGGAGGCCGAGTTAAAGGAATTTGCGCCAAGGGCTGTGCAGGAATGCCTCGCCGCGAGCTTGACGGCCTGGTCGAATATGTACATCAATTCGGGGCTAAAGGTCTTGCTTATATTGTTCTGGGAGAAGAAGGCGTCAAATCTCCAATTGCCAAATTCTTTACGGAAGATCAGTTAAATCAACTGATCACGCTTATGCGCGGTGAAGCCGGCGATATCCTCTTCTTTATTGCCGATAAACCCGTAGTTGTAGCTGATGCTCTGGGTCATATTCGTCTTGAGCTGGCTAAACGCTTGGAGCTGATTCCTGAAGGTGCGTTAAGTTTCCTTTGGGTTACCGAATTTCCGCTCTTAGAATGGGATGAAGAAGAGAAACGGTATGTGGCCATTCACCATCCGTTTACAGCTCCTATGGATGAAGATGTACAGCTTATTAAAACCGAACCGGGAAAAGTACGCGCTAAAGCCTATGATATGGTCTTAAACGGAGTTGAATTAGGAGGCGGGAGTATTCGGATTCATCGCCGTGAAGTCCAAGAGCAGATGTTTGAACTGCTTGGATTCACACCAGAAGCAGCAGTAGCCCAGTTCGGGTTCCTACTTGAAGCCTTCGAGTATGGTACGCCTCCGCATGGCGGAATGGCTTTTGGTCTAGACCGTTTAATCATGCTTCTTACAGGAAAGGATACAATCCGCGATGTAATTGCCTTCCCGAAGACGCAAAGCGCTTCAGATTTAATGAGTCAAGCTCCTTCTCCAGTAGCGGATAAACAGCTCAAAGAGCTTCATATCAAAACGAATATTCCTGAGCTCAAAACAAAAATGTAATTAAACAAAAAAGAGTTTGACAGAGAAAATATTAGAGAATATAATGAACATGTAACTACCCCCTACGGGTATATGGGAGAGCGAATAATATGCATGATGAGTGTCCCTATTCCCCAGCGAAAGAAGATCTTATCCGTCGTCTGAAGAAAATTGAGGGTCAGGTCAAAGGACTCCAGCGCATGATTGAGAGTGACAAGTATTGCACGGATGTCTTGGTTCAGGTTGCAGCGGTGAGAGCTGCGATTAACAAGGTGGGTACCATGATTTTCGAACATCATTCACGCGGCTGTTTAGAGAAAGCACTTGTAGAAGACGATAAAGATGCCGCTGTCGAAGAACTCATTAGTGTACTCACAAAATTTGTCCGTTAATTATTAGGTTCCATGTTTCGATAACCCTGGTACGGATAAGTATCTTTATAATGGGTGAAACAAACAGTATTTGAGGAGGTTTATTTGAAATGGCAGGAGCAAATCTTAAAACGTTTACCGCAGAAAATTGGGAGAAAGATGTTTTGGGCTCAGAGAAGCCTGTCTTAGTTGACTTTTGGGCAGCTTGGTGCGGACCATGCCGGATGGTGGCTCCAATTGTTGAAGAGCTGGCTGAAGAATATGCAGGCAAGATTACAATCGGTAAGCTGAATGTTGATGAGCAAGGACCGGTTGCGGGTAAGTATGGAATTATGAGCATTCCGACCCTCGGTATTTTCAAAGGCGGTCAAATGGTTGATAAAATCGTTGGCTTCCGTGGAAAAGCTGATCTCGTTAAAATGTTAGAAGCTCACGCTTAAATTCAAATTATCAGTTGAAACGAAAAGACAGAGAACGGTGCAATGTGCATTGTTCTCTGTCTTTTTCTATTCTGAAGAAGGATATTTATTCCAATAAGGCGAAGACATGTACAATAAAGATATACGAAACAGGTTCGCAATCCCTCCATATTTGGAGAATTTGCGAAATGCGGGAATACAGTTATACGTCATGTTCGGTCTATTTGTTTTCAGAATGAATGTATAATGAAGGAAATTATTAGTTTTCATCATATAGTCCCTTTCAAACTCTAAGAGTTTTTTAGAGATAGCAATATTCGTTGAGAGGATTGCCATTATGTTAGTTAAGAGGAATGGTTTTACATATTTTGCTTTGGTAATTATTGTTGTGATACTAGGTCTGGGCGCCAGATATTTGTCAGTACATTTACCTAATTGGATTAATATATACTTGGGTGATGTTTTATGGGCACTCATGGTTTATTTCCTTTTCGGCCTCATATTTAGGACTATAGAGACAAGATGGATTGCAGTACTAGCTTTTTTGTTTTCTTTCGGTATTGAGATAAGTCAATTGTATCATTCACAGTGGATTGACTCGTTAAGACAGACAAGGTTAGGCGGATTAGTTTTGGGTTACAGTTTTTTGTGGAGTGATTTAGTTTCATATAGTATTGGAATTAGTGTAGGTGTCCTCTTAGAAAGATTCATTATTCTTACCAAAAATCGTTGAGAGTTGAACATTGATGTGCAAATACTAATTACTTGTGAATGCTTTATTTTGCCAAACGACGTATAACAACACATTCCCGTAACTTTGCCAATATGAATGTAGTATGGGCTACGGGAACACGAAAACGTCCGAAACCATACGCAAAGACCGCGCGTCCATGTACGGATTACGGTGTGGTTGCTGGTCGCACTTGTAGCATAAAGCGTAGCAAAAAGAAGGTGTGGTTTATGTTTATGAAATTCGTGTTGGAAAAGGGGCTATTAAGAATTTTATATAAATTTTTTTCCGTTACAACATTGATTTTTGCGGTTTTGTCATTCTTTAATATAGAAAACTGGTTCCTTCGAATTTTTATGCAAGGAAGTCTTAGCTTAATGATGCTATTTATGGGTATGGAGACTATTTCACAGGAAAAAGAAAAATATAAATTAGGATATTTGCATATCGGAGTAGCTGCTTTTTTATTTTTTGTTATGATTCATACAATTGTTGTTGGCATTAAAATAGGTGCTTTCTAATTTAAGACAGAATACATTTAAGTATTACTATCACATTAATTACGACGCATCATTCTTATTTTGTGATCTGGAAGTTCTGCAGGTGAATGTTCAAGGCAGCGCCGTCCATGGCGCTGTCTGAGTCACGGGGCACGATACATCGTAGAACAGCAGGTTCCCGCCATTTAGAACAGATGAATGTGATTGGGGCGCAGCGGGAATCTGCGAGAAGTTATGCGAAACCGTACGCAAAAGGACGCTCGTCCATGCGCGGATTTTCTAGAGAACAGCTTTGTAGCTATTATCATATTTATAGAATAAAATGCCATAAGATTTTGTAGAGAATATTTTTAGAGGAGAAATTGATGAATAAATATAGGAAAATAGCTATCGCCATAATAGTATTAACGGTGATACTAGCTTTTTGGCTTTATGGAACGGAATATTCTTCATCGGCGGAACCTCAAAAGATTTCTGAAACCTTAACAGATTATCTTTTTAATGATGATGTACAAGTGACGGTTATACAAACTGAAAAAATTGATAATCGGATGTTAGTGTCATTTACTGATAAACGATATGAAAACTTTATGGGGTTAGCAGTGTTTAAGCGTGGTCTAAATCTGCGATGGCTTCCACTTTCTGCAAACTATAGTAGTGGCATTTCTGTAGAGGCACACCCCTTTACCATTGGTAGTAAAGATTATGTTGCTATTTATGGGATAAACTGTGTACCTAATATTACTTATTATGAATACGTTACGACTGACTCGAATCCAGAGATTCTGTATTCAAATAGCGTGAGTGAGTCAAACTTCATTGACATCTACGAATTTAAGACTGGTTATTGGCCAAAGTTAAGATTATTTGACTCTGTTGGTAATGATCTAGCACCTGAATTGCGAAAATCACGTGTAAATCAAAACATTCCAAGTGTAGGCGTTGGAACTGCTGAAGATTTTATGATAAACGTATTTTGTTTGTTTATACTCCTTATTGGCTTCGCTATAGCGCGGTTTTTTTGGATATTCAAGCCAGAGTAAATAGATAAATCTAACATTACTTAAGCCAGTTTAATAAAAAAATAATAATATCTTAGGTTTCCTCAAAGACAGTGCGTATTAGACTTTATAAAGGGTTCGAGGGGACGCCATCCGTGGCGGCCTCTGAGTAAGAAGTCGGAGCGCGCATCATATAACTCATTAGACCCCCATGCCGATGGCGCGGCACCATCGGAAGGATGAAAATTGGTTCATGTCGAACTTTCTCTTTGGCTGGCGAAGGTAGGTCTGGTCTCTATGGTGCTTCGAGCCCGTTCATTAGACAGACCGCAACGATCAGGTGTACCACAGATTGTTTCTTAAAGGTGAAATATAATAGTTTATATAGGTCATGTCCTATAAGTGCAGCATCCTATAAACAAACTGCGAAACATAGTTATATAGAGGGAGGTGAGTCTCGCTTTGAAAGTAATAAAATCGTTATTAAGGATATTAGCGATTACTGTTATTGGTTTACTAAGTGCTATTGTTCTAATAAGTCCGATTAAGAAGGATTTATGGGATGTAAATTCAAAGTTGTTAACAGACAAAGTATTATCAGTTGGGCAAAACATTGAAACAGTAAACTTATCAGATATAACGCCATTTGAATGGGATATGGTATATTCATTTCAGCCCTATACGCCTAAAGATAAGATATATAATGCAATAGGTTATGAATGGGATGAAATAAGTGAGACATTAAATGAAGGAATGAATCAAATAGTTTTTATGAACGATGGAAAAGTGGTTTGCTATGTATACGGTTACCCTTCAGATAATGGATTTTATATATCTTTCGATAGCTCAGATTATAAAAATGGTGTTGTTATGTTTGACGCAAAGGACAATTTGAGTTTTAAGGTAACAAAAAGTAAAAATATTTTGTATTTAGAGCAGGTTAAACACATGTATATTGCTTTGCAACATGCATAATTAGTTACACAAGAATTATGCGCATCGTTACTCATTTGGCATAGGTATATGAAAGCTTGCAGAAAGGGGTGGAGATATGCATCTAATATTGTTTATTTTGGCAGTGACATCATCCATGCTTTTATTTGTCAATTCTGTGTTTCTTATTAAGAGGATTAAAAATGAGAAGGATATTGCTTTTAACACGATAGTTGGAGCGGTCTTAGTAGGAATAAATGTATATTCAATTTTGTATATAATGTTATAAATGAAGGAGTACATGTGCGCTTTTATCTTAGTTTAAAAATAATGGTTAAGTTGAAGGGAGCCTACACATTCTTCTTATTTTGTGATCTGGAAGTCTTGCAGGTGAATGTTCAAGGCAGTACCGTCCATGGCGCTGTCTGAGTCACGGGGCACGTTACGTCGCAGAACAGCAGGTTCCCACCACTTAGAACAGATGAATGTGGTTAGGACGCAGCGGGTACCTGCGAGAAGTTATATAAAATTGCGTACGAAAGATTGGATTTGAGGATGTGGATTTAGCGTTTTTGATTAAGGGTGTAATCATCGGGTTTTCAATTGCGGCGCCAGTAGGCCCAATTGGAGTTCTTTGTATAAGGCGAACATTGGCAGAAGGAAGGTTATCTGGCTTTTTGTCAGGAATAGGCGTGGCTACAGCAGATGCAGCTTATGGAATGATCGCGGGTTTCGGGTTGACAAGCATATCAAACTTTTTAATTGGACAACAAATATGGCTAAGGCTTATGGGGGGACTCTTTCTTGGTTATTTGGGAATTAAGACATTTAAAATAAAACCCTCAGATGAGATAATATCGTCTAACAAACATGGGCTAATAGGGAATTACTTTTCTACATTTATACTCACAATTACAAATCCAATGACGATTATTTCTTTTGTAGCCGTCTTTGCTGGATTAGGCATAGGGACAATTCAAACTAATTATTACTCATCGTTAGTATTGGTAATAGGTGTATTTTTCGGGTCAGGCCTATGGTGGTTGACTTTGAGTACGATTATTGATGTCCTTGGAAAGAGATTTAACACTAAAGGATTGATATGGGTAAATAAGGTTTCAGGAATAATAGTATTGATATTTGGTCTTATTGCTCTGGCGAGCATCTGGGGGCGCAACTTTATATAACAAGGTGTTCCCGTAACTTGGCCAAAACGAAAGTAGTATAGCGCTACAGGAATACGAAACCGTTATAGGAAATCACCTGATTTGGGGTCTAGGAGAGGAAAGATGTAACATTGTCCTATCTAAAGAAAATATCGCTTAACTGGGAGCGCGTAGACAATAGAGATGACTATCCATATAACGTACCAGCCATTTCAAATTTAGATTCGCTTGATCTAGACCATAATGTTGTTTTCATCGTTGGCGAAAATGGGACAGGGAAATCAACCCTACTTGAGGCGATTGCCTATCAGTGTGGTTTTGGAATTGGTGGCGGTAGTAGGAATAATGACATTGAGTTATCAGACAAGAGTACATTATTGTCTTTGATTTTAACATTATCCTGGATGCCCAAAATAAATAGTGGCTTCTTTCTAAGATCAGAAACTTTCTTTGACTTTGCTAAACACTTAGATGAAATGGCAAAAGATATCTATTCGGGAGGTAGGCAAGTCTATGACGCTTATGGTGGAAAGTCCTTAAACCAGCAATCTCATGGAGAAGCATTCATATCAATGTTCATGAACCGATTTGGCGGAAGGAGTTTGTACATTCTTGATGAACCGGAGGCAGCACTCTCACCTCAGCGCCAATTCGCTTTTTTAAGTATCATTCATGAATTGGAAAAGGCAAAGAACGCACAGTTTATTATTGCAACCCATTCACCTATTTTAATGGCTTACCCAGGAGCGATTATTTACCAATGTGATGAAGACGGATTTAATCAGATTAATTATGAAGAAACAGACCACTATCGTTTAACCAAGTCCTTTCTCACTAATCCAGAAAGGTTCTTCAAACAACTATTTCAGGATTAGTGAACAGTTAGTGACTTCCTATAACTCAGAGTTCCCGCAACTAGAGAATGATGCAAGTGGTTGGGGCGCTGAGGGAACTCCTAAACGTTAGCTGAATGTTCCTTGCATGTTACCCTTAATGGTCAAGAAAAAGAAAAACAGACCCCTAAACGAGATCTGCGTTATTTAGTAATCGCTCTTTTAGCCAACTGGATAATTCGTTGAGATAAACGTCCAATTTCTCACTGGTAAATTGTAAACATGTTATCTGAATCGCCTTATCATAGGCCTCATCATCATTGACCAGGTCAGAATATCCGTTAATTTTCAATAGAATCGCTGCAGCATAAAGGCAACTCTTTTATTTCCATCTACAAAACAATGATTTTTGGTAAGGAAATACCAAAGCATAGCTGCTTTCTCAAAGAGAGTAGGGTATTTATCATAGCCGAAATGAGGGTATTGTTGGTCAAGAATGCTTTTAATTCTAAGCTCAGTATCCTTGTAGAATTCGAGACTACCGCCAAACATTTCAATAGCTTCTTTGTGAATCTCAAGAATATCCTCGATACACAGAAGCTCGAAATCATCCATAACTACTCAGCCAATTTCTTGAGGAGTTTAGAATGTTGTGATGTAACTTCTTTAAGTGCTTTAGAAATTTTCCTTTTATGTTCATTTGCAATATTTTGTTGAATACCGTTTTTGGGATCTTTGGCAATTGCCATATCAACATCCCTCTCAATATTATTACTCTCTTTATCCATATTGTACCACCCTTCATAAGTTCGAACAATTAGTTAGTAGTATTATTATTCAAAATGAAGGGATATAGTCTTCATGAGAAGAATTGAGAAAACGGAAACACTTCAGCTAACGGGAGAAGCTTCCAATGCAGGCTTATGAAAGTGTTTTTCCAGCAACCTTAAATGACAGAGATAATGTTTTTGAGTTTGAGGGGAAAGCCCCCGAAGTTTCATTTCGAAGATCATTTTCTGTAGATGAGACTGAGTTTGTACGCTTTGAGGCATGACAATCATCTTTACCAAGTTAAATTTGGGGGAGCAAAGAATGATATCATGCCTCAGCATATATTTGTGCTTTATATAGCCACCGCGCAGCAATTTAGTACAACAAAATATTCCCGACACTTGGAGAATTATGGAATGTGATAGGGGTGTGTCGGGAATACCTGAACGTTATATAAAATTACGCGTGAGAGTCGCCACGTCCTGTGGCGGATTAAATGATGTGAGCGAAGATTCATACGAGGAGGAGTATTTATGGCCAGAAAATCTTTCAACGAGAAACTGAATAATTCGAAAGACTTACCGAAAATTGAATTCATAGGCTATGACAATAAGATGGCTAAACGTTATGGCTGTGGCCATATGCTGATAGCGGCTCCTATTGAATATGATGAGGTAATGAAGAGAATTTCAAAAGGAAAGCTAATTACTTCAGACGAAATTAGAGCATACCTTGCTAAGAAACATAATGCAGACTTTACTTGTCAGCTTACTGCGGGGATTTTTATTAACATTGCAGCAAATGCGTCACAGGAACGTGAGAATTTAGGGGACAAAGATTTAACACCTTACTGGCGTACCTTGAAAAAACATGGTGAATTAAATGAAAAGTATCCAGGCGGCATAGAGCAACAAAGAATATTATTAGAGATGGAAGGTCATGAAGTAATAACGAAAGGTAAGCGACATTTTGTAATAGACTATGAAAAAGCATTATATGAATTGAAATAATACAATTTTATACGGTGTAATAGTGAGAAATGGAGAGTATTTTTCAATGAAATATGAATGGCTTGATGAGTATTGTCTATCTAAGAAAGGTGCTATTAAAGATTTTAAGGAAGAATGGGATGCAACAAGATACTTAGTAGGTGGAAAAATGTTTGCCATGAAAGGCGGAGACAAAGATAATAAAGCAATTATTACTTTAAAATGCGATCCGATTTTTTCACATTCTTTACGAGAACAATACCAACATATTGTTCCTGGCTATTATATGAATAAAGAACACTGGAACTCTTTGTATTTAGATGGTGATGTACCCGATGATATTTTAAAACAAATGATAGATATGTCATATGACTTAGTGGTTGAAAAGTTAAGTAAGAAAATGTTAAAGGAAATTACAGGAGGCTTCGTATAAACCAGAGTTCCTGCAACCTAGAGCAGATGAATGTGGTTGAGACGCTGCAGGAACTCCTGAACGTTAGGAAGGCCAAGAAGGTAGTCTGAATGTGTAGAGTGGCTATAAAGATGTCCAAGGGCGTCCTATCCGTGGTTGGCTCTGAGTTTTGAGTCGTCCAACTTCACATAAACATGGCATAGTCAAAAGTGTAAAGATGAATGTAGTTAGGACGCCTCGGCAATGCCCGGGTGTTAGGCGATAGATCATGCAGGAGGACGGGCAGCTTTGCTCGGATTTGGAAAGAGATTAGAATGAATTGTAATGCACATTTTAACAATATAGCGAAGTAAGAATTGATTGTATTATTAGCAGAAAAGAGGTTTATATGGATAATTATACAGAAATAAACTCCAAATTTTTTGACAAATGGGTTGAGGAAGGCTGGGAGTGGGGACGACCTATTAGCCATGAAGTTTATGAAAAAGCAAAGAATAATGATTGGGTTGTGCTATTAACACCTACAAAACCCGTACCAAAGGAATGGTTCTGCGAAATGAAGAATGCAAAAATACTGGGGTTAGCTTCAGGTGGTGGTCAGCAAATGCCAATATTTTCTGCATTAGGAGCAAATTGTACAGTATTAGATTATTCAGAAAAGCAATTGCTAACAGAAAAAGAGGTAGCAGAAAGAGAAAATTATAAGATTGAAATTGTTAGAGCGGATATTACAAATCCCTTGCCTTTTGAGGATGAATTCTTTGACTTGATTTTTCATCCCATTTCTAATTGCTATATTGAGGATGTATTTCCCGTTTGGATGGAGTGCTATAGAATTTTGAAAAAAGGAGGAATTTTATTAGCAGGAATAGATAATGGAATAAATTACATTTTTAATGATGAAGAAAAAACGATTATATATAAACTGCCATTTAACCCCTTGGAGGATAAACAACTATATGAAGATTCAATCAAAAATAATTGGGGAATTCAATTTTCTCATACCATTGAGGAACAAGTTGGTGGACAGCTGAAAGCAGGCTTTGTACTTACAGATATATACCAAGATACAAATGGTACAGGTATACTTCATGAATTCAATGTTCCAACCTATTATGCAACAAAAGCAATTAAGAAGTAAGATTATAAGAGTAATCTTTACCTAGTACTAGTAGTAACACTCTTTATCTAGTCCCAATCATAAGTATGATTCCATCATAGTTAGCAGGTGTTATTGGATAATTTCATTACATCTTAGGTTAACGGTTGGCTGCTTGAAAGCCTGAGGATACTACCGGACGGAGGACGAAATGAAAATCACTACGATAAAGCAAAGCAACATCGAAATTGCTGTTGTTAGCAGCAGCGAGATTATACTTAATGATGTTCAGTCGGCCTTGGATTTTATGGCAACTGTACAGTATGAAACTGGATCTAGATATATTATTTTAAATAAATCAGCAATATGTGAAGAGCTTTTTAACTTGAAAACAAAACTTGCAGGGGAAATATTGCAGAAGTTTGCTAATTACCATGTAAAGATAGCAATAGTCGGTGATTTTTCTGCTTACACCAGTAAAAATCTTAAAGATTTTATTTACGAAAGTAATAACGGAAATGATGTATTTTTCTTAGCAAACGAAACGCAGGCTGTTGAAAAGTTCGCTGCCATGAAAAATTAGGATAATCTAAGTTTAGACTATGTCGTATTAATCCTGGGGTGGTTCAAGGGGTATGATAAAAAACATTATTTTCGATTTGGGAAATGTATTACTGAATTTTAAACCATTAGAGTACATAAATAGAAAGATTCCCGAACAATCAAGTGGTACTCAGATCTATGAAGAAATTTTTAAGAGCTTAGAATGGCTAATGCTTGATAGGGGATTAATAACTGAAGATGATGCACTGGATAGGATATGTGATAGAAATAGAGAAATGAATCAGCAAATAAGGGAAGTGATGGATAACTGGTATCAAATGCTTACCCCAATAGAAAGTGTAGTAGAAGTTTTGATAGAATTAAAACAAATAGGATATAAAGTCTATTTCTTATCCAATTTTCATTTATTAGCCTTTGAAGACGTAACCAAAAGATATGATTTTTTTTCGGTTTTCGATGGCGGTATTGTTTCATTTAAGGAAAAACTAATGAAACCGGAGAAAGATATTTATGATAAATTAATTAAAACCTATGAAATCAATCCCCATGAGTCAATCTTTATTGATGATACAAAGGAAAATATTGAAGGCGCAATAAAGTTAGGGTTTAAAACCATACATTTCACAACACCTCTTGAGCTAAGAAAACAATTGTCCAAGTTGTGTATTCTTTGAGGATGCGGTAGAAGTGGAACAGCCAGCAAGAAGAAGGCAAAGAAGAAGCGTCGCAAACTGATGATGTAGCCGCAGTCGATTGCTGCTTCAGCCTCGTATGGCGTATGGCTTTGTAAATCTTGTTGAAAACAAAACAGAACTTATAGAAGGGGAGAATTAATTCGATGAGGAAACCTTCAAAAATACTCTTTTTAGTTATGGCTGCTGGTTTGGTGGTTGGGACCTTATTTCCCCCGGCTATAGCAAGTGCAAAAACGGACACAAGTAGTAATATTCCTGCTCCGGATCAGGTGGAAAGATTTGCGGGCAGTGATCGTTACTCAACCGCTGTGCAAATTTCCCAAAATGGATGGAAGCAAGCCGACGTAGCCGTTTTGTCCTCCGGAAACGATAAGAACCTGGTAGACGCCTTAACCGCCGCTCCTTTAGCCGCAGCCAAAAAGGCGCCTCTGCTTTTGACCCAAGGGGATGCTCTCAATAGTTCGACAAAGGCTGAACTGGCTCGTCTCGGTGTAAAGACGATCTATGTAACAAGTGGGCTTGGCGTTATCTCACAGGCAGTTCTTAATGAACTCATGATTATGAACATCGATGTGAAGCCTTTAGGTGGATCGGATCGCTTCGCAACATCAATCAATATTGCCAAAGAAGTAAATTCAGCCCCAAGTTCTTTGGTGGTGGCAACAGCATTCATTAACGCTGATGCTTTAGCAATAGCGTCTATCGCCGCGGCCCATCAATTTCCCATCGTTCTCACCAATCCTGAGTCGCTTACTGACTCAGTAAAGATTTATCTCGACAGTATTAAATCCGGAGTAAAGCAAACCTATGTTTTAGGCGGAGAAGGAGTGATCAGTGAAACAGTCAAAGCTTCTCTTCCTAATTCCAAACGATTGGCCGGTTCGGATCGTTTTGCAACCAATATCGCAATTCTGAAAGAGTTTGTCGGCGATTATAAGTACGATAAGATGTATCTTGCCAATGGAACAGACGAACATTTAGTAGATGCGCTGGCGGGTGCTCCTTTAGCCGCCTTGACTGCTTCGGGATTAATGCTGACCGATACAACAATGCCAGCCGCTTCGGCTGAATACGCTAAACTCAATTTATCTCCTAATATCGTGGCCTTGGGTGGCGAATCTGTCACACCTACAGCCTTGCTCACCGGTCTGGCACCATCTCTCGTCCTTGCGGATGATAATGCTGTACAAGGGTCTAGTGCATCTTCCAACCCAGATCAGTTAGCTGGATCTGTTAAGATTACCGGGAAAAATGTCACCTTTCAAGATACAACAGTAAGCGGAACCGTTTTCCTTGATCCTGGAACACAGGGAACTGCTGTTCTCAATAATGTCCAGGCAGAAAAGATCGTCATCCTTTCTGGTGATGCAAACGGTATCCGCCTCAATAATGTGACAACAGATCTGTTGATTGTCTCAAGTTCCAGTAAAGTAAAGATCGACTTGACAGGTTCTACACGAATCGAAAATATTCTCGTCAATTCTAGTGCAGTCCTCAATGCAGCCGGCGGAACTGCAGGTTCAGTTCGCTTAACCAACATTGTGAATCAAACACCTGATGTCGTTGTGCAACTATACGGAACTTTTCCAGGAAAAGTTGCCGTTGAAGCACCGATTACTTTGAAAGCAACCAATAACGCTGATCTTAGTAATGTCGAAATAATGCTGCCTAACAAAGATCAACAAGTGAACCTTGAAGGTGAGTTTGAAAAGGTTCAGGTAAGCAGTGAAGGAAAAATTAATCTCGCTTCTCTGACAACGATAAAAGAATTGGTAAGCAATGCTAAAGCAGACATTTCTGTTCCAACAGATTCGCGCATTATTAAATATACGGACAATGGCAAAAATGGTAAAAGCAATAGCGGAGGTACTGCCAATGGTTCGACGGGTGTTCCTGGTGTCAGCCGAATTACTGTGACCTGTGATGGTGATGGAACGGTTGTGAATGGCTATCCCCTTCAAATGAAGGCGACTATCATACCAAGCAATGCGGCAAATCAGGAGATTACTTGGTCTTCGCTGTTTATAATGGGTGGAAATGGAGTAATCAATCCAAATACTGGTTTGTTTATAGCAACTGAAGTGGGCTCTATCCGAGTTGTAGCTACTAATACGGCTTCAGGAGTTGTTGGGACGAAAGATATTACGGTTATTAATGCTTATCAAAAGGTACCCACAGAAAATTTAATGGGTATTGCACCAACAGCCTATGGAAAAAGCGATGGAAAGATTACCGGTACAACAAGCGCCATGGAATATAAGTTGTCAACTTCCTCAACTTGGACACGCGCAACAGCACCAGCCATCACGGACTTATCGGCAGGCGCTTACTTCGTAAGATATGCTGCCAAAAAAGGCTACAATGCCGGAACGCCCATAGTTGTCATAGTAGAAAACGGTCCCAAGTAATTCCCAGTAAAAGAGTCTCTTGCTGCTGCCTTTATAGATGGAACACGACCCAAGCCCATTCAAGATTTACTGGGATTTGAATTTCTTTTCCCGCGATTGCCATAGTCTTGCCCCATCCCCGACGGAGTATAAAAGCTTGTTCCCTCAATGCCATGAGGAAGATACTGCTGCTCAACCCAATGACCGGAGTAAGCATGAGGATAACGGTAGTCTTTGCCATGCTCCAGCTTCTTAGCTCCTAGATAATGGGAATCGCGTAAGTGTTGGGGAACCTCTCCCGTAGGATGTTTTCGTACATAGTCCAAGGCATTATCGATGGCCTCATAAGCGCTGTTGCTTTTCGGCGCAGTCGCAATAGCCAGAACAGCCTGAGCGATGGGAATGCGGGCTTCAGGCAGGCCAAGCCATTCTAAGGCATTGGCAGCTGCCTGAGCTTGCAGCATAACTTGGGGATCGGCTAACCCGACGTCTTCAGAAGCTTGAATGATGATCCTGCGGACGATAAAGCGGGGGTCCTCTCCGGATTCCAGCAGGACAGCCAGCCAGTAAAGTGCGGCGTCCGGGTCTGATCCGCGCATGCTTTTGATAAAAGCTGAAATAATATCATAATGGTTATCTCCGTTCTTATCAAAGTGCATCGCACGCTGCTGAATGGATTCCTCTGCAACTTCAAGCGTAATTTTGCGGGTACTATCCGTTGGGGGAGTTGTTAGGACGGCAAGTTCGAGAGCATTAAGCGCACGCCGTAAATCACCGTTGGCATAATTTAACCAGTGTTCCCATGCTTCGGGAGAGATTTCAACCTGGTATTGGCCTAAGCCGCGCTCTTTATCGGCTAAGGCTTGAACTAAACCTTGACGGAGTTCATCTGGGGACAAGGTTTTAAGCTGAAATAAGGTTGAACGGCTAAGCAAAGCAGAATTGATTTCAAAAAAAGGATTTTCTGTGGTTGCTCCGATAAAGGTAATTGTTCCGTTTTCAACTGCCGGCAGCAGTGCATCTTGTTGTCCTTTATTAAAGCGATGAACCTCATCACAAAAGACTAACGTTTTTTTCCCATAAAGGTGAAGCTGTTCAGTTGCAGTTTGGATAATTTCACGGATTTCTTTGACGCCGGAAGCAACCGCGTTAATCCGGATAAAGCTTGCGGAAGTGGCCTGAGCAATGACTTGGGCAAGCGAGGTTTTGCCGGTTCCCGGGGGACCATAGAGAATAAGTGAACGGATACGATCGGCTTCAATGGCACGGCGTAAAAGTTTGCCAGGCCCAAGAATATGTGTCTGCCCAATATATTCATCAAGTGTCCGCGGACGCATGCGATCTGCCAGCGGGGCAACCTGA
This sequence comes from Desulfitobacterium nosdiversum, assembly GCF_049860565.1. Classification (GTDB taxonomy): domain Bacteria; phylum Bacillota; class Desulfitobacteriia; order Desulfitobacteriales; family Desulfitobacteriaceae; genus Desulfitobacterium_A; species Desulfitobacterium_A nosdiversum. The sequence continues at coordinate 1,990,495 of NZ_CP172056.1, forward strand.
TTGGGGTTAAATGCTGCTGAAAAAAGATTATCCATTTTTTGTTCCTTTCTAATCACTAGAAAGCGATTTAATAATTCCATTTAATTCATCCCATTTAATTTAGTATAGCGATTCTTAGGTCTAAAGCAAAGTCTTCGAAGACATATATAACGGCTTCTTTAAAGGGATAAAAATATTATAAAAATTTTTTAAATCTTATTAAAATAGTGGGGATTTATGTTGACAAATCCCCACTATTTTAATAAGATATGGATGATCTTAGAAATAGTAATCCCAACCCAAGGCATGGAGAGGAAAAGAGGTGGGTATATTGAAGCTTTCAACTCGAGGACGCTATGGTGTAAAGGTAATGTTTGACTTGGCTCAACATGCCGGTGAAGGGCCGATTGCCTTAAAAAGCATAGCTGAACGCCAAGGACTGTCTGAGCACTATCTAGAGCAGTTAGTCTCCGGTTTGCGTAAAGCGGGTCTGGTTCAAAGCATTCGAGGAGCCCAAGGTGGATATGTGTTGGGGAGAGAGGCGGATAAAATCCGAGTTGGAGATATTATTCGCGTTCTTGAAGGGCCTATTGCGCCGGTTGACTGTGTATCAGAGGAAGATCCAGAGTGTTGCCAAAAAGCAGAGTTTTGCGTAACGCGAACCATCTGGGAGAAAGTTCGAGATTCGATTGCAGATGTGCTCGACTCAATTACTCTGGAAGACATGGTTCAGGATGCGAATAAGAAGGAATCTGAACGCAGTTTTGACATGTATTATATTTAATTTTTAGGAGGAATAGATATGAGAAGAGTCTATATGGATCATAGTGCAACAACACCTGTTGATCCTGAAGTTGCTCAGTTAGTGATGACATACTACACCGAAAAGTATGGAAATCCGTCCAGTGTCCATAGTTTTGGTCAAGAGGCTAAAGAAGGCTTAGAAAAAGCGAGAGAGCAAGTTGCAGCTTTGATTGGAGCGCAGCCTTCGGAAATCACCTTTACCAGCGGCGGAACCGAGGCGGATAATATGGCGATCTTCGGTACTGCAGAAGCTCAGAAGAAAAAGGGCAAGCACATTATCACCTCTGCGGTAGAACACCATGCTGTTTTGGATTCCTGCGGGTACTTAGCAAAAAATGGCTACGACTTGACGGTTATTCCTGTTGATGAAGAAGGATTTGTTAATCCCCAAGATATTGAAAAGGCAATTCGCCCTGATACCATTTTAATTTCGATTATGCATGCGAATAATGAAGTGGGAACAATTCAACCGATTGCTGAAATCGGAAAAATTGCTAAGGAAAAGGGGGTAATTTTCCACGTTGATGCGGTTCAATCGTTAAGCAAAGTACCTATTGATGTTAAAACGATGAATATTGATCTGCTTACCATTTCGAGCCATAAGATTTATGGACCGAAAGGAGTCGGCGCCCTTTACATCCGTAAAGGGGTTAGACTTTTACCTCGAATCCATGGCGGCGGTCAGGAGAAAAAACGCCGCTCAGGAACTGAAAACCTGCCTGGCATCGTAGGCTTCGGCAAAGCCTGTGAACTCGCCGGCGAACGGATGAATGCTGAAATTGAAAGATTAAAAGTCCTCAGAGATAAACTTTTAGACGGAATTGTTGAGCGGATTGATTATGTTAAAGTCAACGGTCCGCGCGGGGACAAACGCCTTGCCAATAACGTTAATGTCAGCATTCTCTATGTTGAAGGGGAATCTCTTCTCCTAAGCTTAGATATGATGGGGATTGCGGCATCCAGTGGATCGGCCTGCACCTCAGGCTCGCTTGATCCGTCTCATGTTCTTTTGGCCATGGGCCTTAAACATGAGGTTGCCCATGGTTCCTTGCGTTTCTCATTAGGGAAACAAAATACCGAAGAGGATATCGACTATGTTCTCGAACAACTTCCGAAAATAGTTGAGCGGCTGAGGATGATGTCTCCGCTCTATGATAAACTTCTTCATGACACAGCCAAGGCACAATAAGAGATTGCCATTTAAGGAGAGTGAAACAAAATGTATACACAAAAAGTAATGGATCATTTTACTAATCCCCGTAATGTGGGTGAAATTCCAAACGCTAACGGTATCGGTGAAGTTGGAAATGCTGTATGCGGCGATATCATGCGTATTTACCTTGATATTGATGGGGATATTATTAAAGACGTCAAATTTAAAACCTTTGGTTGTGGCGCAGCTGTCGCCACAAGCAGCATGGTTACTGAGATGGTCAAAGGAAAAACGATTGAAGAAGCTTTGGTAATCAGCAATGCAGCTGTCGCCGAAGCCTTGGACGGACTTCCACCGCAAAAAATGCATTGTTCAAACTTAGCAGCGGATGCTTTGCATGCAGCTATTAAAGATTACTACGAAAAACAACAACAAAAATAAGGAATTGGAAAAATTTATGACACTTACCCATAAAAAAAAGGTAGTGGTCGGAATGAGCGGCGGTGTGGATAGTTCCATGGCCGCCGCTTTGCTCAAAGAAGAAGGATATGAAGTGATCGGTATTACCCTTCAGATTTGGCCCTCGGCAGGTCCTGATGTTGAAGGAGGGTGCTGCTCTATCTCAGCGATCGATGATGCGCGCCGGGTTTCGCAGCAATTGGGAATACCGCATTATGTTCTCAATTTTCGATCCTACTTTGAAGAAAATGTAATTCAATATTTTACAGAGTCCTACTTTAGCGGCGAAACGCCGAATCCCTGCGTAATGTGCAATCGGATCGTCCGCTGGGGAGAGATGCTTCATAAGGCTCAGGGTTTAGGGGCAGACTATATTGCAACCGGGCATTATGCTCAAGTGGTTCAGGCTCCGGAGAGCGGACGGTATTTGCTTAAACGCCCTGTGGATACTTGGAAGGATCAGACGTATATGCTCTATACCCTGACTCAGGAACAGCTGAAGCATACCTTGTTTCCTTTGGCCGGCTATAAAAAAGAGCATATTCGGGAGATGGCCGAAGAACGCGGATTAATTCGGGTCGCTCGTAAACCGGACAGTCAGGAAATTTGTTTTATTCCAAACAATGACTACGTTTCGTTTTTGCAGGAAAAAGCGGGAGAAAGAATTAAGCCTGGAAATTTTGTGGACAAGCAAGGCCATATTCTTGGCAGGCATCAAGGAATTGTTCACTATACCGTAGGGCAACGTAAAGGACTGGGAATCACGTTTGGCAAACCGATGTTTGTTGTCGGTTTTAATATTGACCGTAATGAGGTCGTTTTAGGAGAAGATCCGGAGATATTTAGCGATTCTCTTTATGCGACGGATCTTAACTGGATGGCTGTTGAAGAGGTGAAAGAATCCTTGAAGGTCAGCGCTAAAATCCGATACAAGGCTCCGTTAGCGCCGGCTGCGATTTATCCGGTAGAACACCCTGAACAGATTAAAGGCGCGATCGGGCCGTGCGTAAAAGTTAATTTTGAAACACCGCAGCGTGCGATTACTCCAGGACAAGCCATTGTCTTTTATGATGGAGATCGGGTGATTGGTGGAGGTAAGATTATTACTGATCCTAGAGGAATTTAAAGCCTAAGGGATTAAATCAGAATTTTTCTTACCCCCTTATTTTTTTATAATTTTTATAAAATGAATGAAATGCTTCGACTTCGGGAAGAGTAGAAAAGAACTATTTTGTCAGGAGGAAAATATGAGGCGTGCCAGAGATATCATTGGCTTACCCGTTTTGAGCCTTAAAAGCGGTGATCCGATCGGCTGGGTTCAGGATGTTGTATTTGATCCAAAAGATCAAAAGGTCAATGGGATGATCTTGGAAAACGGACATCTTTTTCATTCCTCAAAAGGGCTTCCACGCAGCGCAATTGACGCTGCCGGGAAGGATGCTCTTATCGTAAAAGACAATGTAGTTCAAGATATTATAGGAATTAAGTGGTCTGAAAAAGTGGGGAACCAAGTCTTTACCCAAGGCGGGGAAGCAAGGGGAACGATTCAAGACGTCTTTCTTGACGATTCGGCCGATCGCATTGTGGGGTTTGAAGTCTCAGATGGTCTTTTTTCTGATGTACTCCAGGGTCGAGGCGCGATTCTACAGGAAAATGTCATGGTAGATGGGAAGGATGTCTTAATTGTTGACGATCAAGTATCCCCCTGGGACCATGGAAAAGAAGGGGGTTTACTATCATGATTTGTCCGGTTTGCGCAGGGCGGTCGATCGGTAAAGTGGGAGTAGATCAGTATTACTGCTGGGATTGCTGTGTTGAATTTTCCAGTCAAACTGACAAGGTCGTGATTTACGATCTGGCAGAGGATGGTTCATTAGTTGCTTGGGAAGATCCGATCTCTAATATTGGAATTGCTGAAGAAGCAGCCTTAGAGTAAATTAAAAAAGGAGGGATGAGCCTTGAAGTCAGGACGAATGGTAAGCAGTATGGTTGCAGGAGGTCTTTTGGGTGCAGCTCTTGGTTATTTAGCTCGCCCGCGAAATAAAACCATGTCTCTGATGCGTAAGGGATTACGAAGGGTTAAGTGGTGAGTCTCTCTTTTAAAAAATAATTGAAATTAAGCGCGCTTTGCCGCGCTTTTTTATTTCATTCTGAAGGAGAGGGTTGCTTGAAAAAGGAAAATTACCGTTGGCTTTTTATCTCTCTCATCATATTCTTCAGTATTGTGCTCTTAATTCTTGTAAAGCCGATACTCGGCCCATTTTTGCTGGCCTTTGCCCTTGCTTACTTATTAAGCCCGATTGTCGTTGCATTAGAAAAAAAGGGAATGAGTCGTCGATGGGCTATCGCTTGTGTTTTTATAGGGATTATCCTTCTGCTGGGGACTACCCTTTTTCTCATTTTGCCTAAGCTTTATATTGAACTCTCTAAACTTGCTTTGGTTCTGCCTAATACAATGCAAGAGATGGATCGCTATATTCAAAATTTCCGAGCCAATTTTCGTTCAACAGGTCTGCCGAGTCAGGTGGCTGTGGTGCTGGACGAGCATCTTGGGCCAAGGGGAGATCTTTCTTGCCCAAAAACTTCAGAACTTTCTCAAAAGACTGCCGGAAACGTTGGCCTCGCTCAGCTTGTTTATTCTCTCACCAGTCATTGCCATCTATTTTTTAGCCGATTGGGAGCGTTTAAAAAAAGGCTGCTTTCGTCTTGTTCCGCAGCGATATCGCCTAGAGTGGCAGCGTGTTCTGCAGGATATCAATCATGTTGTCCGGCGGTTTATTCGGGGAGATCTCATTGTTGCTGTGATTGTGGGCATTTTATCCGGAGTAGGAGTTATGCTCATCGGAATGGACTATGCCCTCTTGATTGGGCTGCTCTGCGGTGTGTTTGATTTGATCCCCTATTTTGGTCCGGTTATCGGTGCAGTTCCCTCAATTATGCTGGGCTTAATCAAATCGCCGATGATGGGCTTAAAAATTGCGGTTGTTATTTTACTTGTCCAACAGCTGGAAAGCAACGTTATTTCACCAAAACTCATGGGAGACAGCGTAGGACTTCATCCGCTATGGATTGTTTTTGTCCTTTTAGCCGGCGGAGAGTTAGCCGGTTTTTGGGGGATGCTGTTTGCTGTTCCCTTGGCTGCAGTCCTTCGCGTCATTTTACGGCATATTTATTTCCGATTGGTATCCCCGGAACTGCCTTCCGGGAATAAGGATCCTGTCAGTTGACAAATTACCCTAATTTCCTCTATACTTTAAATTCAGGGAGAATTGTTTTTACATAAACCGATGAGGAAACAAGTAATATTTTTCCTTTTTTCAGAGAGGCTTCAGGGGATGCAAGAAGCTATGAGGGAGAATATGAAGGCTATTTCCGAGGGCAAGCAAAACTTGACGAGAGCACGCGTTATGTGCATTGACAGACGACCTGTCTCGAAGCGACCCCATTATTGATAAGATATTGATAAGGGGTAAGCAGGGTGGTACCACGGTTAGATCCCGTCCCTGATTTTAGGGGCGGGTTTTATTTTTTTGCTTACGCCAAGTTTTATGTCCGCAATGCTGAACCATAAACAGGGAGGTAAAGTATTAAGTATGTACACTGGTAACGAATTGCGAGAGATGTTTCTAAAATTTTTTGAATCAAAAGGGCATAAAAGACTGCCGAGTGCGTCCTTAATTCCGAAGGATGATCCGACACTGCTCTTAACGGTTGCGGGGATGGTTCCGTTTAAACCCTATTTTATGCGTAAAGTTGAGCCTCCATTTCCACGGGCAACAACAGCACAAAAATGTGTACGAACTCCTGACCTTGAATCTGTGGGGATAACAGCGCGCCATCATACCTTTTTCGAAATGCTCGGCAACTTCTCCTTTGGCGATTATTTTAAAAGTGAAGTCATCCCTTGGGCTTGGGAATATGTGGCTGAGGTCTTAAAAATACCGGTAGAAAAGCTCTGGATTACGGTTCATCCGGAAGACGAAGAAGCGAGAAAACTTTGGATGGAGAAGGCGGGAGTTCAAGCTGAGCGGATCCTGAATGACCCTGAAAACTTATGGGCGGCCGGCCCTGTGGGTCCCTGCGGTTACTGTTCGGAAATCTATGTCGATCTTGGAGTCGAACGCGGCTGCGGTAAGCCGGATTGCGCCGTAGGATGCGACTGTGACCGTTTTCTGGAAATCTGGAATCTTGTATTCATGCAATACAACCGGGACGAAAATGGAATGCTTACCCCCCTTCCCAAACAAAATATTGATACCGGCATGGGCCTTGAGCGAATTGCGGCAGTTATGCAAGGCGTAGCCACGAATTTTGATACCGATCTTTTCCGTCCTATTATCGATAAGGTTGCAGAATTGGCCGGAGTTCAATATCATGTGGATGCGAAGACAGATGTTGCTTTAAAAGTTGTAGCTGACCATACACGTGCTGTTTCCTTTATGCTATCCGATGGAATTCGCCCGGGAAGCGACGGCAGAGGCTATGTTCTGCGTCGGATTTTACGGCGTGCGATCCGTTATGCTCGTTTGCTGGGTATTGATAAACCATTCCTTGAAACCGTATTTAAAATCATCCAAAGGGATTACGGACATCATTATCCTGAACTCACGGAAAATGAGAACTTCATTTTGAACCATCTCCGTTTGGAAGAAAAGAACTTCCAAGCAACACTGGAACAAGGAACTCAGCTCCTGCAGGATAAAGTGAAGAGTCTGCAGGAAGCGGGAGAAACCGTTTTAAGCGGAGCAGATGCCTTTTATCTCTATGAGACCTATGGTTTCCCGGTTGAGCTGACCGAAGAAATGCTTGCTGAACAAGGATTAACCGTCGATATGGCAAGCTATGAAACAGCAGCTGAAGAGCACCGCCGCTTAGCGAAGGAACAATCCCAGCAAATGCGGGCTGTTCAGGAAAGCGCTGCAATCGGTGAAAGAGCAAAAGCGCTGGGTACAACCCAGTTCGATGGATATGAAGTCCTTGAGGAAAAGGTTAAAATTGAAGCGTTGTTTATGAATGGGGAAGAGGTTCAAGAAGTTGCCGAAGGAGACGAGGTCCTTTGCTTCTTATCTCAAACTCCCTTCTATGCTGAAAGCGGCGGACAGGTTGCCGATCAGGGAATTTTGCGGACCGCTCGGGCCGAAGCTAAAATTACCGAAGTTAAAAAAGGGGTTACAGGAACCGTTTATCATAAGCTGATAGTAACCCAAGGAATTCTTCATACAGGAGAAAGCGGAGATGCGATCGTTGATGTTGAAGCCAGAAAGGCGACAGCACGTCACCATAGTGCGACCCACCTCCTTCAAAAGGCATTGCGTTCCGTTTTAGGGGAGCATGTCCAGCAAGCAGGATCTTTGGTAACACCGGAACGTCTTCGTTTTGACTTCACGCACTTCCATGCTCTGACTGAGGATGAAATCCGGAGAGTTGAGGAACAACTGAACCGTGCTGTTTTAGCAAACTATCCTGTTTCGACGGAACAAATGGGAATCGAGGACGCTAAAAACAGCGGCGCGACTGCTCTCTTCGGCGAGAAATACGGCGATGTTGTACGGGTCGTTTCCATGGGAGATTACTCCAAAGAACTTTGCGGCGGTACCCATGTTCGGGCAACCGGAGATATTGGCTTAGTGAAGATTCTGTCCGAAGGCGGAATTGGAGCAGGATTGCGGCGGATTGAAGCCGTCGCAGGACTTCAGGCTTTGGACTATGTTCGGAATCAGGATGCTCAGCTTTTGGAATTGGCACAACTCCTTAAAGCCCAGCCTTCCGATCTCACGAAACGGATTCAAGGACTTGTAGCGCAAGTTCGTGACTTGGAAAAAGAACTCCAGCAACAGAATGCCAAAATGGCCAAGTTTGAAGTTGAGGGCTTATTGCAGCGTGTTACCGATGTTGACGGAGTATCTGTTTTGGCAGCAGCGGTTCATACGCCGGATATGGATGGGTTGCGCAATATGGCGGATCTTCTGCGTGACAAAGTGAAATCTGGGGTTATTGTTTTAGGTGCAGCGGTTGAAGGAAAAGTAAATTGGGTTACTGCAGTTAACCCAACAGGTTTAAGCGGGCTGCATGCGGGGCAGATTATTAAGGAAGTCGCGAAGATTACCGGGGGTGGCGGAGGAGGCCGGCCGGATATGGCTCAAGCCGGCGGTAAAGATTCCTCTAAACTTGGAGAAGCTCTGGATCAAGTCCCGAGAATTATCCAAAGTTTCCTTAAAAAATAAAGGAAAATAGGACTAAATAGAGAATACTTCTCTTAAATAAAGTCGTAGAGTTGTTGCGAAAGGGGGAACGCTCGTGGATAGCCATATGGAAGAAACAATGATGTTTCGTTCTCAAGGAGGGGAAACTTCACCTCGTGAAATTTTAGAAAATGTTTACACTGCATTGCAAGAAAAAGGATATGATCCAATAAACCAACTGGTGGGGTATCTGATGTCTGGAGATCCCGTATACATCACAAGTTATAATCAAGCGCGCTCCCAAATTCGTAAATTGGAACGCTACGAATTATTAGAGGAACTTGTTCGAGCTTATTTAGAAAAGAAGTAGATTTTACAGCCGCCCTCACAGCTAAACCTGTGGGGGCTTTGTTTCAGCGGCGGTTTAAGGAGTGTTATTGTGCAACAGGTTAAATTAGGCTGGAATGGACCGATGGTTTCGGAAGTCTGTTTCGGCAGTCTGGCTGTTTCTCCCCTGCAAGGACGTGTGACCTTTGAAGAAGGTGTCGATGTCATGCGTTACGCTTTTGAACGGGGAGTTAACATTATTGATACGGCTGAGATCTATGCGAACTATGATCAGATTAAGGCAGCTCTGCAAAACTTTCCTGAGGTTCGCGTCATCAGTAAGTCATATGCCGTGACAGCACAAGAGATGGTTCAAAGCATAGAGAAAGCGCGCAAAGGCCTAAATAGGGATGTAATAGACTACTTTATGTTGCATGAACAGGAGAGTGCTTTAACTTTAAAGGGACATCATGAAGCTTGGGAAGAGCTTTTAAAGGCCAAAGAAAAAGGGATGATTCGGGGGATTGGAATTTCCACGCATGCCGTGGCCGGGGTCAGAGGCGGAGCGCTTCAGCCGGGACTCGACGTCATTCATCCGATTATCAATAAAGCCGGACTGGGGATTATTGACGGATCACTCCAGGATATGCTGGAGGCTATTGCATTTGCAGCGGAAATGGGTTTGGGTATGTATGCGATGAAAATCTTTGGCGGCGGGCATCTGGCAAAAGCCCCCGAAGAGGCGATTGACTTTGTTCGGAGTATTCCGGGGATTCAAGGAATGGCTTTGGGAATGTCGACACGAGAGGAAGTCGATTTTAATCTTAACTATATCGAAGGAAAGCCGATTTCGGAGGATTTACGGCAGACCGTAAAATATCGCGAGCGCAAGCTCTATATTGCAGACTGGTGTCAAGGCTGCGGACGTTGTGTGGAAATCTGTCCGCAAGGTGCTCTTTCGATGAGTGTACAGCGTGAAGGTTGCGGAGAACAGGCCGAGGTTGATCCTGCTTCCTGTGTTCTCTGCGGATATTGCGGGCGGGTTTGTCCGCATTTTTGTTTGAAGATAGTGTAAGAGGTAGGTTCTTGCATAGCTATTCACTTAGTCGCTTCGGGGTTAGCGTATTGGCTTCCGTAGCAGCTTCGCCAAACCTTAGGGTAATACCTGAAGTGAACCACTGGCTACGCTAAGCTACGAAAGCTTCATACGCTTAACCACCCCTCCGCGAAAATCGTTCATATCTATGCGAGAACCTACGTTACTAGTTGTTTAGGTATTTTGGGGTTAGAATATAATGTATTGGAAATTTTCAAAGGATGTGCATTGATGCGGATTATGGGATTGGATTTTGGAGAGAGAACGATTGGCGTGGCAGTGAGTGATGAACTGCTGTGGACGGCTCAGGGGATTAAGACAATCCGCCGCTCAAAGAGCGAGCTTGAAGAGCTGGCTGAGATCATTAATCAATATGATGTTCAAGAAATTGTCCTGGGTTACCCAAAAAATATGAATGGAACTTTGGGACCTAGGGCAGAATTAACAGTAGAGTTTTCCGAAATCCTGCAAGAGAAATTTCATTTACCGGTAAAGCTCTGGGATGAACGGCTCAGCACTGTAGCGGCCCAGCGTTCTTTGATCGAAGCGGACGTGTCGCGCGCTAAAAGAAAAAAAGTCATTGATAAAATGGCAGCTGTTTTTATTTTGCAAGGATACCTTGACCATCGCCAACGGAAAATTTGACAATCATTACCCCTAGGAGTACAATGACACTATCTGAAATAAGAGGTGAATTGAATGACTGACCATCACCACGATTGTGGTCACGACCACGACCATGATGCCGAAGAATTTGACACTATTATCCTGACGGATGATGAGGGCCACGATCATGAATTTCTTCATCTAGATACTCTAGAAGTTGAGGGCTCTACATATTTTGTTTTGATGCCGATCTCTGATCAAGAATCTGAAGATGAAGAAGCCGATGAAGCTATTATTCTGAAGCTCGGCCGTGATCAAGATGGCAATGAAATGCTTCTCGACATCGAAGATGATGAAGAATGGGAAAAAGTTGCTGATGCTTGGGAGAACATGGAAGACGAAGAATAGTTCCGTAAACAAGACTATCCAGTTGAATGAGAAACTCGCTTGAAAGTTAAGCGAGTTTTTTCTTGTTCTAGTTCGAATTTCGGGTTATTTTCGAGTTGATTTGCAGATGCTAATCATGTTTAATCCTATTTAGAAGAGCTAATCCTAAATAGAGAAGAAGTTCTTCAGGAGAGTGCGGGGAGGACCGGAGTGTATGAGAATGTTATCTATCCTAATTATCATTGCCACCCTGCTAGTCACACCTGGGTGTACTCCGGGGATCTGGAATAGTAGCCAAGTTCCTTCAGTAGACAGCCAAAGTCAAAGGAGCCTTCGCGAAGGGACTTTTTTAGATGATTTGGATTTATCCGGCCTTAAGGTTCAAGAAGTAAAAGATAAAATTAAGAGCTGGGAAGAGGACAAGCTAGCACAAAATTTGCTCTTAGTGTACAATAAAACGGAGATTCCCGTGATGCGCAAAGAATTAGGAATCTCGTTGGATTTTGAAAAGATTTGGGCTCAACTTTGGACAGCTCAGGGACAGCGGACGGCGAGCTCTTTAAAAGTCGATACTGTTCAAGCTCACCAGATGCTGCATGAAAAGTTAGCTCAATTTAATCAAGCGGCAGTTGATGCGAGCTATACTATTGAAAATAATCAATTTATTATTAAACCCGCAGTTCCCGGCCGTGTGGTACAGGAAGATTCCATCCTTGAACAATTCCAGAATCGCTCATTTACAGATTTGCCAGGTCAAATCGAGGTCTCGGCAGCAGAGGTTCCTGCAGCACAAACAACGGAACAGCTTCAGACTTTAGCTTTTGATGGAATCATTGGGGAGTATACGACACGGTTTAACGCAAAGGATGAAAACCGATCCACTAATTTAACGCTGGCTGCCAATAAGATGGACAAGACCTTGCTTAAGCCTGGAGACACTCTTTCCTTTAATCAAACGGTAGGACAGAGGACTCCTGAATCAGGTTATAAGGATGCTTATGTTATTATCAATAACGAATATGTACCAGGAGTCGGCGGCGGAATCTGCCAAGTTTCCTCAACGCTTTACAGTGCGGCGGTTTTAGCCAATTTGCCTATTGTTGAGCGATACCCTCATGCAATGGCCATTTCCTATATTCCACTTGGACAGGATGCAACTGTAAATTATCCTGATTTGGATTTAAAATTTAAAAACAATACGGCTTCGTTCATCTATATTCGGACTGAAGTAAAACCGGGTATTTTAACGATTCGCCTTTATGGAAAAAAGACGGGTAAAACGGTCCGCTTTGAACAGCAGATTGAAAAAGAGACAGATTTTCAAACGATTAGACGTATCGATCCGAACCTTTCTCCGGGCCAGGTTGTCCAGGACCAGGCGGGCTATAAAGGATATACGGTTAAAACGTATCGTATTATCAAGGATAGTTCGGGAGCACTGGATAAGCAGTTATTAACTCAAGATGAATATGCCCCCACACCGAAGATATTAAGAATAGGAGCCGATTGAATACGAGAGAAGGGATAGATATAGGTTTTTTCGGTATGATTAATAAGAGAGAGTGGGCCATGGGGAGATTGAAGATCGGGATAATCGCTTTGATTATCCTTTTATCACTTACGACCTTAGGCGGCGGCGTATGGTGGTCTTGGGCCACACAAGCCTATTCTAAACAAGATACGACTGAGATGATTGCAATTACTCCGGGTATGACAGCCAATCAAGTTGGAATGGAATTAGAGCGCAGGCATATCATTCGCAGTGCCCGGGCTTTTAGCATTTTAGCCGGTCAACTCCATACTGATTCCAAACTTTATGCAGGTGAGTATTTTCTTTCAACTCAAATGAGTCCGCGAGAGATTCTTAATGAATTGTTTCAGGGACCTGAGTTTGCGGCTATTCGTGTGACTATCCCTGAGGGGTATACGACAGAGCAAATTGTGAATCTTTTGGTTCAGAAGGGAATAGGCACAAAAGAAGAGTACGCAAAAGTTATCGCTTCCGATGTTTTTTCGTATGCCTTTTTACAGGGAATTCCTCAAGATAAGCACCGGTTGGATGGTTTTCTATTTCCGGATACTTATTTTCTGAATAAGAAAGCAACTCCTCATGCGGTAATTGATCTTATGCTGCAAAGATTTCAAAAAGAAGTCACCCCCGATGTGGAAAGCCAGTTGAAGGAGATGAAACTTTCTTTGCGGAATTGGGTTAACCTCGCTTCTCTGGTTGAAAAAGAAGCACTAAAACAAACCGATCGCCCGATCATCGCGGGGGTTTTCATGAATCGGCTTGAGAGCAATATGCCTTTACAATCCTGTGCATCGATCCAATATATTCTGGGTACACCTAAAGCAAAGCTTTATGATAAAGATCTCCAAATTCAATCTCCGTATAATACGTATCTTCATAACGGATTGCCGCCGGGACCGATTGCCAGTCCTGGACATGCCTCTTTAGAGGCTGCTCTCCATCCGGCGAAGACGGATTACTTTTATTTTGTCGCCAAACCGGATGGTTATCATGCTTTTGCGAAGACGTTCAGCGAGCATTTAGCAAATCAGAAAAAATACCAATAGAAAATATCTTAAGATTTGAGTGGAGTTTTAAAATGATTGATGAAAAGATGGCAAAACCACAAAAGCCGGAACTGTTAGCACCCGCAGGCGATTTTGAAAAACTGAAATATGCCCTGGCTTATGGAGCAGATGCCGTTTATGTTGGGGGATCAGCTTATGGCCTTCGCGCCTATGCCGGTAATTTTGGCCCCGAGGAATTAAAAAATGCGATTGAGTACACGCATCAAGCGGGGAAAAAAATATATATTGCGGTTAACATCTTTGCTCATGAAGAAGACTTTGAGGGAATGGCAGAATATCTTCAACAATTGGAATCTTGGGGCGCAGATGCGGCAATCGTCTCTGATCCCGGAATTGTTGCTTTAGCTCAGGAAGTTGCTCCGAAACTTCCTTTGCATTTAAGTACTCAAGCGAATAATACGAATTCGCTGAGCATGCGTTTTTGGCTGAAACAGGGCATTGAGCGAATTGTTTTAGCTCGTGAGCTAACAGCATCTGAAATTGAAAAGGTTCGTAGAAATGTTCCTGGGGAGCTCGAAATGTTTGTCCATGGCGCGATGTGCATGTCCTATTCCGGCCGCTGCTTGCTTTCAAATTACCTTACTGGGCGGGATGCAAATCACGGGGAATGTACGCAGCCATGCCGCTGGAGCTACGGTTTAGTTGAAGAGAAGCGTCCTGACGAGGTCTTCCCGATTGAGGAAGATGAACGAGGAACCTATGTCTTTAACTCTCACGATTTATGCTTGCTGCCGCATTTGCCGCTTCTTAAGACTATCGAAATTGACAGCTATAAGATTGAAGGGCGGATGAAAAGCGTCCATTATGTTGCCTGTAATGTCAAAGCATACCGCGCAGGCATTGATGTGTTATGGGAACAGGGGGAAGACGCGTTCCAAGCCAAGCTTCCGAATTGGCTGGCAGAAATGGATAAGGTAAGCCACCGCGATTATTCTACAGGCTTCCTTTTTGGGAAACCAGGTGCAGATGCCCATAATCTGGAGACATCTCATTATATTCGCGAATATGATTTCGTTGGGGTAGGAGTTTCAAAGGAAGAGTTGAAAAATGCTGAGCCTGATTTCGAACCAGAAGAAAGCAGTATCGGTTATTGGGTTGAACAACGGAACTATTTCAGGAAAGGGGATACAATCGAAGTACTTACGCCGGATGATGAACCTTGGATATTTGAAGTAAAGCAGATGTGGGATATGGACGGTGAGCCTGTGGAAGTAGCCAACCATGCCAAGCAAATCCTACGATTAGAGCTGCCGCAGCCCTTACCCAAATTCAGTATTCTTAGAAAGAGAAGAAGTTTAAAGGTAATCGGGGAAACTAAAAAGACAGATTGAGATTATTTAATAATTAGAGAGGGATGAAGTTTCAGACTACATCTCTCTTTCTAAGTTATAACTTTATACCTTTATACCTGTATTCATAGAGTTAGTTTTTAATTTTGTTTTTGAGGTGAGTATAGATGTCAGATATCAGTATGCCTTTCTCAGACGCAGATAAATTAGTTAAAGCTCGAGTGCCTCGATCCGAAATTCAAATGCTTGTTAAATATGTGGAAGGGTTAGGACATCTTGGCGTTGTTACGACAACGAACAAAATTGAAGGTGAGGTCTTGTTTCAAGCGACTAAATATACCTGGCCGGATTTGCGTCGAGCAGTAGAAGCGATGGGGCTTGGGGTGGAATTTTTAGAGGAGTAAACCGAGGCTGCAATTTAAACCGGGCTTTAGAAATGACTCTAGAAACTGTTAAAATTTTTTAAACTAATTATAAGATAGGATTGAATTTTTTTAGGATATCTTGTAGAATGAATCCTGGGATGAGGGAAGAGTCAATAGGTCAATAGTCCTAAAATTAGGAAAAATATAAGCCGTGTTTAAAGATTTTATACATAAAAAGTAGATTAGCCTCATCTAATTAAACGTGAATATAAGAACATAGGAGGATTGACGATGGGCGAAATTAAAATGGATGTTCAAAGAATGGTCAAACGAAGAAAAGACAATGGTTTCACGTTAATCGAACTCATGATTGTTATCGCGATTATTGGGATTTTGGCGGTTGTGTTAGTACCGAGGGTTGGAAATGTTAAAACCCAGGCAAGGTCTGCAGGGATTGATACTAATATCAGAATGGTTGAAGGTTATGTACAAAGTAGAATTACAAGTTGGAATAATGCAAATACTCCAACAGCTGATTTGGTAACTGATATTACAAACGCTATGACTACAGGGGCTGATCCAATGGTTAATCCATTAGGTGGTGCAACAAGAATTACAGTATCTGCTGCAGCAGCACCTGATACAGCGGTGGCTGGACAGATATATGTAACTGTTACAGCAGGAGCCGATCCAATAACAATTGATGCTTATGATAGTAATCGAAATCGAATGACAGATAAGACTGTAACAGTTAACCCATAATAATGTCTTACTTTTAGGGTGTTTACTAAAACACCCTTTTTTAGCTTCTGAGTTCGACGAAAGGAGGACTTACTTTGGCACTACATCAGGAACGCAAACGCCTTGGCGAGATTTTAGTCGCAGGCGGCGTAATCACAGTTGAACAGCTTGAAGAAGCCTTGCGCTTACAGAAGTCTTTGGGATTGCGTCTAGGAGAGACGTTAATTCAGCAAAAAATTGTTACAGAAGATGATATTTTACGGACAATGCAGAGTCAGTTAAGGCTTCCTGTCATTGATTTAAATCGTGTCGTTGTTCAGGATTCTGTTCTAAAAATGCTTCCTGAAAATGTGGTACGCAAGTATACTGTTCTTCCTGTGGAAATTCAAAATGGCCAATTGATGGTTGCGACAAGTGATCCGACGGATTATTTTGCAATGGATGACCTCCGTTTAGCGGCGAATATGCTGCTTAAACCATGTCTTGCGAAAAAAGGCGACATTCTCAAGGCGATCGATCGCTTTTACGGACGAAGAGAAGCGGAGCAAGCCGCGCGCGAATATGCGAAACAAATGGGCATCGCTCAGGTTGCCGCTACGGCTCAGGGAGCGACGGCAACCGCCCTGTCCTATGGCGGGGAATCTAATGATGAAGAAGCGACTCCGATCATTAAATTCCTGAATACCATTATTGAAAATGCAATCAATAACCAAGCCAGCGATATCCATATTGAACCGATAGAAGAGGAGCTGCGCGTCCGTTTCCGGATTGATGGAGTATTACGCGAAATCATGCGGACCCATATCAGCATGGCAGGTCCGGTTGTAAGCCGGGTAAAAATTATGGCCGATTTGAATATTGCCGAACGGCGTTTACCTCAGGACGGCCGGATTTCTTACTTAGTTGCCAATAAACCCGTCGATCTGCGGGTCTCTACATTGCCGACGATGTATGGTGAAAAAGTGGTTATGCGTATTCTTGATAAATCCAGTGTTGTACTCGGAAGAGAGGCTTTAGGACTTCAGGGGAAAGATTCGGAGATGTTTGAGAATCTCATTCATAAGCCTTACGGTATCGTATTGGTTACAGGTCCTACTGGCAGCGGTAAAACTACGACCCTTTATACTATGCTCAACGAATTGAATACGCCGGAAAAGAATATCGTGACCTTGGAAGATCCGGTCGAGTTTAATTTTAAGGGGATTAACCAGATGCAAGTGAATCCTAAAGCCGGTCTTACGTTTGCTTCGGGTCTTCGTTCTATCCTGCGTCAGGACCCTGATATCATCATGGTTGGAGAAATGCGTGATGGAGAGACGGCAGAGATTGCGGTCCGGTCTGCTTTAACAGGTCACTTGGTGTTATCTACGATTCATACGAATGATGCTGCGAGTGCGATTACGCGTTTAGTCGATATGGAGATTGAGCCTTTTTTGCTTTCTGCTTCGTTGTTAGGAATTATTTCACAACGGTTGGTGCGAAGAATTTGTCCCCAATGCATTCAGGAGTATCCGGCAGAGACTAAAGATTACGCCTTACTGGGTGTTGACCCTAAGTCGACGCTGACTTTAAAAAAGGGCACGGGCTGTTCATATTGCCATCATAGCGGGTATAAAGGGCGGATCGCTATTTTCGAGATTATGCCGATTACAACCGGTCATCGCCAGCTAATCGATAAAAGTGCTTCTGTTGATGAGTTACGAAGTTTTGCAATCCGCGAAGGAATGACCACCTTAAAGGATTCGGCGGCTGATTTGGTGCTTCAAGGGACGACGACGATTGATGAACTTTTGCGCGTTACGTATGCTAATGATTGATAGCTCCTTTTTTGAGCCTGGTCAAAGGAAGTGATTCCCTATGCAGTTTAAATATAAAGCAATTGATGAAAAATTGGCTCTAGTTGAAGGGGTTATGGAAGCCGTCGATATCGATGCTGCGAGACGAAGTGCAATTGATAATAATTGGCAAGTGATTTCATTAAGCGAGGTTCGCAGCCTTGATATGATGATCAATCAAAAAATTCAGGGCAAAGTGAAATACGAATCGGTTTCGTCTTTTTGCAGTCAGCTCGCCATGATGATTCGTTCAGGGGCGAACTTGGTACGAGGTCTGGATATTCTGCAAACTCAGGCGGAAGATAAACGCCTCAAAGGAGTTTTAGAAACAATCTTTCAAGGCGTCAGCCGCGGAAATTCTTTATCACAGTCGATGCGTGACTGCAAAGGAGCCTTGCCAGACCTGTTGATCAATCTGGTCGGTGTGGGTGAAGAAAGCGGGAGTCTTGATTCAGTACTCACGAGTATGGCGGAATATTATGAACGCGAAAATTTTATCCGCAAAAAAATTACAAGTGCGGCAATTTACCCTGTTATTTTAACCGTTGTCTTGATCGGACTCATGATTTTCTTTATTAATTTTATCATACCGGAGATTACGGATTTAATGGCTCAAAATGGTCAAAAATTGCCGATGGTTACGCAAATCATTATTGATTCGGCTCATTTTCTTCGCATCAATGCAGTATATATAATAATTGGCCTGGGGATTGCAATCATAGGCCTCAAACGTCTTGCTCAGGTTCCGAAAGTACGCTATTATCTCGATGCCTTTTTACTTCGTCTGCCTCTTTTAGGAAAAAATATGCGTAATGTCATTATTGCACGGTTTTCTCGAACGCTAGCCTTATTTCTTCACTCGTCCATCCCCATCGTTACGATTTTAAATTCTATGGAAAATATTCTGGGTAACGAGGTGCCGCGACTCGCCGCAATGCGGGTAAAAGAGCGGATTATTCAAGGCGAGACCCTCACATCGGCTTTTGGTGTGGAAAAGTTTTTTGATCCGATGGTCATTCAGATGATGTCGATTGGTGAAGAAACAGGTCGTCTGGAGGAATTGATGGAGGAAGTGGCGAATCACTACGACAGAAGAGTAGAAATCGGCATAGCACGGATGGTAGCTATGGTTGAACCTATTTTTACTGTGATTATTGGAATCTTCGCCGGGGGCATGATTATTTCGATTGCTCTTCCGATCTTTAATATGTCCAATATCGCGAAATAGGAATGATGCAGATGAAACGTGCGAGTGAAGGTTTTACACTGATTGAAATCATGATCGTTATTGCGGTCATCGGGATTTTGGCCACGGTAACTGTCCCTCATTATCAGTCGGTGCTGGATCATTATCGACTGGAAACAGCTGCAAATGAAGTTTTAGTTCGGCTGAGACAGGCTAAGCAAATGGCGATGGATGAACGGAAGAATTGTCGGGTCGAAATGACACAGAATCAGGTTCAGCTAGTCAGGGAGGATAAGGATAATCTGGGAAACCCAATACTCACGACTATCGATACCTATACGTTTGATACAAGGATTACGTTTGATAGCGCATCAAGTTTAAGACTCCTATCGAATGATGTGGGACGGTATCTTTACTTTGATTACCGAGGATTTTTAAAGTTTGATGATACAGGATACTCACAGCAGAATCCTGGAGAAATAGTTGCGGATATTGCCTTAAATAGTACTCAGACTTCGGCGAGGGTCAGGGTCAATCTCGAAGCCGGAACAGCGGATATGTCCATTTCATGGCCTTAGGGTTTGAAGGATCAGGCGGGGTGGTAGAATGAAGCACCGTGATCAGGGAATGACAATTTTAGAAGTTGTGATCGCTATTACGATCTTTCTAATTGGGGTTGGATTTGTTGCGCAAAGTAATGCCGTGGCTCAACGCTACAGAGCTCGTCAGGAACTTCGTCAGCAAATGATTTTTTATGCTGCAGGTCAACTGGAAGCTGCGATTGAAAATGTCGATCAATTAACTGTGACGGATGTGCCGGGACCTCCCTTTAACACGTTTGAAACCGTTATTAATGTGGTCCCAATTGTTGGTTCTGAACCACTTCAAGAGATCGAAGTTAATGTTTCCTCATCAACTTACCCCGATGATGATTACCTGAAAGTATCGCTGAAGACTTACCGAGTAAAGCCCTAAGTAGGTGATTTAATGAGAAATATTAAAATTCGGTCATTCAGAAATATAGATACAGAAAATAATCAAAAAGGTTTTACCTTAATTGAAGTAATGATAGCAGTCACTATCTTTGGCTTTTTAATGTTATATGTTTCCCAAATGATGCGCGGGGAAATTCGTATGCTCAATACGACAACGCATCAAAATACGGTCGAACAAAACGCCCGCGCAGCAATGATGCATATTCTTGATGAAATCCGTTTAAATCGAGCGAAATATTATGATGAAAGCACGGGGATCTATTACCGCAGTCCTGACACGGGAGCGGTGACATGTTTATTGTATCTTGGCTCTGATACAAATAATCTTCCGGCGGGGACGGGGATTTATTATGATCAAAATAAGGATGAGCTATGGTATCGGGATACGACTCAGAATTCAAATCCTAAGTACCGAATAGCGGAATTTATAAAATTAGTTAAAATTAGTCGGGCTCCTCAAGCTCCTTCAGACGAACATTTAATTTTAATTAAAATAACGGCAGGCGATAGGGATTCGACAAGCAATGATTTTAGTTTAGTGACTATGGCTCGCCTTTATTAAGGAGAAGATATGAGAGAACGTGGTTCGGCATTATTAACAGCGGTTATTGCTATCATGACTTTATTGTTGATCTCAGGAGTATTCTTTACGTTTATAAACTATCATTATAAGTTAGAAAGCTCTGAAGAAAAGGGATTAAAGGCTTTCTATATGGCTGAAGCGGGAATTAATTATGGTGTAGCGATGGTACGTAATAATCCGTCGGAATATTATATAGATGACACGCATATGGGACTCACAAATCCGTTTGATACTCCCGGTAATCCTAATCCCTACAAAGGTATATTTGAAGTTACTATACATACATCTCCATCCGAAGATAATTATATTTTTACCCTGACCAGTACTGGATGTTATCCAGATGAACACGGGATCAGGCGTACACTTGAAGAGCAGTATACCTTTCCCAAACCTAACCCGGCACAACCCTAGGAGAGCTTTTGAGTTTATTGGAGGTGGCTGTAATGAAAAAGAATAAGTTCATCCTTCTTTTACTGTTTACAGCTTTTCTTAGTTTGTGTTTTTTTACAAAGCCGGTTTGGGCCGATAGCAGCAGTGCAGTCAAAAAGATTGTTATTCAGACCTCTCCGGATTTTCAAAAAAAAGATAGCACACCGACTCAAATTGCTTCAACAGACGTTACGATTTATGCTTTTACCACGAACAATGGTGAAGGTCAGCCTAAACCTGCACCGGGAAAGATTGAGCTGACATTGACCTTAACGAATGCACAAGGGCAGCAGGTTGTGGTACAGCAAAAGCTTCAGATCGATAGTGGCAAATTATCCGGCTCGGTACCTGTTCAATTTCCAACTGAAGGGAAGTGGACAATTAGTGCAACAGGGACAATTGACGGTAATCCGCTCAGTTCAATTGATATAACTACTAATACAGAAATAGTTTATATTGGCACCCCGTTTCGACTAAGCGTCTTACCCCAAATCGCTAATATTAACGTTAATCAAATGCAACAATTCACAGCTAATTTGATCTATTCGGATGGTCATTCTGACGATATTACTAATGAGGTTAGTTGGACTGTTCAGGCTCTTGGCGGGGTAGCCTCGATTGATTCGAATGGATTGGCAAAAGGGCTGAATTCAGGAATGGCAGTCATTAAAGCCTACGATCCTGTATCCCGATTTTTTCAATATGCGGTATTATTTGTAGCACCGAACATTATAGAAGGGGATTTAACAGTAACGCCTTTGAATGCTAAGGTAGGAGTAGGCGGTACACAACAGTTTAAAGCGAGTGCAACAATATCAATCATTGGGATTTTCACCATTTATTTGGATGTTACACCTTTAGTCAGCTGGAAATCATTAAGCTCAGACATTGCTTCAATAGGTTCTCCATCAAGCCCCAGAGGGCTGGCGACAGGCTTATCTCCAGGCAAAACACAGATTGTTGCAACTCTTCCGTTGTTTAATGATGCTGAGTCTACGCTTGAAGTTGAGGGATTAAAGCTTAGTCCGCTAAATCCAACCATTCCAGAAGGAGGTAAGCAATCATTTGTGGCGACATTGGTCAATCCGGACAAAACGGAAATACCTGTCACTAATTCTGCTTCCTGGACGATTCCGAATGCAGACGCGGCCGTTGCCAGTATAGATAATAAAGGGGTAGCTACGGGGATTTCTCTTGGGACGGCAACGATTACAGCCACTTATCAGGGAATGAGTGTTTCTACAACTTTAACTGTTGACCAGGCGGCGCTGACGATTAATCCTCCAAATCAAACGATCAGTGTTGGGGGAACTCAGCAATATCAAGTAATGATGACTCATTTCAATCAGCCGCCTGAAGATGTCACAAGTTCTGCTTCCTGGACGATTCCAGATTCAGACGCAGCCGTTGCCAGTATAGATAATAGAGGGGTAGTCACGGGAAAAGCTCCCGGGACGGCAACGATTACAGCCACTTATCAGGGAATGAGTGTCTCTGCGACTTTAACTGTTGTTGATCAGTGGGTACTCAGGATTGACCCTCAAAATCAAACCATTAGTATTGGGGAGACTCAGCAATATATCGCAACGGTAATCCATTTTAATCAGCAGACTGAAGATGTCACAAATTCTGTCCAATGGTCCAGCTCGGATCCATCGATTGCGAATATATCCCAGGTTAACAATCAAGTGATCGCTACCGGTTCTTCGCCCGGGACGGTAACGATAACTGCAACCTATAATGGAATACATGCTACAGCAACTTTAAACGTTGATATGTTGATGCAACTAATGATAACCCCTCAAAACAAAACCATTAGTATTGGGGGAACTCAGGACTATACGGTAACGGTAACCCATTTTAATCAGCAGACTGAGAATGTCACAAGTTCTGCCTCGTTTATAAGCTCGGATTCTACAATTGCAAGTGTAAATAATAATGTGGCCACGGGCAACTCTGCCGGAACAGTAACTGTTACAGCATCATACGAGGGATTGCAAGCATCGGCTACCTTAAATGTTGTCTTTAATCCCTATAATCCCAGTGAGGGGCCACTTTGGGAAAGGGAGCTTCCCCCTTAATAATGTTTAGCGATGTAGAGGAGATTGAGCATCTTGATGAAGAAAAAGTGGGTCGCTTTTGTACGTGGAAATCGCTGGGTAGTCGCTAAGGTCAAGGTGGCGCAGCGTAAACCGGCCCTGAATATTTTATCTTTAAATGAATATGTAGAAGGAGCGGAGTCGCCCGTCTCAAAAGTCTTACAACTGAGGACTTGGCTTAAGAAGAAAAAAGTACCGCTTAAAAAGTTGGAATTTACTTTATCCTGTCAAGGGGTGATCACGCGAATGATCACTCTTCCTCTGCTTTCTGCCAAAGATTTGGAAAAACTGCTGACTGAACAGGTCGCGCAATATTTCACGGTCAATATTGAAGACTATTTGGTGGATTACCGGGTTGTCGAACAGGTCGAAGAAGAAGGCCAGAAACGGTTAAAGGTTCTTGTCACTGCGTTACCCAAATATCATTGGGAGCCGATGTGGTCGATGTGGCAGGAAGTGGGCCTTGAACCGAAAGTAGTCGACTTAGCGTCCGATTGTTTAGCACGGCTGTACGGGCGATTAAGCAGGCAAATACTGAAAAAGGATTCTGGCGAGCTACTGAAGGATTTGGCTATCGTTGATATCAATTCGGACGGGGTTGAATTTCTTTTGCTGGAACACGGAGTTTTCTTTCTCTATTCTGATTTAGAGACTGATCTGGCGGATTTGCCGCCAAAACAAGAAGAGAACCCGGATCTTGAAACTCTCCAGGATTCTGAACAAGCAGAACGCGTTCATTTAGAATTGACTCAGACCTTTAGTTCGGTTTTAAGAACGTTAGCAGAATTCTTAAGCTTTTTTGCGATGCGTCACTTTGGGAAAAACGTAGATGAAATTTACCTCACTGGAGAATTAGCCCCATTGCCGTATTTAGCAGAACTTTTTGAGACGGAATTGGGAATCCCTACGCATTTGGGTTTCATCGATGAATGGAAGCCTTCCCATAGCAGTGGAGTAAAGCTTGCAGAAAACGATTGGGTAAAGTATGGCAGCCTGTATGGTTTAGCTTTACGGGAGGACTAAATGCGAGAAAAAAAGGATTTTAATTTTGTATTGCGTTGGGAGCAGGTTCAGGCTGTTCAGAGCGGAGTTCATCAGACACGCCAAAAAAGACGGTGGATTACGACGGGGGTTAGTGGAGTTCTCTTGCTTGTCCTTGCGGGGAGTGCTCCTTGGATTTGGTCATTTAAACTTCAATACGATATGCAAGCCACAAATCAGAAAATCAGTGCTCTAAGTGCAGTGGATCAACAATACAGGAAGATCGATAGTCTCAAAGCCCAGATGCAAAATCAGCAGCAGATACAGAACCTTGTACAGCAGAATACAGTGGATCCAGGTCCTCTCTTTGAAAAGTTGAAGGTTCTTCTCCCAGCGGGAACAACGGTCTCATCTTTTTCGCTGCAGCAAGATAAAAGTGTTAAGATGACGCTCAGTGTACCAACTCCCGTCGATGTGGCACGTTTCTGGCTTAGTTTCCAAAACTCGGGGCTGTTTGAGAAAGTGGATATTAAAACGGTTTCACTGCAAGATAAAATTCAGAATATATCCTTAGAGCTTAAATTAAAGTAATAAATCCATAGTCATCTATATAGCAGCAGGCAGGTGAACTCATCTGAAAAAGGAACAAATTGAAAAAATCATCTTAATCGTTATTCTTATCCTTGGGGGGATTTACGCCTATGTGAGTTATCTTCTTTTACCTCAACTAGAGGCAGTGCAGGAGCAAAGTCAAGAGCTGGCAAAACGAGTGGCGTATTATCAAAAATTACAGGGGGCTCAGTTTAATCTCCCTCAGCTTCAGAAAGAGGCTCAGGATTTACAGGGCAAATTGCAGCAGCAAGGTACACAGATAACCGGAAAGTTAGACAATGCTCAGCTCCTGGTTAATTTATACCTTATAGCCAAGCAAAAAGGAGTCAATCCTCAGTCCCTAACATTTGATAATGTTCAAAATAAAGGAATCTATCAAGAGATGGATATGAGCTTCACGTGTGAAGGGTCTCCTGCTTCGGTGTTAACTCTTATTCAAGACCTTCAGCATGGCCCCTCTTTGCAAGTTGCGATGAGGGAAGTTAATCTAACCTCGCAAAAGGGGGTTATGAAGGCTGAATTAAAACTTGCGGCTTATACTCATTCGGGATCAAGCGGAACGCAGAGTAAGCCTGCTTTTATGAATTCACCTTTTGGCCTGGATGCTCCGGCCAAAATGTTTACCCCGTAATATTAAAAAAAGAACGAGAAATTACAAAGGTGGAAAAGCAGAATTCCCACTCCTATCGCATAGACATTAGAACAAGGCGCGAAAGGGGTGGGAATTTTCATGTTGACGGAGATTTTGGCTGTCAGCCTCGCTTTATCCGTACTCAAAGGGGTAACCCTTCTTGTATCGTATATTAATAATAATGCATTTCCGCAGCCTTTAAGTGAGGCAGACGAAACCCGCTATTTGCAAATTCTGCGAGCAAGTAAAAGTTCGGATTGCGGAACAAAAGAGTTAAGCCGGGCAGAGCATGCCCGCAATCAATTAGTCGAGCACAATCTACGGCTTGTAGCCCATCTCGTCAAGAAGTTTGACGGAACAGGAGAAGATAGTGATGATTTGATCTCGATCGGTACAATTGGGCTGATCAAAGGAATTGATACGTTTGATCCAGGCAAAGGGACGAAATTAGCGACCTATGCTGCTCGGTGTATTGAAAACGAAATTTTGATGCATTTGCGCTCTCTTAAAAAATCTCGAGGAGAAGTATCGATTTACGATCCGATTGGGGTCGATAAAGAGGGAAATGAAATTTCATTGATGGATGTTCTCGCCTTTGAGGGAGAAGCCATTTCAGATCGGGTCGAAAGTGAATTTGAACAACGAGCGCTCCTTGAGAAAGTCGTAAAACTAAACAAGCGGGAGCGATTAGTCCTTCAGCTTCGCTATGGGCTCATGAACAGCCCGCGGCGAACGCAGCGCGAGATAGCCAAAGCATTGGGCATATCTCGTTCTTATGTCTCCCGAATAGAAAAGAAAGCAATTCAAAAACTTATGGAAGAGATGGAGGATCATAACCCGAAAAAGTAATTTCAACATTTATAAAAGAGACACGGAATTTAAACCGTGTCTTTATCATTGTTATAACGAAGGTATATTCGATTATGACCATGCTCACTAATCATCTTCTTCGGTTTCTTAGTTCCATTGTTAAATTGTATTTTAGTTCGGTTTCAGTGAGCTTTTTGCTAATTACTGCTTTTTCATCTTGGGTATTGCTGCCGGCCAATTGCTTACGCAATTCTTCGATTTCTTTTAACAGTTGCACTTCTTCGGGTACGTATCCTGCATTCTTCAACAACGTATACCCAATGCGAATATCCTCTGGAAGTCTTGCCCAGTCATCAAGATTGATTTTGCCTCTTTTGGGTAGGTTATCAAATTCGCCTTTTCTAATAGCTTCTTGAATTTTTTCTTCTACGATTTTATCGAACATAATGAGACCGGCCCCCTTCTATATTATTTGACAACTTACTTCCCGAACCGATTACCATACTGAAGGGATCAAACGGTAAGGTGTCTTTAAGCAATATTCTTTATACCCTGAGAGTTCATTGGATAACACTTCTTCCTCACTTTTTATCCTGAGGATTAATGAGGGGATACATAAAAGTGCAGGTATTAGTGCCCAATAAGAACCGAGTGCAAGAGGTGTAAATAAGGACATTAGCAATAGACCCAAGTACATTGGATGGCGAACAATGGAATAGGGTCCTGTTGTGATAACCCTTTGTTCTTGCTCAACCTGAATAACAGTTGAAGCATAACTGTTTTCTTTAAAAACATAGATAATAAAAATATATCCTAAGAAGACGATAACATTTGCTATAATGACAATCCAAACAGGTACGATTGACCAGTGAAAACGATAATCTATTCCCGGAATTATATAACCGAGATAATATAAGTTTAGAAAAGCCGGGGGTCTTTGCACTTCTCTTTTTTCTTTAAACTTCATTCGCCTTGAAAGCAGTCCGGGACTTCTCTTCAGAAAATAAGCGGTCATGAAAATCGTCAGTACTGAGAAGCCCAACCACCATATCCATGCCTGCCAAAACCTAAACGATCCTGCAGGAAGAAACAGGATAACACCCATTACAAACATAATAATGATCGGAACAAGATAGGCTTTTCGCTTTGACAATTTATCATTACCTTCCATTGAAATCCCCTCCAAATCCTGTCATTAAAGTTAAATCACTTATTATGATTATGAAACCATACTATTTCAGAAGTAATCGTATAATTAAATTATGAGTTGAGATATTTTTGGAGGAGCTGCATATGTTTCATCCGAGCGGGTGAAATAACGTTGGCTGCCATATCGTTATATAAACTTTCAAGAGGTTTATTTATTCCCGCCTGGTTGCATAACAGCTTTCTTAATTCAGGAATGCTTTTAATAAATTCGGCAGATTCCCGGGCTAGAATTTCAATCTCGGGGTCATTTTCGGATAGCTGGGATAGTTTGGCCAGACGCGCTCCATAATCTAAGGAAATTTCATATTGCTTAGGGTGAGATTGAAAATACTCGGCTAATGCTCGAAAAGTATCCGTGTAATCCTCGCTCCATTTGAAATCATCCAGGATGCTAAACAATTTTCGTTGCTGGTCGAAGAGTTCCGGACAGGTTCGAGCATAATTTTCGATTTGCTCCGGCTTCAGTATCTCTGTAATCATTTGAAAAGAAGGGGAATCGAAAATATCCTCTTTTAGGAGTACGGTGTCTTCACTCAGCAACAATTCAATTTTCGCCACTCGTTCCTCAATGCTTTTCTTCTCGTTTAGCAGTTCAATTCGCAAGGATTGCAAGGCTTCTCGCAAGGTCTTGTGATTGTGTATATCACCTAATATTTCTTTGATACGTTTTAGATCCAGTCCCATGGATTTTAAACGTTTGATTAATTGCATACGAGTTAGTTCTGCTGCCCCGTATAAGCGGTATCCTCCCGCAGAACGCTCCGGTTCTTGCAGTAAACCGATCTTATGGTAATAGATAATGGTTTTTAATGTACTTCCAGTTAATTTAACAAAATCACTAATCTTTACTCGATTTTTCACCGTTATCCCACCTTCATAATCATTTTAAACCCAACCCTAAGGGTGGAGTCAATTTAATTTGGGGGAGATTGAAACTAATTATTATTAAAAGGAAGCATCACATGCGGCGCTCCCTTTAACAAGCTAATCCGAAGTATTCAGGATTTATAAGAATACATTAGAGGTTTATTTTATTCTATGATAAAATAAAAGAAAATACTGGTGAATTATAGTCATTATAAAGGAATTTTAGAAACTTCGCTGAATACTTATTTAAAAAGATTGATTATAGAAAATTTTTTATAGATTCGAGGCGAATTATAAAAAATGAAAACATATAATATAAAATATGAAAATTATGAAGCGTTAAAGTTATTTATAAGCCATAACGACATAATAAAACACGATAATATATTGGTCCAAATATTTTCCGGAATAGATCAAAAAGAGTTTATCGAAGAAGTCATTAGAAATTTAATAGCGTTGATTCCGCAATGCAAAATAATAGGGGCCACGACAGATGGAGAAATTCTTAATAATAAAATTTTAAATAAGGAATGCCTAATTTCTATAAGTATATTTGAAAAAACACAAATTAAAACGTTAATAATTAAGGAAAAAATATCGGATTTTGACAAGGGCGTAAAAATAGCCCGTACATTGATTTCTCAGGATACTAAAGTTCTAATATCTTTTGCTGATGTAAGCATTGACGGTCAAGACTTTCTTGACGGAGTAAACTCCATAAATCGCAATATGATTGTTTCCGGGGGAATTGCAGGGAAAAGTAATTATTTAGATAAGACATATGTTTTCACAGAAAATGGTGTGGAAGAAGATGCGGTTGTTGTTGCTGCTCTGGAAAGTAATGCTTTATTTGTTAACACAGCGAGTAGTTTTAAGTGGATACCTATCGGCAGAGAACATAAAATAACAGAGGCAAACGGACGTATCATTAAAAGTATAGATCATCTATCTGCTCAAGAATTTTATAATAAATATATACATTCTAATAGCAGTGAGGAAATTGTGCATACAAGATATCAATTTCCTTTAATGATAAAAAGGAATAACAACTATGTGGGCAGACCCGTTTTGAGTTATCTCAATGATACTGAAATACTTATTTCTTCGCGAATAGAGACTGGGGAAAAAATACGGATAGGTTTTGGTGATTTAAATAGTATTTTAAAGGGATCGGCAGAAATTTATAAAAATATGATTCAATATCCGGGGGAAAGTTTATTCATTTATTCCTGTTCTGCCAGGAAACATTTTCTTAAGAAAATGGCCCTTGATGAACTGAGACCACTTGATGATAATTCACAAGCCTGTGGATTCTATGTCTATGGTGAATTTAACAATGTTAATAATGAAAATACTTTTTATACAGAAACAGTATCAATGCTGCTGCTTTCGGAAGATATAAACGCAAAAATTAGAATAAATATTGATGACACTAAGAATAGTAATTATGTAGACGCTGAATATTCGACATTATATAAATTTTTAATAACTACGGGAGAAGAATTAAATCAATTAAATTTAACGCTGGAAGAAAAGGTGGATGAAAAAACAAAAGAATTAGAGAAAAAATATCATACAGATGAATTAACAGGCTTGAAAAATCGAAGTAAATTGCTTATCGATTTATCGGGAAAAAAATATGACAAATTGGCGATTATTGACATAAAATCATTTAATGATATCAATGATTTTTATGGTAACACAATAGGGGATCTAGTTTTAAAAGATTTTTCTAAATTCCTTGATTCGTATTGCGACCAAAATGGCTTAAATTCCTATCGAGTATATTCAGATATTTTCGCAATCGTAGATAATCAAAAATCAAAAGATGAATTTATAGATACAATAAAGTCTTTACAAAAAATCATACACAATCAATGCCTTTTGTATGAAGAAGGTAATATTTATTTAGTAGTCACTATGGGGCTTGCGCTGCGAGAAGAGTCATTATTTGAAAAAGCCGAAATGGCGCTGCATTATGCTAAGAAAAATAAAAAGATATTCCAGATATACAATGAAACGTTAAATATGTATAAAGCTATCAAAGAAAATATAGTATGGACGAAAAGGATCAAAGAAGCTATATCTGATAATAGAATTGTACCTTTTTTTCAGCCTATAGTTAACAATCGTTCTGGAACAATTTGTAAGTATGAAGCTTTAATAAGGATGCTGGGTGAGGATGGGGAAATTATAACACCTTATTATTTCTTGGATATTGCCAAGAAAGCTGGATTATATAAAGAATTAACAATAATAATGTTGGATAAAATCTTTGAAGCTACCAATAAAACAAATTGTGAAATATCTATAAATCTTGACATTCAAGATATAGAAAGCCAAGAAATTAGAGAA
The DNA here is from genome assembly GCF_049860565.1 of Desulfitobacterium nosdiversum. Taxonomy (GTDB): domain Bacteria; phylum Bacillota; class Desulfitobacteriia; order Desulfitobacteriales; family Desulfitobacteriaceae; genus Desulfitobacterium_A; species Desulfitobacterium_A nosdiversum. The sequence continues at coordinate 2,021,073 of NZ_CP172056.1, forward strand.
TTAATTGTAGAAAAGTTAGAAAAAGCAAATAATCCTAAAAAATTTGTATTTGAAATAGTAGAATCAGAAGGGATAGAAGACTTTGACGAAGTTGAAAAGTTTATAAGAGAAATCAAAAAATATGGTTCTAAAATTGCTATTGATGATTTCGGAACAGGGTATTCCAATTTCAACTATCTTATGAAGTTAAATGTTGACTATATAAAGATTGATGGATCAATAATAAAAAATATACATCGAGATAAATCGGCAGAGGTTATTACTAAAACTATAGTAGCCTTTGCAAACGAATTGGGAATAGAAACTGTTGCGGAATTTGTAGCGGAAGAAGAAATATATAGTAAAATATCAGAACTGAATGTAGATTATTCACAGGGATATTATTTTTCAGAACCCAAAGTTAGTACCTACTGATATCTTTATATCACTTTTCAGGGAAATCAGCTGCTCAAATTTAGAACGTAATATCAAGAAGTTTGACGGAGCGGGACAAGGAGTGGCTCAATTTGATTGAGCGAGCCATGGATATCGGAAAAATCGAAGAATGTTAGGAATTCAAAAAGAGAAACGAACTGATTGAATAAAATAAAGAGGAGAGACTTAACATGTCTCTCTTCTTTGCTTAAGTTCGCTACGCATGGCTAAAATTAAAATAGGCGATTGTTTCCTGCAATATTATAAGCTCATAATTTCTCCATCATCAGGTACATATATTTGCGTAGATAGACCTTCTTTATTTATATATTGTTTCAACTTCAGTCGGGAAAGTGCACAATGATTCCAAGACTCCATGTGGGTAACGATTATTTTTGTATAAGGCGCTTTTCGAGCCAGACGGCAAACATCTTGTTCGGTCATGGTGATCGGTTCTCCAGAACTGAACTGTGCAGCCCCAGCATAACAAATTGTTATGTCCGGCCTGTATTTATTTAAAGCCTGTTCAACTTCATCACATAATATGGAATCACCGACAATATAAATGGATGGTTCATGAAGAGAGCGGAGGACAAAGCCAGATACTGGCCCCATACTTTGTCCAATATCACCTGTACCGTGTTGACCGCTGGTCCGAAAAATCTCAATACCGTTCCATTCAAATGATTCTTGAGGCAGCTTAATATTGGTAAATCCGTATCCAGCAAGCTTCTTAGCATCAGGTTGTTGACCAATTATTAAGATATTTTTGGGCAGTATGTCAATGGCTGCATTATCAAAGTGATCACGGTGGGTGTGGGTTACCAATACAGAATCAATATTAAGCAGAGTACCTAACTCTACAGGCAGATCGGTCAAAGGGTTTTTATTCGTGTTTAGTACTCCCGGAACAGCGTCCAAAGTACCTTTGGGACTGAACATCGGGTCTAATAATAGCTTCTTCTCTTTAATTTTAATCAACATCGTAGCGTGGCGAATTAACTGAATTTCCACTTGATCACCCTCCTAGCGTTTCCTTGTGTTAATTATAAGAAAGGATTTGATTGATTGGTGAATCAATATAAGCCTGATGACTTTCAGAATGAAAATAATCATGGAAAGTTACTTGATCGAACAGATTATGAGATCATTTCCTTGTTAAAACAAAATTCTCGCCTTAAGTGGCAAGAGATTGGCGAGCATGTTCACTTAACCGGCCAGGCGGTAGCTAATAGAGTACGGCGATTGGAGCAAATAGGTATTATTAAAGGATTTACTATCCACGTAGCTGAACCATCACACGATAAATTTTTAGAAGCGTTTGTTACCGTATTTATGAAGACAACAGACCACACTAGGTTTCAGAAATTTATTACGAATCATTCTATGATCCAGGAAGCACGACGCGTAAGTGGTGAAGGATGCTATTTGCTCAAGGTTCTGGCAGCTGATCAAATAGAGTTGATTAGTTTCTTAGATGAGATATTGAAGTTTGGTAATTATCGAGTAAATCTTTCTATTGAAAAAATAAAAGAGAATGGATTTCGCTGAAGTAGGGCAGAATGAACTGCACCCTGTCAAGCGGACTGAGGCAGTTTAGCTTAACTTTTTATACTAATCATTTTTATAAAATAGCAGGATTTAGTTGGTTTATTGAAGAATGTCTTGATTTGTTATAATAAGCAAAGCAATTTTCCTGCTTTAAGAGGAATTAAAGCATAGTAAATTTAATAAAAGGAACGGTAGATTGAGATGATTGCGAAGAAAGGGTGAGCCGTTTGTCAAAGTTATACGCTATTTACACAGTAGATGAAACAGGTGAACGATTTTTGGGGCAAGCCTATTTAACCGAAAAGGACCTGCAGTTTATTGAGCAAAGTTTTGAAGGTGAGCTTCAATCGGAATATCTAATTACGCTTACGGATGGGGATATTGTTAACGTCAATCTTATCGATTCAATCGAAGAAATTAAGGCGGACGATGAATAAACAAAAACATCTTTTTTATTGGATGAAAGAGTGAAATATATTTTGGAAATTGCAGAAAGGCTTGTAACGTTACTTAAAGAGTTGAACGCAACTGTTACCACCGTTGAGAGCTGTACCGGAGGACATATTATTTCAACGATCACTAATGTTGAAGGGGCTTCGGAGATAACGCCGGGTGGTTATGTGACGTATTCCAATCAACAAAAAATAAATATCGGTGTACCTAAAGCTATCATTGAAAAATATGGAGTCTACAGCTATGAATGTGCTAAAGCTATGGCAACACAAGGACGAAAGAATACAGGGGCCGATTTTTCCATAGGGGTAACAGGCACTTTTTCAAATGTGGATCCGAATAATAACGACAGCGAAATAGGGGTTGTCTACTTTTCTATTGTGTTTAATGCCGAACAGGCAACCGCCGGCAAGATAAGTGTACCGATAATGGAGAGGCCGCAACAAAAGGAATATGTTACAGAAATTGTGCTGGGTAAAGTTTTAGACGTTGCTGAGTCAATATATAAGGCACTGCTTGAAAACGATTTGATCAATGCAGTGGGTAAGCTTCCATTAACATAATTGGCTCTTTATTATTTTCAGGAAATTTTCAGCAAAACTTAACAAAGAAATCACATAAAGATAAAAATTTATTAACATTGATTTGCTAGAATACAGATAGTCTCCTCCTAGACAAATACAACAACTACATGAGAAAAACGAAAAAACTAAGACAAGGCCGTCCTACTGGACGGTTTTTGTCGTTATTAAACGAAAGCTAATTAATAAAAAAAGAAGCCCTCTTTTGAGGACTTAGAGTGTGGTAACTACTACATGAGAAAGACGAAAATTTGTCTTTCCAGAGAACTATACGCTGTATTGATCATATTTCCTTGGGTAGTGTCAAAAGTAAATTTTGGTAATGATAAGTTAACTTTTTCGGACAAATTAACTTTTCGCATGATAAAATATAAATAGACACGAGATTCATTAAGGAGAAAATGGAAGCATTATGAAGAGGATCAACGAAATTTTTAACGATTATACTGCAGGGGACAACATCAATACGGCAATTGTAAAAGCAGTGGTGGTGAGAGAAAAGAGTAAAACCCTGGAGATGCAAATCAGCGCTGATAAATTTATCGAAATCAGTGAAATTAAATCCCTCAATACATTTATACGAGAAAGATTAGCCTTAAACGACTCCACAATTACGGTAGAGTACGCTGAAGGAACGAATATAAAGCCCCTTGAAGAGGAACTCAAAAATATTGTTCTTTTTTTGGCGGATAAATATCCTCTTTTAAGAGGAGCCATCAATAATTGCAACTTTGAAATCACAGATAACAAAATTACGTTTAACTTTAAAATTGCAGTGGCTTACTTACTTAAAGAGCGGGGCTATGATCAAAAAATCCAAGAGGCTATAAAAAACCTGTACGGCACAGAATATCAAATCCATTTTGTTGATCAAGTAAGCAGTGAGGAATTAAAAAGGCTGCAAGAGGCTGTCCATGAAAAAGAAATGCAGCTGATTCAAAAGGAAGTTCAGGCCGCTCAAAACAATAATGCACATGAACCGCCTAAAGAAGCTGCAGAAGTAAAGCAGGAAATAAAAGCAGAAACGGACGGGAAAAAAGGCAATCCGTTCTTGATCTTAGGCAGAAACGCGAATATCAAGGACGCGGTTATTAAAGTTACGGACATTACACCGGATGAGGGGAAGATAGCCCTAGAAGGCGAAATATCCGATATAGAAGCCAAAGAATTAAAAAGCGGAAAAACACTCGTTTCCTTTGATTTATATGACGGCTCAAGTTCTATGACCTGTAAGTCTTTCCTCAAGCCCGGTGAAGACGACGAGGTTGTTTCCAGGCTTAAAAAGGCTAAAGGTGTCAGGCTTTCCGGGAATGCTGGCTACAGCAAATTTTCCGGGGAAATTGAGCTCATTGCCAATACTATCGTTGAAACAGAAGGCATCAGGAAGGCTAAGAGACGAGATCTGGCAGAGGTGAAGCGGGTTGAGCTGCATATGCATACCCAAATGAGCCAGATGGATGCGATGACCAGTGCCACCGATTTGATTAAAAGAGCGATGAGCTGGGGCATGAAAGCTATTGCTATCACGGACCACGGAGTGGTTCAATCCTTTCCCGAGGCTCATAAGCTTTTAGGAAGAGATAATCCCGACATGAAGATTATCTATGGAGTTGAGGCCTATTTAGCTCCGGATAAAAAACCGTCTGTGACTAACCCTAAAGGACAGGGTATTGATACGACCTATTGTGTGTTGGATTTGGAAACGACAGGTTTTTCGACCGTAACCGAAAAAATTACGGAAATAGGAATCATGAAGCTTCAAGGCGGAAAGGTCATCGATGAATTCAGTTGCTTTGTGAATCCTGAAAAGCCGATTCCGGCAAGAGTAGTGGAAGTGACCAACATAACGGATGATATGGTCAAAGATGCGGAAACCATAGACCAGGTCTTTCCTAAAATACTCGATTTTATGAACGGGAGTGTCCTGGTTGCTCATAATGCCGAATTTGATATAGGCTTCTTAAAGCATAATGCCAAGGTCTTAGGCTATGACTTCGATTATACCTATGTGGACACCTTAACCTTAGCCAAGGAGCTTTTTCCGGATTATAAAACCTATAAATTGGGGAGGATTGCCAAGAATCTTGGCATAAAGGTTGAGGTTGCCCATAGAGCCTTAGATGATGTCGATACTACCGTTAAGGTGTTTAAGGTCATGCTGGAAAAATTAAAGCAAAGGGGAGCAGAAGCCCTTGAGGATATCGACCGATATGGCTCCGATGAAGAAGCGAAGAAAGAAGAATATAAGAAGCTTAAAACCTATCATGCGATAATATTAGCCAAGAATTATACCGGCTTAAAGAATCTATATAAACTGGTTTCCTATTCTCATCTCCATTATTTTTATAAGAAACCACGGATCTTAAAGAGCCTTTATAAAAAATACTCTGAGGGTTTAATCCTTGGCAGCGCCTGCAGTGAAGGAGAGCTTTACCAAACCATTTTGCTTGGAAAATCGGATGAGGAAATTGAAGCCATTGCCGAGGAGTACGATTATTTAGAAATACAGTCTCTGGCGAATAATGATTATTTAGTAAGAACAGAGCAGGTGCCAAATAAAGACTATTTGAAGGAAATCAACCGGAAAATTGTTGCGCTGGGTGAAAAACTAAACAAACCTGTAGTTGCTACGGGAGATGTTCATTTCCTGGAGCCTGAAGATGAGATCTACAGGCGAATACTGGAGGCTGGCCAAGGCTTTAAAGATGCGGACAGTCAGGCCCCCTTATATTTAAAGACCACCCATGAGATGCTTGAGGAATTTTCCTATTTAGGAGAGGAAAAGGCTTATGAAGTGGTTGTAACAAACAGTAATTTGATATCCGATATGTGTGAGCCGATCAGTCCTATCTCACCGGAGAAATGTCCGCCTCATATTGAAGGCTGTGAGCAGACGATTAAAGATATCGCTTTTGAGAAAGCCCATGAGCTCTATGGAGACCCTTTGCCGGAAATTGTTCAGCAGAGGCTTGATAAGGAGCTGGATTCGATTATTAAAAATGGCTTCTCGGTCATGTATATTATTGCGCAAAAGCTCGTTTGGAAATCGAATGAGGATGGCTATTTGGTAGGATCGAGAGGATCTGTTGGTTCCTCAGTTGTCGCGTATATGACGGGAATTACGGAAGTAAATGCCCTGCCGGCCCATTACAGGTGCCCTAGCTGCAAGTACTCGGATTTTGCCGATTATGGCGTCAAAATCGGCTTTGACTTGCCGGATAAGGTTTGTCCGGTTTGCGGAGAAAAGCTGGACAAGGACGGCATAGATATCCCGTTCGAAACCTTCTTAGGCTTTAATGGAGATAAGGAGCCGGATATTGACTTAAACTTCTCTGGAGAATACCAGGCAAAGGCCCATAGATATACAGAGGTTATCTTTGGCAAGGGCACAACCTTTAAGGCTGGAACCATAGGCACCATTGCTGAAAAAACAGCCTTTGGCTATGTGAAGAAATATTTTGAGGAAAAAAGCCGAACCGTAAATAAGGCAGAAATTACGCGAATTTCAAAAGGCTGTACAGGTATCAAACGAACGACGGGACAGCATCCGGGCGGAATTATCGTAGTGCCTAAGGGCCGGGAAATTTTTGAATTTTGCCCGGTACAGCATCCTGCCGATGACTCGAATTCGGATATCATAACCACTCATTTTGACTATCACTCGATTGACCAGAACCTGTTAAAGCTGGATATACTAGGGCATGATGATCCTACAGTCATAAGAATGCTTCAGGATATTACCGGGATAGACCCGAAAAAGATACCTATGGATGATAAGGAAACAATGTCTATATTCTCATCCACAGAAGTTTTAGGGGTAACCTCGGAGCAGATTAATTCCAAGGTGGGGACTTTTGGAATTCCTGAATTCGGTACAAAGTTTGTAAGGGGAATGCTCTTAGATACAATGCCCAGAACTTTCCTCGATTTAATTTGTATTTCGGGACTTTCCCACGGTACCGACGTGTGGCTGGGAAATGCTAAGGACTTAATTGATGCGGGAACAGTAACCTTAAGTGAAGCGGTATGTACCCGGGATGATATCATGATTTATCTGATTAAAAAGGGCTTGCCGCCTAATACTGCTTTTAAGATCATGGAGCTGGTTCGTAAAGGAAAGGCCCTCAAGGACCCGGAGAAATGGGCTGAATATGAAGCGTTGATGCGGGAGCACGATGTGCCGGAATGGTATATCGATTCCTGCAGAAAAATAAAATACATGTTTCCTAAGGCCCATGCCGCAGCTTATGTCATGATGGCCTTCAGAATTGCCTGGTTTAAGGTGCATATTCCCAAGGCTTATTATGCAGCCTACTTCACCATTAGAGCCAAGGCCTTTGACGCAGAATTTATGTTGTTCGGAAAAGAAAAGGTTAAGGCCAAAATGAAGGAAATTGAGATGCTGGGCAATCAAGCCACCCCTAAAGATAAGGATATGTACGATGATTTGGAAATAGTTTTGGAAATGTATGAAAGAGGCTTTAATTTCCTGCCTATTGATTTATACAAATCCCATGCTACAAAATTCCTGGTCGAAGAAGACGGCTTAAGGCCGCCCCTGAACAGTATATCCGGAATGGGAGCCGTTGCAGCAGAAGCGATATTTAACGCTGCCCAAGAAAAATCCTTCAACTCGATCGAGGATGTCAAAAAACGGGGTAAGATTGGAAATTCCGCAATCGATTTACTTAAGAAATTTGGCTGCTTAAAAGGTATTCCGGAAAGTGATCAAATGAGTCTTTTTGATTTAATCTAACGAGTAAAAGTCAAAAACAGAAAGTTCTCTCGGACAAGGGGGCGATGCAAAACTACTTCGTTGAAGTTGTTAGCAACGCCCCTTTTACCTTATCTAAGACTTGTAATACTAAGTTGCATTAAATATATCACATGCATTAAAAGACACAAAATTAGGCCTGGCTGTCACATGACAGCGGCAAGCGGAGCAGGAGCGAAGCGCGGCTATTTGCGCCCGGATGGCGCAACTTGCCGAAAAGCAGTCAAGTGACAGCTAGGCCTTGCCCTTGAGTGAGACTATATATTATTTCATACGCAAATTAGTATAATCTCCTATTAATATTTATTTTTGATATAACCGTTGATAATTTTGTAATGCCTTAATCGCCGTCAGCGCAGTTGTTAGCGGTTCTTCATAATTCCAGCCTTTTGCATAAATCGCTCGATAGGAAGGTGTAAACGAGCCGTTTGAGTTTTGGGAGCTAAGAAGATTTTTTATCCCTCTATCTATAGTCTCTCTCGATACAGCCTCCGAATATTTCATCAATCCGGAAAGAGCCAATCCTGTCTCGACAACTGAGCCCCAACCACCGTTGGTATTCTGAAATTTAACTATAAACCTTACCCCCTTCTTTCTCGCTTCTACCATCTGACGTACTGTATGCCAATGTTCCCAACTAAACCCCCATTTACTAAAAAGTTCGATCGCTTGTGCAGTGCTATAAATTGGTCCTTCAAACCAAGAACTTGGAAATGCACCTTCGTCATCTTGTTGAGATAATAGCCAATTTAATCCGCGCCAAACCTGTGCTTCTTGAAAAATTGAAGGCCTCCATAGAGCTTCTAGAACGTGAATGCTTACGTCAACACTCGGAATATATACTGGAAATCCAGAAGAAATCGAGGGAGGTTTTCCTTGAAAACTTGGAAACGTTCCCCAGCTGCCATCATCATTTTGTAATTCTTTTAGAAGTTTAAGACTTAAATCACTTTCTTTACCCGCCTGATGCAAACCGATTAAGGCAACTGCAGTATCATCAAAATCCGAATGTGTAAATGGAGGAGCGCTTCCATAGCTTCCATCTTCATTCCGACCTTGTATCAACCAGTCTACGGCTTGTGAAAACCAGGGGATATCTATTCTCCTGCTTTTCTCTCCCATAATAGAAACCGCCCATCCCATAGCCCAGGTTTTAAGTTGATCAAATGCAGGCCAAGCACCGCTTTGATACTGCCTCTGCACCAGCCAACGACCAGCTCTTTCTATTGTTTCAGGATAACTGCCCTTGCGTGTGATCGCAAGAATCGCGAGGCTGGTTGCAATAATATCCTCAGACCAGGAACCATCAGGCATTTGTGTTTCCAGAAGATATTGAATTCCTTTTATTATTCCCTCTTGAGAATCCGAGGCAAGAAGCGATGCCGCAACTACAACGGGTCTGCCATAAAGGGGTAACTTTACTAAAACTTTATCTTCAAGAATCGTTGGAATCATGATCTCCTCGGGTTTTGGTCCCTCTAGGCCGGGAACAACCTCTTCCCCTAACGATAAAATCATATTGGAAAATTGTCTTACCTGAGATAAGAGTTGAATCTTGGCCATCCACCCGCCTTGACTTCCATAAAGAGCCATATTAGCTATTTTGGTTATTTCTTCGTCCGCCGTATCTCCAGGGGTTTTGCCCCATCCATTGTTATAATTATTCTTGAGCCATTGTACTGCTCTCATTTGAGCGTTCTCAAAGCCTTTTCCGGCTGCAAGCAAAGCAAGTATCCCTAATGCTGTTGCCCCCGGGCTAGGTGATACACCGTGATTTTCATCGAGATTTCCCGATAGAATCTGTTCTATACCCTCAGTTACATATATTTCTGCATTTTTTAGACTTTCTTGGATATCATTTTTTAGTTCCACCCTACCCCCTCCATCCTCGTATTATCGTATGCCTTAACATGATTTATGTTTATGGTTACGTCATATAAGGGATTTCTATAAAAGTCTAACTTGCTTTACACTGAATAAGCAGGAAAAGGAACAACTGTACACGAATATGAGCATACAAAGTAAACGATAATTTAATAATGCAATTAGTCTTAACCCATTAGAACCGACCTTGCGTCCTATTGCTGCCCAACGTTAAGACCAATAAGAAATAATATAACAAAATTATCAAAGTGAATAGACTTAAAAATAGAGAATATTCTGTTTTATACTGCTTTGTTAAGGATTGTAAATATCAAGAGATTGAGGAGGTAAAACGATGAGGCGGATTTTGGGATTAGTAGCTTCCCAACGAAAAACTGCAAATGGTGAGATCCTAACTCAAGAGGTGGCTAAAGCAGCAGGGGAGGACTGCGAGCTTGAGCTGATCAGGCTGGCCGATCTTGATTTAAAATTATGCAAAGCGTGCTATGCGTGCTTGATTCCTGGCAAGCCTTGTGTCCATGAAGATGACTTGTATTTTCTAATTGATAAAATCAAAGCTGCTGACGGGATTATTATTTCCGCACCGGACTATGTTCTTGGTCCTGCCGCCGTAATTAAAGTTTTGGCGGACCGTATGATTGCCTTAACTCAAATCCTTGATGATTTGTGGGGTAAACCATGTGTTATTATCTCTACATACGGAATTAAAGGATGGGAGGGGTATACGCTATCAGCATTAAATTCAATGGCACGATTTATGGGCTTTGAGGTAAAGGATAGCCATCTGTTTTTTGGAGCTTTGCCTGGAGAAGGGATTATTGGCGAAGGTGCTTTAGCCCGTGCCCGGGAGATGGGGCAGGCTTTATTCGGCAATAGTCGTTCAGCCTTGGGCGGGGAATGTCCTGCATGTTGGTCTGAAATGTGGAAATTCCCTGAGCCTGGAAAAGCGGTTTGTCCGATCTGTGGTCAAACTGCCGACTTAGTTGCCGGGGAAAATGGAATTCAGTGGAGATACGGGGAAACTGGGAAGCGATTTGAAAAAGAATATTTAAAGGAGCATTTCCATAATTGGCTGCGCGAAAAGGTTCAGGAATTCGTTGCGCGACGGAAAGAGTTGGCGGCTGTACGTACCCTATACAAAGGGAGTACTTGGCTTGAACCTCCCCAAGAAAATCTAATCGAAAAATAACCGTTAATTAACTGAATTTGATATTAAAAGAGCTGCAGAGTATTAAAAAAACATACTTTACAGCTCTTTTATTTTATGGATTTAGCAATAGGCCTTGACACGACAGAATATTATAGAGTATAAATTAAATAATACAGTATATTATTCTCTATAAATTAGTGAAAGGAAAATAATATTTATGGAAAATGCACTCGATCATTATGATAAAGCAATTATTTACGCATTACAGGAAGACGCTTCGATTTCTAATCTCGAGCTGTCAAAAGCGATCGGTTTGTCGCCTTCCGCGTGTTTGGCAAGAACGAAGAGCTTGCGGGAACAAGGTGTAATTCAACAATTTACAATGTTTGTCGATGAAAAAAAGCTGGGTATGGAAACGATTGCTTTTGCCATGGTCAACCTATCTCCATTGACACGCGAGACCGCAAATTCCTTCGTAGAAAAGATTAATCATATTCCCAACGTTTTGGAGTGCTATACGATTACCGGAGAGAGGGATTATCTTCTAAAAATCGTGGCGCAGGATATGGTTGTATATCGGGATTTTGTGATTGATACGTTAATGGCAATCCCCGGCGTAAACCGAGTGGAAACCAGTATGGTTATGCAAACTGAAAAGCGCACACTATCGATACCTTTAGGCAATTAACTAAAATTATAGTAAAAATGAATAAGGTAATTAGTTAGTAGAGAAAAAGATAAGAAGAGAAAAAGAGAAAAAGTTGTTTCATAAAAAACTATAGAACTTAAAAGTAATTAAATTGTTATATAACGGTCGTGAAAAAGTGGATTGGAGAAGAAGAACGATGCAGGAAAAAATAAAAGCGCTAAAGGCGGCATTTCCCCATACTATTCCTGTTTTAACAGGATATATGTTTCTTGGAATAGCTTTCGGCATACTCTTAAACAGTAAGGGCTATTCTTTTATCTGGGCAATCTTTATGAGTATTATAATCTTTGCCGGCTCCATGCAATATGTTGCTATTAATATTCTCACTGCGGCATTTGACCCGTTGAATGCCTTCATTATGACACTTATGGTTAATGCGCGGCATTTATTTTATGGATTGTCACTCTTAGACAAATTCAGTGAAGCAGGAAAGAAAAAGACGTACATGATGTTTGGGCTTGTCGATGAAACCTTTTCCCTTCTCTGTGCTGCAGAACCCCCTGAGGGAGTGGACAGAGGTTGGTTTATGTTTTTTATTACCTTACTTAACCATTTTTATTGGATTACAGCCTGTGCAATTGGCGGCATTCTTGGTTCGCTTGTTTCTTTTAATACAAAGGGTATAGACTTTGTCATGACCGCTTTGTTTGTAGTCATCTTTCTTAATCAGTGGAAATCCCAAGAAAAGCATGCTCCTGCCTTAATCGGTATTGCGGCATCTGTTCTTTGCCTGCTCGTGCTGGGGCCGTCTAACTTCATCATCCCGGCAATGGCTTTGATTATCCTATCTTTGACCGGATACCGAAAATCCTTCGAGAAGGGGGTAGAGAAATGCTGCTTACCGTCCAGCAATCAATCATCCTGATTTTGATCATCGCTTTCGGGACCTTTTTGACAAGGTCACTGCCGTTTTTTCTTTTTCCAGCGAACCGTGAAACTCCTCAGTATATTCTTTACCTAGGAGAGGTCCTGCCCTATGCGGCCATCGGGATGCTCATTGTCTATTGCTTAAAAAATGTATCCCTTCTTTCAGCGCCGCACGGTCTTCCTGAAGGAATTGCTATCATTTGCATTGTTTTGCTTCACCAATGGAAAAATAATGTTTTATTAAGCATTGGCGGAGGAACCCTAATTTATATGATTTTAGTGCAGTTTGTATTTGCATAAGTGCCTCCCGCTAAGATATAATAAGTAAAAACTGGCAACTTTGGGAGGTAACATGTTCGAGTTATTTAGGCCTACCTTTCAAGCAAAATCTTTAGACAGCATATCTGTTGATCAATTAGTTCAGCAAGGAATTCGCGGATTGATCATTGATTTAGATAATACGATGACGCCTTGGAATGACTTAGAGGTTGGACCAAAGGTCACTGAGTGGTTTGAAAAAGTTCATGCTGCCGGGATTAAGGCATGTGTTGTTTCGAATAATAAGAGGAAGCAGCGGGTTGCCGTTGTCGCTGATCGCTTGGGAATTCCCTTTGTCTTTCGAGCGACGAAGCCGCGCCGGCGTGCTTTTCGAGCGGGAATGCAAATTATCGGTACCGAAAAAGAGGACACAGTTGTGATTGGAGATCAACTGTTTACAGATATTCTCGGGGGAAACCGCTTGGGTCTCTCAACGATTCTCGTGGTGCCCATAAGTGATCGGGAATTTATTGGAACACGGCTTATGCGCAGGGCTGAGCGGGTTCTTATCTGGCTGATGAAACGTTTTACAGCAGCTAAACCGCATAGTCCGAAAGCGCGATAGCATGAACGGAATGGGAGGCCATTCCGTTTTGTATAATTAAAAAGAGAGAGGTTAGTTATGGAAAAGCATTTTGCAGTGATCGGTAATCCAATCGCCCATTCTCTATCGCCGGCGATGCATCGGGGGGGCTATCAGGCTTTTGGTATTGAAGCGGATTATCTGCGTTTAAAGGTTGAGCCGAATGATCTCCTTCAAGCTATTCAAGGATTGAAGGCTCTTGGCTTTTCAGGCTGGAATGTGACAATCCCTTATAAGGAACAGATTATTCCCTTTCTCGATGAACTTACACCTGAGGCTTTAGAGGCAGGAGCCGTTAATACTGTGAAAGTCGAAGCGGGACGATTAATCGGCCATAATACGGATGGAAATGGTTTTGTCCGTTCCCTTCAAGAAATAAGTACATTAGAAAAAGGCATGCAGGTTGTTATCCTAGGTGCAGGAGGTGCTGCCAAAGGGATTGCCATGGCATTAATACCGTACAATGTTAAAATAGTCATTTTAAATCGCACAAATGAACGTGCCAAACGGCTTGCAGACTGGGTTAACCAGCATGACGGAGAAGCGGCAACCGCACCGTGGGAGGCTGGAAATTGGCTTAATTCTGCTGATGTGGTAATACAAACAACGTCCGTAGGGTTAAAGCAAGAGCAGTACCCCTTTTCCTTAAAAGGAATTTCGACTCAGGCCGTAGTTATTGATATTATTTTTAATCCCTGGGAGACCCCTTTTTTGAGGGAAGCAAGGGAGCTTGGCTGTCGTACTCTCAATGGAGCAGGAATGCTTCTTTATCAAGGAGCATTGGCTTGGGAATTTTGGCTTGGAGGACAAGCGCCTATAGAGGCGATGAAAAAAGGGCTTCTTGAGGCTATCGGCAAAAATTGAAGGGGGTTAAAAGATGCCGCGACCATCGAGTTTAGGCTATACTTTGCTCGAATTGCTATTAGTTCTTGCTCTTCTTTCTGGAACAGGCTTTGTCTTACTGGCTAAACTGGGTGTTCAGCAAAAGGAGCGGAATTTATCCATAGCGGCGACTCAGCTTACTCAGGAATTGCGCGATGCTCGGCAGGCTGCCCTTTCAGAGCGTACCTGGTATGAAGTTAAATTCTTTTATAGTGCACGTTTTTACCGTGTAACGTGCGCAGGAAAAACAGTAAGGGATATTTATCTGCCTAAAGGAGTTACCTTTTACAATGACCCTAATGATTTTAGTTTTTCGGCTTCAGGTACGCCGAATATAGGCGGGACAGTTGCTTTAAACGCAGGAAAGTTGCGTAAAAATATAATCTTAATGCCTGTAACAGCTCGAATTCGGGAAGAAACAGTACAGTAACATTTTTAAGTGCGTTTATTAAAATTATAACGAGTTAACGGAGGAAATATGGATGTTGCGTTATTTGACTGCAGGAGAGTCCCATGGACCTAAACTGACGGGAATTGTGGAGGGTTTACCGGCTGGATTAACGATTTCAAAACCAGAGATAGACCAAGCCCTTCAGGAGAGACAAAAAGGCCCTGGCCGAGGCGGGAGAATGAAAATCGAGCAAGACCAAGTGCTTATTACCGCAGGAGTACGAGGCGAATTAACAACAGGTGCACCTGTAGCCTTAGAGGTTATCAATCGGGATTGGGCGAATTGGGAAAAAGTCATGACCCCTGAAAAAGAAGTCGATTGGGAAAGCAAAAAGGTTATCGCTCCACGTCCGGGACATGCAGACTTAACGGGTTCACTAAAATATCATACGGAAATTCGAAATGTCTTAGAGAGGGCCAGTGCGCGTGAAACAGCAATGAGAGTAGCCGTTGGCAATATTGCTCGCCAATTGCTGAAAAATCTGGGAATCCAAATTCGGGGACATGTTGTTGCCGTAGGGGCGGTTAAGCCCCAATGGGGAAATACAGATCAAGAATGGGAGCGTGTGGCGGTTTCCGAATGGAAAGTTGGAGATCAGGAAGGGGAAAAGCGGTTATTCGAGCAGCTTGAAGAAGCTAAGCGTTCCGGTGAGTCACTGGGTGGAATCTTAGAAATTCAAGTTTTAAATTTACCGGCTGGACTCGGTTCATATGTTCAATGGGATCGAAAATTAGACGGAAAATTAGCTCAGGCTGTTTTATCGGTTCAGGCAATGAAGGGCGTTGCCTTTGGATTAGGCTTTGAGGCAGCTCAGCGTTTCGGATCCGAAGTTCACGATCCGATTGCGTATAATGCCGGGGAAGGATATCGACGAATCAGCAACAATGCCGGGGGAATTGAAGGCGGAATGACGAACGGAGAACCCGTCGTTCTTCAGGCTGCCATGAAACCTATCCCGACCCTTTATCATCCCTTACAAACGATTAACATGGAAACGAAAGAGGAAGTTAAAGCGAGCATCGAACGGAGTGATGTTTGTGCTGTACCGGCAGCACTGGTTGTTCTGGAAAATGTGGTCGCTTGGGAGATCGCTCAAGCTGTTTTGGAGAAATTCCCTGGAGATACGATGCAGGAGTTAAAAAGAGTTGTTGATGATTACCGAGAATATCTGAAGTCACAATAAACATTGAAACTGTAGGAGTGGGTTAAACTAGGTGAAAATTCTAAATATCGTCTTAATTGGATTTATGAGTACGGGAAAAACTTCGGTCGGTAAGAGATTAGCCCAACAGTTGAATTGGGATTTTGTGGATACTGATTTGGAAATAGAAAAAATCAATGGTATGAGCGTCTCTGAAATATTCCGTAAACATGGCGAAACTTATTTTCGTTCGGAGGAGGAAGCACTTATCAAGAGCCTTCTTGAGCGTAAACATTGTGTGATTGCAACAGGGGGAGGAGCGGTCCTGAACCCCGAGAACTGGAAGGTGCTTACGCAAATGGGTTATGTGATTGCCTTATATGCCCCAATAGATACTATTCTCGAACGGGTTGGAAAGAGTAATGACCGTCCTTTATTTAAATCAAAGCGTGATGAAGATGAACGGCTCTTAATAGCTCGGCAGCCGATCTATAATAAAGCGGAGCTTATTATCAATACAACGGAAATGGACGTCGATCAGGTTGTTGAAGAAATTATTTGTAATATCGGGGGGAGGATTGAGGGTGAATCAGCAGATTGAGGTTAGTGCAACGCATCCTTATTCGATATTTTTAGGAGCGTCACTGGAAGATTTAGGGGAATTTCTGGAACAAAAGATTGGAAGCAGTCACCACCTGCTGGTTATTACCCATCCAACAGTTGGTGAATATTATTTACAACGTTTGCTTAAGGGCCTTTTGGCTTTTCAATATGACATATTATACGTTCCTGCGGGTGAAGAGGGAAAGTCTCTTGAACAGCTAAGTGCTTTGACTTCTGAAGCAGTGGCATGCGGGGCGGATCGACACAGTGTTGTACTTGCTCTTGGCGGCGGAGTGATTGGGGATCTAGCGGGATTTTTTGCCAGTATTTATATGCGGGGGATTCCTTTTGTCCAAATCCCGACAACATTGCTAGCCCAAGTCGACAGCAGTATTGGCGGTAAAACAGCTGTCAATCACCCGGCTGGGAAGAACCTCATCGGCTCTTTTTATCCTCCCCTTGCGGTCTGGACTGATTTTTCTACGCTGCAAACGCTTCCCTGGGAAGAGATTCAAAATGGGCTGGCAGAAACAA
Organism: Desulfitobacterium nosdiversum; assembly: GCF_049860565.1. GTDB lineage: Bacteria > Bacillota > Desulfitobacteriia > Desulfitobacteriales > Desulfitobacteriaceae > Desulfitobacterium_A > Desulfitobacterium_A nosdiversum. The sequence continues at coordinate 2,037,968 of NZ_CP172056.1, forward strand.
TTAAACACGCAGTATTAGGAGATGCAGAGCTTTTTTTATTTTTAGAAGACCACCGGCAGGAAATTCTTGATCGTGTACCCGAGATTTACAGGGAGTTAACCACTCGTTCACTTCAAGTGAAGGTAAAGGTGGTTAGTGAGGACGAGAAAGAAAAAGGCCAGCGGATGCTTTTAAATCTTGGGCATAGTTTTGGCCATGCTTTAGAGACAGAGGCAGTCTATCGCGGGATTACGCATGGTCAAGGGGTAAGCATCGGTCTGATTGCCGCAGCATATCTTGCCAAAGCAAGAGGTCTCATAAACGCTGGTGAAGTTCAGCGGATATTCTCGCTGACCAAAGGGTTGGGACTGCCTGTGAGTGTCCAGGGTAAAGACCCCAATACGTTGCTTCATTTAATGGAAGCGGATAAAAAAAATAAAAATGGACAAAAAATCTTAATTTTACCGGATAGTATAGGTCATGCCTTAGTTGTACGCGATGCGCAAGATGAAGAGATTCTTAAAGCATGGGAGAAAGTTATTACAGAATGATTTAATAATTTCGCGAATAATTAAAGCCAGTACATTTAAATTACTTATTGGATGATAATTAGGGAATTCTATTTTGAATTATTTAAGGCTTTCAAGTAGGGCTTGCAAACAGATATTCTGTAAAGTGGTCCCTATGTCAAGGACGTTTTGAAAAAGAGGCATTATAATTTAAAAAGTATCATGTATCCTCTAAACAATGAGGAGATATGACAACTAAAGCACTGAATGTTATATCCTCACCGGATTGGCATTCAGTGCTTTAACTTTCATCTTATATCTGTTTAGCATATGTATCAGTTTATGGAGTCCCAATTGGGGAATAAGGGCCTACGATGTAGACACATACTATGTTGGTAATCAATACGAACAAAGTGGTGATCAATATGTGGACGGACATGATTATCAAATGTGGATTTCTTACTCCATATAGTCCAGAGACCCCAAGAGGATCTGCACAAATACAATCTGTAAAATTACTTAACACAAGCGATAGTTCTGTATCAGGTTTATATCAAAGCAATTCTGCCAATGGAACATATCGTTCTTTCTACTTAAATCTAGATTGCAATTATCTTATATAGTGCATAGTTATGATTGGCTTACCGCTAGTTCCAGAACTTATAGGATAGAAGCTAATACTTAATATGAAAATTATGAATTTGGGATGAATGGAACAGATTCTTATATACGCCATATTTCTAATTCCATGTTAAGAATCTGCCAAATATGAAAAACCGGAATATGAAAAGAAATATAAAAAATCATATTGCGTCCTATAACTTAGGTTAAGTAAAGAGGCTTACTTTGCCAATAAATCCATTTGATATTCGCCACTATATATAGTACTATTGTGTTAAGAGGTGAGTTGGTTGAGCAAATTGCAAAAGCTCTTCGAAAAAATCAAAAATAACCCCAAGCAAGTACGGTTTGAGGAGCTTGATAAAATACTAATTCACTATGGCTTTACTAAAAGACAACCAACGGGCGGCTCCAGTCATTACATATACATGAAGGATGATAAGATTATATCCGTACCATTTCATCAACCACACATTAAGGCTGTATATGTCGAGCGAGTCATTGATCTTCTGGAAGGAGTGATTAACGATGAACAAAACGCTTGATTATTACATGAAATTACCCTACAACTATTCCATCTATCCATCTGAAGAAGGCGGATACGTCATTGAGATTCCGGATCTCCCTGGTTGCATTACCCAGGGAGAGACAGCAGAAGAAGCTTTGATCATGATAGAAGACGCTAAGAAATGTTGGGTAGAGGCTGCCCTAGAGGTCGGACGGCAAATTCCTGAACCCATTAGCGATGATTACTCTGGAAAATTCAATGTCAGGATTCCTAAGAGCCTCCACAGATCCTTATCAGAGCAAGCCAAAAAAGAAAATATAAGTCTCAATCAACTGATTCTATATCACTTATCAAGAAGCATGGGACTAAAAGGATAATATAATAATAAGACAATATAAAATTGAACGGGGAAAATTAAACCCGTTCAATTTTTTTTGCACTCAAAAAAGAGTGTCAGCATCATATTTAATACCCTAGAAATTCCAATAAAGCTTGCTATAAGCGATTTTCGTGAATTTATTTTTGGCCAAAATATCAAAATATCAAAGTCGTATATCCTATAGCCAAGGTTACATTAAACAAAGCCCCCTGGTTCTAAATTAGGGGTTTTGATTATAAACGGAGGTATTGTCAGATGATACGGATAATCAAGATGCAAAAATAGTTGGTACAGTAGACGATAGCAATTCCGAAGTTATGTTTTCGAGCGAGATACTGTTCGCGTTTTATGATATCCGTGGTAATTTCGTTACTTTTCCAGGTAGGGAATTTGCGGTTTAGGGAACTTATATGCCGACTTATCTTCAATGGTAATTCTTCGATTTTTAACCAACCACATAATTCTGAAATTGTCTTTCTCGCGTCGCTTTCTCGATACGCCGGCTGGAAAGAATTTTATCGGCTAAGCATACACGATAAGTTTCGTCATCATTACCGGATAATAACTGGATTGTCCACCTCCAGAATATTGGGCTATGTGAAAACACAGCCAAGAGAAACCGCCTGAAATCATGAGATTTCAAGCGATTTCTCCGTATATTTAAGCGAAAAATGTATAATTGAGATAAGAAAAAACGACTTAAGGCAGGTACTTATCATGTCCAAATCCGGAAAGAAAGTACATAATAAAGTTGTTTTTGAAGAGTACGACCAAAATCAGTTAAGCCTGCCGATTGACATGGGATGCCTAATACCTCCTAATCATATCATCGAGTAGCGATTTCGACAGGATGAGCTAAATAACCTTAAACCATGTTATTAAATGTTTAAACATAAATTATTATTAAAGAACATGGGAAATTGTGTCGATGAGGAAGGAATATGCAAAGGAGCAAATAGAATAGTAAATTATTAGAAAAAACCATAACTAAGAAGCTGGTATAATGTCGAATGTAGTTTTAATAAAACGGATTGACAAGGAACGATTGGAGGGCGAAGGGTGGATCACTCTGAATCAAATATTAAAGATTCGAATAAGTGCAGAGATAAGATAGATTCTCCAATAGAGGTAACAGGGTTCACACTGCTGGAGGTATTGCTGACCTTTTTAGTTTTAGGACTCGTTTTAGCACAAATTGCACCTAAATATAATACTTCGGTTCAATTTTCAAGGGATCAGGCGCAACAGGCAAATTACCTGAAGATTGAAGGAGCGGTTGAACTTTATCGGCTCGATACAGGAACGCTTCCTACGCGATTGGAGGATCTTTTGACTGCTCCTCCAGGTCTGTCAAGCTGGCGAGGCCCTTATCTGGATAAAATGCCGACTCTACCGAATGGACAACCTTATACCCTGGATGTCCAGGGAAAAGTAGGGATCTAAGGATGAAAAACGCGGGCTTTGTCTTAGTTGATGTACTTATTGCCCTATTCCTATGGGCAACAGGATTTTTTGCTTTGTATGGATTAACCGAAGGGGCAATTCAAAATTCTCGGGAAGCCTTAGTGATGACCGAAGCAGCCAACCTGGCGCAGAATTTACTGGAACAGCTTTCCGCTCGCCCATGGACGCAAAATTTTACCGAGGGTAAATGCCTACCCGGTTCTGAAGTTAAAGGCAGTGAACAGGGCCTTCAATGGAGTGTGAAATCCGAATGGGAATTGGAAAATGTTCTTTTAAAGGTAACAACTCAAGTGACATGGCTGAAAAAGGGATATCCTTCGACTTATACTCTAACCACGCTGTATTGCGTACAGTAAATGAAGCTGGGTATACCCTTGCGGAAGTTCTAACAGCACTTGTTATCATTGGAATTATCCTATCATTTGCTCTTCCTTTATATACAGATCAATGGCGTATTGCACGCGAAGTTACAGATCGAATGGAAGCCCATTTTGCCGTCCTCAATGCCGGGAGGACCGTTAGTGATGCGATCCGCCAGGCCAAAACGGTGGAATGGGATAATTCAGGGACTCTTCGTATTCTTCCTGTGAACCAGGGGATACGTCAGGACTATTATTATATTGCGGATAAAGATTATGACGGAATAAAAGATCTTTATATAGAACATTACGGAGTACCTAATCCTATTTCAAGTCGGATAATCGCTTGGAATTGTGCGAAGGGGGAAGCAGGGTTGTGGACGATAACACTGCGGGCGCAAGTCGGTCGCCAAACTGTGAACTGGACGGGGACGAGTCGCATTCGCAATTTAAAACTTTAGAAAAGGGGTTCGCAAGTGTACTTATCCTTATCCTTTTTGCGACATTCTCGGCATTTGGGCTGGAAGCGTACCTGAAAGCTCAAACAGAAAATCGGATGGCCAAAAGAGAAGCAATCAGCCGCCAAGCCCTCTATACGGCAGAGGGAGGGATAGAATGGGTGAAAGCTGAGCTTCTCACAGATCCTCTCTTTGCCGGAGGAAGACACAGAATCGGGGAGGGAGAGGCGGAGATTAATGTTACGTTAGGGGAAGGAGGGTATTGGGTAACTTCTGATGCTCAATATGGTTTGGCCCATCGGAAGCTTAAAGTCTTCTTGCAGCTTGATCAAGGTCGTTGGGTTATGTCACAGTACCAAGAACTCTATCAGTAGTTACACGAAAATGATGGATTTCAAAAATTGGTTTAATCAAAAGAAGCATAAACCCTGGAAGAGGATTAAGTCAGGAATCGATTTCGATATGAGTAAAGAGGCCTCATCGAAAAAACAGCTTAATGTCAAAGAATGGATTGGACACTATTCTTATGAGGACAACTTTGGAGAGTACCTATTGGATCAAGGGAAAATTGACTCGGGTCAACTTTTTAAGGCCGTAGAAAGACAAAAACAAACCGGAGAATGTCTTGAGGATTGTTTAGTGTCTGAAGGCATCCTGCAGCGGGAAGAGCTAAAAATAATGTTAAGCTCCTTTTTAGGTGTGAATTGGATAAGAATGACCGAAGTCGAAATTGACCAAGGTATAGCATGTTTAATCCCGGAGGAAATGGCTTATCGCTATAGTCTTATACCGTTTAAGCTTCAAGCAGGAAGATTGCAGGTTGCCATGGTAGATCCCCTCAATTTCCAGGTGCTTGATAATATCCGCGTGTTAACAGGATATGATGTTGAACCTTTTTTAGCAGAGCGAGGCGAGATTAGGGCTGCTCTCCGTAAATATGTAACAGTCGAGAATTCTTTGGCGAAGTTATCGCAAAGCCACCGGGAAGAGTTAAAATATAGCAAATTTGACAATGAACAATTCAATTCCTTTGAAAATCCAGATGAAGATGCACCGACTGTTCGTCTTGTCGATTCATTGCTCGTTGAGGCGGTATTACTGGGGGCAAGCGATGTGCACTGGGAGCCGCGAGCAGATCAATTTGTGGTTCGCTATCGAATTGACGGACAGCTTGAAACTTATCAGAAATTTCCGCTGGAGGTTTCCCGAAACTTGATTTCGCGTTTAAAAGTAATGTCCCAGATGGATATTGCTGAAAAACGCTTGCCGCAAGATGGAAGAACTGAATTACTCGCAGCTGGCAAACGAATTGATCTTAGACTTAATTCACTCCCTACCGTTTACGGGGAAAAAGTTGCAGTGCGGATCCTTAACCCGGATACAGCTCAGAGAACTTTACGTCAATTAGGAATGCGAACGGGAATTGAAAATGGAATGAGGCTTCTACTTAAGCAGCCTCATGGTATAATTTTGGTAGTTGGACCGACAGGCAGCGGAAAAACAACAACTCTCTATGCTCTTCTCCAGGAATTATCTTCAGAAAGGCTAAATATTGTATCGATTGAGGATCCTGTAGAATACCAGCTGCCAGGTGTAGTCCATGTTCCTGTTAATAATAAAATTGGGCTGACCTTTGCGAAGGGGTTGCGAGCTATTCTAAGGCAAGATCCCGATGTAATCATGATTGGTGAAATACGGGATGAAGAAACTGCACGAATTGCAATCACTGCAGCGCTGACCGGACATTTAGTTTTGTCAACTTTACATACAAACACAGCAGCTGAAGCCTTGCCTCGTCTTATGGACATGGGCATTGAGCCTTATTTATTAGCAGGTGCAATCCGGGGAGTGCTTTCTCAACGTTTAGTCCGTCGGGTATGCGAATCGTGCAAAGAAACTCGGGTATTAACTCGGCTTGAGCAAGAATCATTGGAACTCGAAGAAAAGCTGGGACAAATAACTGTGGCAAGTGGGTGTCCTTGCTGCAGAGAAAGCGGCTATTCGGGCAGAATTGGGCTTCATGAATTATTGCTTTTCGATCCAACAATCAAAGATTTAGTTCTGGCGCGGCAGAGTGCTCTTGCTATTGAGCGGGCTGCTTTAAGTGCGGGAATGACATCCCTGATACATGACGGACTATATAAAGTTAGACAAGGACTGACGACCTTGGAAGAAGTCTTTATTCATAAGGAGTGTAGCTAATCATGATTAGTATTGAACCTATTCTTCAACTTGCGGCAGAACGTAAAGCATCGGATATTCATTTAGCGGTTGAAAGCCCGCCTATTCTGAGAATCAATGGCGTGTTGACACGTATTGGTGAAGATAAGCTTAGCGGCCAGGATCTTGAACAGCTTGCCCATTCCTTAATGAATGAACATCAGGCAAAGCGTTTTGAGGAACAGGGAGAGCTTGATTTTTCCTATAGTTTACCCGGTGTCGGGCGTTTTCGGGTGAACACCTTTCGGCAGCGTGGATCGGTAGCTATTGTTATCCGTATCATACCGTTTCGGATTCCCACGCCGGAAAGTTTAGGATTACCGCCTGTCTGTGTAGAATTAGCAAAACTCGAGAAAGGGCTGGTATTAGTCACCGGGCCGACTGGGAGCGGCAAATCGACGACATTAGCTTCAATGATCGACTATATAAATCAGACCCGTTCAAAGCATATTGTAACCATTGAAGATCCGATTGAGTATCTTCATAAGCATCGGTTAAGCCTTGTGAATCAACGCGAGATTGGAAATGATACTCTTTCCTTCGCTAATGCGCTTCGGGCGGTTTTACGGCAGGATCCGGATGTTATTTTAGTTGGGGAAATGCGCGATCTAGAGACGATCAGTACAGCTGTAACTGCAGCTGAAACGGGTCATCTCGTTTTTAGTACCCTCCATACGAATGATGCTACACAGGCGATTGATCGAATGATTGATGTTTTCCCTCCTTTTCAACAACAACAAATTCGTGTCCAGTTAGCTTCTGTACTCCAAGGCGTTTTAGCGCAGCAACTTTTGCCAAGGCAGGATAATCAAGGCCGAGTGGCTGTGTTTGAAGTTCTTATGGTGACTCAGGGGGCTCGCAATTTAATTCGCGAAGGCAAAACACACCAGCTTCCAACTGTAATTCAAACCGGCGGCAAGATGGGTATGCAGTCGATGGAAAAAGGAATTCAGGATCTAGCCCGCCAGGGAATTATTTCCGCGGCGCTAGCACAAGAAAAGTTACAGGCTCTTGGACGTTAAAAGATAAAAAAGCCTTAGGAGATTGGGAATGGAGATTCGCGAATTCTTCTGGAAAGCAGCAAACGCTGAAGGCCAAATAATTCGGGGAACATGGCAGGGAACGGGTTTGCCCGAAATCAGACAACGTTTATTTCTAGAAGGGTATTACCCAATTTTGATACGTTCTTCACACAGAATCACGGGGGGATTTTCTCGAGTTCTGTTTGCCCGGCGCCACCATAATTTCTTGAAATATTGGGCAAAGCTGAGCAGGCGTCTGGGAATGCTTCTTGAAGCGGGAGTTCCTATTATCTCCGCTCTTGAACTTATGGATAAACAAGAGCGGCCTAAAGCAACCAACGGACAGCAAACCGATTGGGACGAGGTTAAGGGGCATCTTGAAGCAGGTTTGGATCTTTCGGAAGCTTTAAATTCCGTTATTCCTCCCCCTTCACCTACTTTAAGAGCATTGATTCGGGCAGGAGAACAAGCCGGAAAATTGCCGATGATTTTTTCTCAACTTGCAAGTGATCTTGAGACAGAGTACCAGTTTCGGCGAAAAGTTCAAGGAGTCCTGGCCTATCCGAGCTTTCTTTTTCTTCTATCCTTAGGTGTCATATTTGCTCTCAGTATTTTCGTTTTGCCTGTTTATGAACAGGTTTTTAGCAATTTTGATAATTCTTTGCCGATTGCGACTCAGGTCATCTTTACGATTGCGCGTGGGGTTCCGACAGCCCTTAGTCTTTTGGCGCTAGGCATTATAGCGGGCTCGCTTGGCCTGCGGCTGAAATACTCGAAGGTTTGGAAGGATAAACTCTATGAATACCTGGAACGAGTTCCTTTGTTAAATGTAATTTACAAACAAAGTGATCAAGTCCAGTTTTTTCGGATCCTTGGAATACTTTTAGACGCTGGCCTTCCGCTTGTTGAGGCCCTCAATCTTGCTCAGGATACGGTTTATTTACCCTCAATGAAACGAAAGATTCAAGACTTAACTTATGCGACACGTGAAGGAAGGCATCTTTCTGCCGTTTTACGGGCGGATTCTTTTTTCCCATCGGATGTTTCAGTTTTGTGGGCTATTGGAGAGGAATCCGGTGAACTAAGCACGATTCTTCAACATTTGGCTCAGATGATGCGTCAGGAATTAGAAGAAAAAATGGAACGATTAAATCAAGTTTTAGGTCCGGTATTAGTGATTGGGATTGCGGCAATCATTGGAGCAGTGGCTTTAGGAGTAATGATGCCTATTTTTGAAATAGGAACAAAAATCCAATAATATTTTGGGGGATTGAAAATGATTTACTCAAATTTAAAGATTGCTTCAGTCTCAGTTCAAATAAAAAAGGACGCTGGATTTACCTTAGTTGAAGTTTTAATGGTTGTTGTCATTCTTTCCGTTTTAGCCGCGATAACAATACCTAAGCTGAGTTCGAGTTCAGATACAGCACGCCGAAATGCAGATATTGCGACTGCCCATCAGGTAAAATCTGCTTTAGACCGTTACCAAGCGGAAAATGGAGTTTATCCGCTCGCGCAAACAGAACTTTCAGCTGCCAGCGGTAAAGTAACCAGCACAAATAGCTTTATCCCTAAATATATTAGTAAGCTGGATACAACAACGACTCAGCAGAGAACCGCTGGGGGTCAAAAAGGATTTGCAGTCACAAGGCTGGATAGTAACGGACTAATCCCTGCGTCAACGACGGCAACGAATTTAATCATGATCTATTTAACGGATGATGGATCAGGTGCCGAAGTACAAGCTTATGATTCGGCATTGACTAAAGTTATCTGGTCATCAGGCAATTGAATATATACGAGGTAATTAATGTGGAAGAAATTATTTTAAGCTTGTTTTGGGGAGTATACGGAATTATTATCGGCAGTTTTCTCAATGTTGTTGTCTATCGAGTACCCAGGGGAGAGTCCATTGTTCGGCCCCGTTCACACTGTACTCTATGTAACCATACCTTAAAAGCTTGGGAAGTGATCCCTATTTTTAGTTTCTTTATACTACGCGGACGGTGTCACCAGTGCGGAGCAAAAATATCCTGGCGGTATCCTGGAGTTGAATTTTTAACAGGACTCCTCTTTTATTTATGGTCCTGGTATCATCCCGAGGAATCTCTAGCTGTGCTATGGACTCATTTTATAATTATCGCCATTCTTTTAGCTTTGGCACTTATTGATTATGATACCTTTCGGTTACCGGATGTGCTAACCTTTCCCCTTCTCTTGCTCGGAATAGGAACTGCTTTTGTGCTGCCGATGGGAATAACAGGCTGGGAAAGCCTTGCCTCTGCAGTTGGTGCGGGGAGCCTTTTCGCATTGATTGCTAAACTATATCCTCAAGGAATGGGGTTGGGCGATGTTAAGTTGATTGCGGGGATAGGTTCTTTTCTTGGTTTTCCCAATATACTTCTTGCCCTTTTTATCGCGAGTTTAGTGGGATCAATCGTGGGGATTCTTTGGATAATGATTCATCAGAAGGAATTTAAAGCCCAAATTCCTTTTGGTCCCTTTTTAGTTCTAGGGGCCTATGTCGCTTTGTTTATGGGAGATGAGTTAATCCGAGTTTATTTCACTCTATTCTAGAAACAGGATGAAAAGGAGCGGAGATTATGTCTCGAATGCATCTTTGTCTGGAGCTTAGCGAACGAGAACTTCATATCCTTACGTTTTTTCCAGAAACAAGTCAGGACGGATTTGCAAAATTGAATCAAGTCAAGTTTGACTCACGGCCTATTTCAGGTGGTTGGCTTAAACAAGGGCAGGTTTCAACTCAAGTGCTAACCCAAATTATAGAAGAAGTTTGCGATACGCTGAAGATCCCTAAGCAGACGCCTACGCTGTTGGCTATTCCCTTAGTCAATGGTTCGATTCGGGATTATCGGCTTCCTTGGATTTCTCCGCAGCATCGAAGGTCAGCGATTCATTATCTTGCCCGCGAAGAAACGCCTATACCTCAGAATAATCAAGTTATGGGGTATGCGATAACTGAAGAAGATAAAAAGTTAAAACGAATGACAGTTCGCTTAGGTGTAACCCATCGTTCTATTTTAGAGAGCCTTCTTCATGTCTTGAAAATTGCCGATTTAAAAATGATCTCGGTTGAGTTTACAGCAGTTGCGATCGGCAACGCATTAAATCTACAGGAGCAGGAACGTTATTTATATTTAAGAGAAAGAGACGAAGGTATAACAGTCGTTCTATATAAAGGCATTCTTCCGGAAATCACGCGATTTTTTCCAATCCTTCCTGAAAGTAATCCTGAAGAAAGTGTAAAGGAAATAGCGCGGCTTTTCGGTTTGTATAATAAAAACGCAGAAGAGCAAGTCCGTTGTATTTTTATAAGCGGGCGAAGAAGTGAGAAACTAAGCCGAAGGTTATGTACATTAGGTCTTCCGGGGCTGGATCAAAGAGCAAAAATCGTGCCGATTGAACGCGTTTTTCAATCGTCGAGTTGGCGGGAAAGTCTTCACCGAGAGATTTCACCGTGTTTACCTTGTCTTGGATTAGCGCTCAAATGCGGAGCTAAGATAAATTCCCAAAGTGTTAATCTGCTTGCCGAATATCTCGATCGGGAACGCGAAAACCATCGAAAGCAGCTTTTAGCGGCTCTGCTATTGAGCGTTACGGCAAGCTGTCTTGGGCTTTGGTTTTACGGAAAAAATCAAGAGACAGTGTTAACTGCGGAAATCAATAACCTTAGAACAAATGTTGAAGAACGTCAAACTAAGGATCAGAATATAACGCGTTTATATAAGTCATGGAACAACCTAAAAGGGGATCAGGCTGGATTTTCAACACCTTTGATTGCTTTGCAAAGTTTAAGCGGCGGAGGAGTAAGCTTCGAACAATTGGAATATCGCGAGGGAATGCTGACTCTGCAAGGAACGGTGGAACGCGCTGATCAACTGCAAAACCTATTACAAGCATTGCAAGCTCAATCCTGGGGACAAGTTCGCTTTCGTCAATATCAGCAAGAGAAACCTCTGCAAATCAAGTTTTCGGTGACCGCTCTGCGTGGTGGCTAATTGTTAATCGATTGAGGTGAGTCAATGTCCGGAATACCAATGGACAATCTAAAATACCTGAGTTTAATTGCAGCGGCTTTTTTGTCGATAGGTTCGGCTGTTTGGTCTGTCCAGGGAAAAATTCATCAATTAAACGGTGAAAAACAGTATTGGCAAGTGCAAGCAGAACAAATACCCTCGGAGGCAATGAAAATTAATTTGCCGGGGTTGCTTGATCTTCCTACGCTTATTGAAGAATGCCAAGATGAATTTAAGGAACAAGCGGTTCAGGTTGTTTATGCCAACCTTGATCGAATAGGAGAAGAAAATAATAAGTCAACAGGACAATCGTCTGGGTTAAATTATGCGCTTTTCCATTTTAAACTTAAAGGAAGCTGGAGCGGGATTGAAGCGGCCCTAAACCAAATTGAAAATAGTACGAATAAGTCAATTCAGCTTCAGGAGGTTCGGTTAAACTCCGAAAGCGGCGATGTGGCTCTGAAAATTTATTTTTATGAACCTGACAAACCTCTCTGACCATAATATGGAAGGAAAGGGGGGGACCCAATGCCAGAATACGTGATTCAGCGCGGAGATGACTTTTATCGTTTAGCTCAACGATTTGGGGGAAACTGTGAAGATTGGCAGCTCGCAAATCCTGGAATCAATCCTGTGACTCTTCAGATTGGGCAGAAGGTAGTGCTGCCGCCGATTCTGAATTCTAAAGCCCGCGAGCAATATGCAGAATTAACTACGGGGGAAGGTAAAGAGTTTGCGGGAGATCATATGGATGATGTGGAGATGGAAATCGAAGGAGTTCGTTTTCGGATCAAAAGAATTGGTGAGAGCAAAATACCTCATGAAATACATCTGATTGTTCCGAGGACCGAAATCAGAAAAATACAGCCTCAAGGCGAGCAGGGACCGTGCGAAGTTCAAATCATGCTCAGTAATGTGGATATTGTGCATTCTCCTCGCTTAATGAGTGAGGGGGGAGGAACAAAAGCGGCAAGTGCAGCTCAGGCTACAAAACCAGCTTCCGGCGGAACATCATCAATGACTCAACCTTCTCGGCCAGGACAAAGCGAAGTATCTGGTTTGGCATCTGCAACCCAAAGCGGGCCCTATGGGGCGCAAAGTGAACAAAGCCCGCTGGCAAGAACACAGGAATTAGGTTCCGATATTCGAACGGACCGTCCGATTTTATTTCGGCAATAGACAAGAGACTAAGGATTAGAGATTATAGATAAGAGATCAGTCTAGTCGGGTGAGTCATTGGATTGACCCGGCTTTTTGAATTGCGGTAAATTCCGATTATATGTAAGATGAGGACGATTTGAGGTAATAATAAGATGGATGGGTTAAACGATCAAAAAGGAAACTAAAATAACGAATATCAACGGGAACTAGGCGGATAGGAAAAATTATGGTAGAATTTTATTGTATATAGAAAGGGGTTAATTGAATGAGCCGATTAGATAGAATTCGTACGAAGATGCGGGAACAAAAACTGGATGCTTTTGTGCTCACTTCGCCAGAAAACCGACGCTATATGAGTGGATTTACCGGAACAAGCGCAATGCTTATAATAACTCTGGAAAAGGCATATTTACTTACGGATTTTCGATATATTCAACAAGCAACGGCTCAAGCTCCAGAATTTCAAGTGGTTAATAGCGGAGCCGGGTTTTATCCTTCATTAACAGAGCTGGCTTCACAAGCACATAAAGTCGGTTTTGAAGAGGACTATGTTAATTACGCCGATTACCTTCAATTGAAAGAAGCACTTCCTCAGGCAGAGCTGGTTCCTCGAGCCAAGATTCTAACGGATTTACGGGCCATCAAAGATGCGGAAGAGCTTGCGTGTATCCGTCAAGCGGTTAAACTTGCGGATGATGCTTTTGCTCATATTCTTAAGTTCGTTGATGTTGGCAAAACAGAAGAGGAAATTTCTTTAGAGCTTGAATTTGCAATGCGGCGTGCCGGGGCAAGCGGAGGATCCTTTGATTTTATCGTTGCTTCCGGTTTGCGATCTTCCATGCCTCACGGTGTAGCAAGTCCTAAAAAAGTTCAGCAGGGTGAACTTTTGACAATGGACTTTGGTGCAATTTATCAAGGATATTGTTCTGATATAACACGGACGATTTGTTTTGGCGAGCCGACGGAAAAGCAGCGCGAAATATATGATGTTGTCCTTCAAGCTCAAAAGGCAGGAATTGCGGCGCTTAAACCCGGAATTCAAGGTAAAGAAGTAGATGCAGCGGCTCGAAAAGTTATTGCTGATGCAGGCTATGGAGACAAATTCGGACATGGTTTAGGGCATTGCGTTGGACTTGCGATTCATGAGAATCCGAATTTAAATTTAAGAGAAGAACAAATTTTAGAGCCGGGAATGGTCATTACAATTGAACCCGGGATTTATATCCAGGATTGGGGCGGCGTACGTATTGAAGATATGGCCTTAATCACGGAAAATGGCTGTAAGGTCTTGACACAGGCGCCGAAGGAGTTCATTATTATTGAGTAAATTTTTTTGCGAGAACTCTTTCCCTAAAAAGAATTAGATTTTTGGGCCGACGAAAGTATTTCACTTTTGAGCGGGACAAGCTAAGATAATATTTATATTTTAGGAGGAATATGATTTTATGATTTCTACGAGCGACTTCAAGACTGGTTTAACCATTGAGATTGAAGGTGACGTTTACACAATTGTTGAGTTCCAGCATGTTAAACCGGGAAAAGGTGCTGCCTTTGTACGTACAAAGCTTAAAAATTTAAAGACGGGTGCAGTTGTCGAGCGTAAATTTAATGCGAGTGAAAAAGTTGAGACAGCTCATGTTGAACGTCGTGATATGCAATATCTTTATAAAGATGGAGATCATTTTGTGGTCATGGACAATGAGAGCTATGAACAAACGGGCCTTACTGAAGAACAAATTGGTGACGGTGTCAAATGGCTTAAGGAAAATATGAATTTAGGGGTACTTTTGTTTAATGGGACTGTAATCGGAGTTGATCTCCCGAATACAGTACAATTGACGGTTGCTCACACTGAGCCTGGAGTAAAGGGAGATACTGCAACAGGCGGTTCCAAGCCGGCAACATTGGAAACGGGAGCCATTGTTCAAGTTCCATTCTTTGTCAATGAGGGAGAAGCCTTAATCATTGATACCCGTACAGGAAACTATGTACAACGTGCTTAATTAAATATTTATTGGATTAAAATTCCTCCTTCGGGGTAAGCTTTGTCTATAAACCAGACGAGCTTCGCGGGGGAGGTTTTTTATTGTATGAAATTAAGTGTCATTCCTTTGGGCGGAACGGGCGAAATTGGCAAAAATCTGCTCGTTTTTGAATATGAAGATTCTATAGTTGTCATTGACGGCGGGGTAAAATTTCCCGATGACGAGCTGTTAGGAATAGATTTAGTGATACCGGATATCAGCTATCTTGAAAAAAGATTAGATAAGATCAAGGGGGTTTTTATTACCCATGGACATGAAGATCATATTGGCGGATTGCCTTTTATTTTGCCTAAATTGAACGTTCCAGTCTATGCAACGAGGCTGACCATCGGCTTAGTACGCGCAAAAATGCAAGAACGGGGAGGCTATCCGGAATCGCTTTTGCGCATTCTTGAACCGGGTCAGCCGATCCAGGCCGGAGAGATTGAAGTTGAAGCGTTTCGGGTAACCCATAGTATTCCTGATGCTGTAGGGTATTCTCTGCTAAGCCCGGTTGGACGGGTGATCTACACAGGGGATTTTAAAGTGGATTATACGCCCATTGACGGACAAGAGATGGATTTAGCAAAATTGGCAGCTTGGGGAAAAGAGGGAGTTCTTGCCCTTCTTTGCGATTCCACGAATTCCGAACGCCAAGGCATGACGATGTCTGAAAAAGTAGTCGGCAAGACCTTAAAGGATTGGTTCGCTCGAGCTGAAGGAAAAGTTATTATGGCGACGTTTGCCTCGAATGTTCACCGCATTCAACAGGCTGTAAATGCCGCGGCCGAGCTTAAACGTAAAGTCTGTGTAATCGGTCGGAGTATGGAACAAGTGGTTCGTACAGCAAATGAACTCGGATATTTACATTTTCCCGAAGAGGACATGCTTGTTGATGCAAGCGCTATTCAGGACATATCGCCTTCCCGGTTGCTCGTTTTGACTACAGGAAGTCAGGGAGAACCTTTAGCGGCTTTAACGCGAATGGCAACGGGAAGCCATCGGCTAATTACGGTAGCACCCGGCGATATGGTCATGATTGCGGCGACTCCTGTCCCCGGTAATGAAAAATTGATAGGACGGACTATCAATCATTTGTATCTAATCGGAGCGGAAGTCGTAACAAAAGATATGGGGCTTGTACACGTCTCTGGACATGCAAGTCAGGAAGAGATAAAGCTTATCATGCGCTTAACCCGGCCTAAATATATCATTCCGCATCATGGTGAAGTGCGGCATCAAGTTGCGGTGCGCAGACTCGCAAATTTACTGGGTTATGAAGACAGTCAAATTGCGATGACTAAGTTGGGTTCTCGAGTCGTTTTAACCCCAGATAAAATGGAGGTTGAAGAAAGAGTTGAGGCAGGCAGTGTTTATGTTGACGGCTTAGGAATTGGTGATGTAGGCCAAATTGTTCTTCGTGATCGCCAACAGCTTTCTCAAGATGGAGTTGTTGTCGTCGTTGCCGCTTTAACACGCGGCAAAGGAGGAGCAAATTCGATCATATCCGGTCCGGATATCATATCCCGCGGATTCACCTTTATGAAAGAAGCCAATGATCTAGTTGAAGGGGCCAAAAAAGTGGCCTCCACGGCGCTTGAGAGCCAAATTACGCAAGAAAGCTGGGAATGGGGAGTATTACGAGGGGCGATCCATGAAAGCTTAAGCAACTATTTCTGGGATAGAACACGCCGGCGGCCCATGATTCTTCCGGTTTTAGTTCAGGTTTAAAATGCATCTAAGCCTAATTAAGAAACTATTACAAATACGTAAGAACTGTCAGATAAAAGCTATGACAGTTCTTATTTTTTGGGGAGAAGATGTCTAATTTGATCAAGCTGTACATACCTTTTAACAAAGGGGGACAGAGGTGTGTCGTTACATTATAGTTTAGTTTTATCTCAACCCAAAAAAGAACCAGGACTTCTCGATCATTTAAATGTTATTCCTGTTCCCGATCGTATTGAAGTCATCGTTAAACGGTTATGTGACTCTCTTCGCGAAATTATCATGAGCGCTAAAGAAGTACCTTGGGCGGAAATTGAAGAAATCAGGATTAGAGTATCAAAGCCGCTCTTGCTGCGGGGCAAAGATCAAGAGTATTTTCTTGATTCTCTGGGAAAAACGGTTGCTCAGGATAAAGCTTATAAAATTAAGAAAGAAGATGTAATGCAGACGCTTGAGCGTATGACTCAGAGTTCGCTGTATGCCGCAGAAGAAGAACTAAAGCAAGGCTTTTTAACATTACCCGGCGGACATCGAGTCGGAGTAACGGGAGAGGCTGTCCTCAAGAATGGTTTTATTCAAAATTTAAAGCATATTTCGAGCCTGAATATCCGCTTAGCGTTAGATATCTCGGGACAGGCGAAGATGATTTTACCTTATTTGAAACGACCCGACGGATCTCTTTATCATACGCTTATCCTTTCTCCGCCGCGAGCGGGTAAAACAACCCTACTTCGGGATTTGATCCGTTGTTTAAGTGAAGGTGTACCCGGGGTAGCAGCCAGTGGAAAAACAATAGGCGTTGTCGATGAACGCGGTGAGATTGCCGGAATGTGGCAGGGTTATCCGACGTATGATTTAGGCTGCAGGACCGATGTCTTGGATGGATGTCCTAAAGCATCGGGAATGAGCATGTTGATTCGTTCCATGTCTCCTCAAGTTATCGCGGTGGATGAGCTTGGCCATCCTCAAGATGTAGAGGCGGTACTTGATGCATTGCGCAGCGGAGTCAGTGTTCTCAGCACAGCACATGCGGAGAATGGGGATGATGCGAAGGCGCGGCCTGTACTCAAAGCATTGTTTGAAAAGAGTGTTTTTGAGCGCTTAGTCCTTTTAAGCCGCCGCAGGGGACCGGGAACGGTGGAAAGCATTTTTGATTTAAGGACTAATACCGATTTAAAGCTGAACTAAGAGGGTGAAGGAATGGTTATCTTTTCAGCGATTATTTTAATTTTGAGTTGTGGAAGTCTCGGATTGTATTTGGCCGCAAGAATTAAAAAACGTCCAGTGGAGTTAAGAGAAGCTTTGACCGCTTTAACCCTGCTTGATACGGAAATTCTTTGGGGAAGTACCCCTTTGCCGGAAGCCTTTTCAGTGCTTAAAGAACGTACCGAAGGTTCGTGGAAAAGCTTTTTCGCTGAGCTTGAGCGTCAGGTTCAGGAGGGAACGAGCGCTTATATGGCATGGCAAGAGACCATTAAAAAAGAAGAGAAAAATTTTTGCTTAAAACCTGAGGACTGGCAGGTGATTCAAAATGTGGGTAAAGGACTGGGCCGTTCAGATCATCAAGAACAGCACAAGCAGCTGGAACTTGTTAAACAGCAGCTTCGCAGTCTGCAGGAACAGGCCTTATTAACGTGTGACAAACAAGCGAAAATGTGGTCCTATTTAGGTTTCCTTTGCGGCATAGCCGGGGTCATTTTTCTGATTTAATAAGCTAATTTCAATATAAACATTGCGACATATGGTCGAGAAAGGAAGAAAAGTATGTCCTTTGAGATGATTTTGAAAATAGCAGGAATTGGACTATTAGTGGGGATTTTAGTCATCGTTCTTGATCAGGCAAACCGGAAAGAAATCAGCCAGTTAACGGTATTAGCCGGTGTGGTCGTCGTTTTGTATATTGTCGTCCAGGCTGTAGGAGACTTGTTTAGCCTTGTGAAGAGTGTATTTCAACTTTACTAGGGGGCCTGAGCGTGGAAATATGGCAAATCGTTGGATTGGGATTGATTGTTGCTATTATTGGGACGGTTTTAAAAGAAGTAAGACGCAATGAAATCGCAATTCAAATGGTTATTTTAGCAGGGACAATAATTTTTGTACTTGTCTTAGACAAGATAAAAATTATCGTCGATTTACTGCAGGGGCTTGCAGAACAAGCGAATATCAGCTCTTATTATTTGTTTATTGTCTTAAAAATTGTAGGAGTAGCTTATCTTGCCGAATTTGGGGCTGATATTTGCCGTGATGCTGAACAAAAGGCTTTAGCCGCAAAAATTGAGCTGGCGGCTAAAATCGGCGTCTTGGTATTAGCAATGCCCATTATCGTGGCCATTCTCGAGTCAATCAAGCGACTCGTTCCGTGAGGTGAAAAACATGCGGCGAAGGTTAATGTTGTTGCTTATCTTTTTTTTATTCCTGGGTTGGACAACTCCTGGTTTGGCCCAGGCGGAAAATTCGTCGGATATAGGAAATGACTCCAATATCAAAGTAGAAATTAATTCTGATGCGAGCAATAGCCAAGCATCCAAAGGTGGAAGTTCTGCGTCTCAAAGCAACACGACATCAACCGCCGATTTAGGTAAACAAGTCGATTTAAGCCAGGTTCGCGGCTTTCTCGAGCACATTGACCAAGATGTCAAAGAATCTGTTCCGAACTTATCCTTAAGCCAAATTTTTGAAGATCTGCGTCAGGGAAAAATAAGCTTAAATCCCACGGAATTAAGTCGTAACTTACTGACCTTTTTAAGCAAGGAAATCTTAAAAAGCGGTCCGCTTATCGGGAAGCTTCTATTCTTAGCCGTTTTAATCGCTATTCTGCAGCAGCTTCAAAATGCCTTCACTGGGGATAGCCTTGGAAAAATGGTAAAGAGTTTGAGTTACCTGGCATTGATGGGGATTGCCCTAGCTGCCTTTCAGGAAACTTTAAAGGCGGCGACAGGAGCAATTGATGAAATGACAGGTTTTATGCAGACATTATTTCCGGTCATGATGACGCTCCTCCTAGCCATGGGAAATGTAACAACCGCGGCTTTATTTAAGCCGATCGTTATCGGGAGTCTAACCTTATTAGCGACAGTAATGAAGAACGTTATTTTACCCTTATTCTTTTTAACGGCTGTTCTTAAGCTATTCAATAATATTTCCGGCGAATTTAAACTGGGGAAGCTTTCAAGTTTATTCGAATTTGCGGGGAAAATGAGCATCGGGGTATTAATGACCGTGTTTATAGGAATTATGACAATTCAAGGCGTAACAGGGGGGGTTGCGGACGGGGTTGTTCTTAGAACGGCGAAATATTCCGCAGATCTTATTCCTGTTGTTGGAAAGTTTTTTAAGGATGCCGTTGAATTAGTAGCAAGTTCGGGTTTGCTTCTGAAAAATTCTCTAGGCATTATTGGAATTTTAGCAATTGCCCTGCTTTGTATTGGTCCGGTAGTTCGTATCGCGGCCATGATTTTCGTTTTTAAAATTTCTGCAGCTTTAGTTGAACCCCTGGGATTAAAGGAGCTTTCAGACAGTCTTCAAGATATATCAAAAAGCCTGGTCTATATCTTTGCTTCCGTTGCTTCCGTTGCCATTATGTTTTTTATCAGCATCGCGGTTGTTGTGGGGGCAGGAGATCTGTCCGTCATGTTGAGATAAGGAGGGAAATGCTTGGAAAGCTTGCAAACACTAGTACGCAATTTAGCCATTATAATTTTAATGGCTAATTTCCTGGAAATGCTTCTTCCCTCGAAATCGATGCAGGGGTTTGTCAAGTTAATCATGGGTCTTTTTGTGATTTCAGCAGTGCTGGGTCCTGTAACATCTTTGCTTCATCTTCCTCTGAATCTAAGTGTTCCCGCATGGACGGAAGTCAACTCTCACGATATGCCTGTTCTTGCAGGAAATAATGGACTTCAGGCAGGCAAGGATGCTGTGCAGGAACAATTTAAGCTTATTTTGAAAAACCAAATTGAAGCCTTAGTTCTTGGAGTAAAAGGAGTTGAAAAAACGGATGTGGAGATACAGTTTGAGGAGAGCGCCGGAGGGCTTATGGACCAGCCTAAAGTGGAACGGGTAAGTATACATGTTAATTCTACTCAAACGGAAATTAAAAGTGTTGAACCCATTACTCTGGGTAAATTTGGCGGACAATCGCAATCTGAGGCTGATGATAAATCTCAATCTGATTCTAAATCTCAGCCTCAGTCTCAGTCTCAGTCTGAAAGAACTCAGACTATCCAAGAAAGAGTTTCAGCTTTGCTCCAAATTCCTAAGGATCGAATTTCTGTAACCGAAAATTAATGGATAAAGGCAAAATAAGAATGGAGGATGATAAGCATGAAGTTGTTTGAAGAAAAATCACCTAAGCTGCTGATATCAATAATTGGAGCCATTGCCATAGCTGTAGTTTTAATGCTTACCAATAAAGGCAGTTCAGGTGTGGGATCAAAAGCGGCCCAGCAGCCGGTAGCGCAAAACGCGTCAAGCGAATCAACGCACATTGAGCTTTTAGAAAAAGACCTTGAGAACAAATTAGTTCAGAATTTGCAGCAAATGACAGGAGTTGGCCGAGTTCAAGTATCTGTCACGTTATCGTCCTCGCTGAAATCTGATTTTGCGACCAGTGGAAGTGTTACAAAAAAGACGATTAAAGAATCAGATAAGGCAGGAGGAACGCGTGAGTCCTCTGAGGTAACGGAAAATACTCAGCTTGTTGTACCTAACGGAGCAAGCCAACCTGTTGTCGTCATGGAGGAACGTCCGGCAGTCGCAGGGGTACTCATCATAGCGGAAGGTGCCAAAGATCCCGTAATCCGTGAAAACATCCATAACGCAGTGAAAACCCTTCTGGATATTTCCACGAATAAGATCACAGTTCAGCCGATGGAGGGAGTTTAAATGCATATTCTTATTCATTTGCCTCAGAGCCTTTCCAACAAGAGGGTTCGGGTTGGTATTTTAAGTGGAAGCATCTTTTTTATTATTGGTTTGCTTATAGTGGGATGGGCTTTAACGAAAAATCAGCCAACGCATTTTACGGGAAAGAATACACTCGCAGTGAATGCTCAAATCGAGGGACAAAATATTCAATTCTCAAGTGAAGCGGCAAAGCCGAAACTGCAAGGACAAAACTATTTTGTAAATTATAGGCTGCAACGCGAACAATCCCGGCAGGAAGAGAAAACTATGCTATCCGCTGTGCTTAATTCAAATATTGCGGCAACCAAAGAAGATGCTCAAAAAAAGTGGCTTCAATTGACCAATAGAATTAGCAAAGAGGACGAAATAGAAAACTTACTTAAAATAAAAGGGTTTCAAGATGCTATAGCCGAAGTTGCTCCTAACAGTGTCAATGTTTTTATTTACGCGCCGTCCGTTACTCCAAATGAAATAAGTATTATTCAGAATATCGTACAACAGGCGACGCCTGTTCACTTAGATCAAATAAATATTTCGGTTAGAAATCCTTAAGACGCGAGAGTTAATATTATATAGTATAAATTCTAATAACATAGTAAATTAATTTTAAGAAATAAATAAAAGTTCAATTGGCTTGCAGGAATTATTCGATTTAAAACGAATTAAACTAAACGTACGATTCAATACAAGGGTTCGAGCTTGAATTGCTGACTTTTATATGAAGGATTTCTAGGTCGAGAGAGAGGACTATTGAATGAGCAAAATTCTTGTCGCTGATGATGCCATATTTATGCGTTTAATGATACGCCAAATTCTAGCTCGCCGAGATTCTATTGAAATATGGGAAGCAGAAAATGGGCAAGTGGCAATTGAGCTTTTCCGTGAACACCGGCCTGACTTAACATTCTTGGATATTACAATGCCGATAAAAGATGGACTGGAGACTCTTGAAGAGATATTAGCCATCGATAACCAAGCAAAAATCATTATGTGCAGTGCTGTTGCCCAGGAAAAAGTGGTACAAAACGCAATTCAAAAGGGAGCAACAGACTTTTTAATAAAACCCTTTCGACCGAATCAACTTTTAGAGACTGTTAATAAATATTTGAGAAAATGACAGTACCCCCTATTGCATAATGACCGTGCAGAGGGGGTTATTTGTTAGAAAATAAACAGTTAAAAGCCAACATAATTTGACTTTATACTGTATACTTGTGCCAGTTTCATTGAAAAAGGTTTTTTAGACTCATATAATAAAATATAAGTTTTTGAAAGCAAAAAACAATAATTCTGAATTGAGTGGCAAAGGGACTTTGGAGTAATTTCAAAAATAGTGAAAACCTTCCCATTTTTTAGGGAATTGATTTTTGAAGATTCAGAGAGGAGAAAGAGAAACAGTGAGAAAAGTCAAGATTACAGACACAACGCTGCGTGATGCTCACCAAAGCTTATGGGCAACACGTATGCGGACTGAGGATATGCTACCAATTCTCAAAGATCTTGATGATGTAGGGTATCATTCGCTCGAAGTATGGGGAGGAGCAACATTTGACGTCTGCTTGCGTTTTTTAGGAGAAGATCCTTGGGAACGTTTGCGACTCATTAAGAAAGAAGTTACCAAAACCCCGCTACAAATGCTTCTAAGAGGTCAATCTTTAGTAGGATATCAACATTATCCTGATGATGTCGTCCGTGAATTTGTTCAGTTAAGCGTTAAAAACGGAATTGATATCATTCGGATTTTTGATGCCTTAAATGATGTACGAAATATGGTTGTTCCTATTCAGGCAGCCAAGGACGCAGGGGCCCATGTTCAGGCGTCGGTTGTCTACACCATAAGCCCTGTTCATTCTATAGAACACTATCTTGAAACAGCACGTGAATTAGTGGAATTAGGTGCTGACTCGATTTGTATTAAAGATATGGCTGGATTATTGACGCCGATGAAAGCTTATAAACTTGTATCCCTCATGAAAGAGCAGCTTGGAGTCATGGTTCAGTTGCATACACACTATATCGGCGGGATGGGAACTATTGCCTATGTGAAAGCAGCTGAGGCAGGTGTCGATGTTGTTGATACTGCGAGCGTTCCCCTTGCTTTTGGCGCAAGCCAGCCTCCGGTTGAACTTGTAGTACGTGCTTTAGAGGAATATGAGTTTGCTCCGGACCTTGATATTCCTCATCTTTTCAGAATTGCTAATTATTTTGAAGAGCTTCGCAAGAGCCGGGGACATGAACGTGGAATTACGCGTATTTCTGATATGCGTGTCTTCGAGCATCAAGTGCCAGGCGGCATGATTTCAAATCTTGTTTCTCAACTCGAAGAACAGAAAGCTTTAAATCGGATTAACGAGGTACTTGACGAAATACCTCGTGTTAGGGCAGAATTGGGTTATCCGCCGCTGGTTACCCCTACAAGTCAGATCGTAGGGACACAGGCTGTATTAAACGTACTGAGCGGGGAAAGATATAAATTAGTGCCTGGCGAAGTTAAGGCTTATGTCAGCGGCTTGTATGGAAAACCACCTGCCGAAGTTGATTTAGCTATCCAGAAAAAGATTATCGGTGATGAAATACCTTTAACTGTTCGACCTGCGGATCAACTTAAACCAGGGCTTGATAAGGCTGAGCACGAAATTGCTGGTCTGGCCCAATCACGTGAAGATGTTCTCAGCTATGCAATGTTCCCACAAGTAGCCAAAAAGTTCTTTTTGGAAAGGAAAAACGGAGGGCATAAACACGTTGCTGAAGGACAACCTGCAATTTCTAAGGAGGATTCAAAAATGAATTTAAAAGAGATTAAAGAACTTATTAAAATTCTTGGCGAAACCGATATTGCTGATTTTAATCTGGAAAGTGAAGGCGTTAAGGTTGCCATTCGCAAGGGAAGCGCGCTTACAGCATCAGCTCCCACAGCAGCACTTCCTGCTATGGCTACGGTTGCAGTACCAGCCGCTCCAGCTCCCGCAGCACCAGCCCCAACAGCTGCACCCGCTGCAGAAGCAAGTGTAAAAGCAAACTATGAGTATATTAAAGCTCCAATGGTTGGTACGTTCTACCGTACACCGGCTCCAGATGCAGATCCTTTTGTTGAATTAGGACAATCGATTAAAGTGGGTCAAACAGTCTGCATTGTTGAGGCCATGAAACTTATGAATGAGATTGAGTCTGAATTTGACGGAAAAGTCGTTGAAGTATTAGTTGAAAATGGGCAGCCGGTAGAATTTGGTCAACCGTTGTTTGCCATCGAAAAATAGGGAGTATAGGCATGTTTAAAAAAATCCTGATTGCTAATCGCGGTGAAATTGCGCTTCGTATTATTCGAGCCTGCCGCGAAATGAATATTGAAACCGTTGCCGTGTTCTCAGAAGCAGACCGAGATTCTTTGCATGTTAAAGCTGCGGATCAAGCCGTTTGTATTGGTCCGTATCCCTCAGCTAAAAGCTACCTTAACATTCCCAATATCATCAGTGCAGCTGAATTGACGGGCGTCGATGCCATTCATCCTGGCTATGGCTTCCTTTCAGAGAATGCACGGTTCGCTGAAATATGTGAGTCCTGCGGGATTACGTTTATCGGACCGAGTCCTCGTGCGATTGAAACGATGGGTGATAAAGCAACTGCACGTAAAACGATGATCGAGGCAGGTGTTCCTGTTGTACCTGGCTCGAAGGAAGTTATTGTAGACCTGGAATTAGCAGCTCAGACGGCTGAAGAGATTGGTTATCCTGTTCTGATTAAAGCTTCCGCCGGCGGCGGGGGAAAAGGAATGCGGATTGCTCAGAACGATAAAGAACTGATTAAATCGATTCAGGCTGCACAAAATGAGGCGCAGGCTGCTTTCGGAAATTCTGAGGTATACTTGGAAAAGTATGTTGAAGAACCGCGCCATATTGAATTCCAGATCCTTGCCGATAAATTCGGAAATATTGTCCATTTGGGAGAACGGGATTGTTCCTTGCAACGTCGTAATCAAAAACTTTTAGAAGAGTCTCCGTCGACGGCTTTAACGCCAAAGCTTCGTAAGGCGATGGGAGAGGCTGCAATTAAAGCTGCCAAAGCGGCTGATTATTCAAGTGTAGGAACGATTGAGTTTCTATTGGATAAGCATAATCACTTTTACTTTATCGAAATGAATACCCGTATTCAGGTAGAACATCCGGTTACGGAACTTGTCTCAGGCATTGATCTTGTGAAGGAACAGATAAAAATTGCAGCCGGCGAAGCGCTTCAGTTCAAACAAGAAGACATTCAAATCAGAGGCTGGGCAATCGAATGCCGTATCAATGCAGAGAATCCGGATAAGAATTTTATGCCTTCCCCGGGAACGATTGAGTTCTATCATATTCCAGGCGGACCAGGCGTACGCGTCGACAGCGCAGCTTATCAAGGATATTCGATCCCTCCATACTATGATTCGATGGTCGGGAAATTGATTGTTTGGGGCGCAACCCGTGAAGAAGCAATCCTAAGAATGCGGCGGGCTTTAGATGAGTTTGTGATTGAAGGAATTCATACAACGATACCCTTCCATCTTAAAGTATTGGACAATGCCTTCTTCCGCAGAGGCGAAGTTTATACCAACTTTATTCAACGTCGGATTCTTGGAGAATAATGAAAAGGGAGTGTCGCAAACTACTTTTTAAAGTAGAAAGCGATGCTCCTTTTTGCTTTATGGGTATAAAAATGTATTGTAAGTTGAGAAAGAGGCTG
Organism: Desulfitobacterium nosdiversum; assembly: GCF_049860565.1. Lineage (GTDB taxonomy): Bacteria > Bacillota > Desulfitobacteriia > Desulfitobacteriales > Desulfitobacteriaceae > Desulfitobacterium_A > Desulfitobacterium_A nosdiversum. The sequence continues at coordinate 2,064,055 of NZ_CP172056.1, forward strand.
CTGTTCACGAACTATTCAGTTTCGTTTTACAACGGTCCCTTTTTTGTGTGTATATCGGATTTTTTAATGAACAGGGAGGAATATGAATTAGTAGATAGAAATTATAATAAATAGAAATTAAAATAAAATATATAATTGTATTTATTTAATCACTTACAAAGTATGAGAGAGGTAATTTTTATGAATCGAACACAGTTAAACGATGTTGCCAAGCTGCCGAAAGAATATCATGATTTTTGGATGCAAGTTTCTCATGTCATACCTCAATCTCGAATGTTTTGTGATCCGCTCTACACGTTAGCCTACGGAATCGATGCCAGCTTTTATCGGCTTATTCCGAAAGTGGTGCTTAAGGCGAATACGACAGAAGAAATTAAGGAAATTTTAGAGGCCTCACAGAAGTTTAAAGTTCCGGTTACTTTTCGGACGGCGGGGACAAGCCTCTCAGGACAAGCAGTGACAGATGGAGTTCTTGTCGTTTTAAAAGGGGGATGGAGAGGATACAGAATTTCCAATAATGGAGAGAAAATTGCCTTGGAACCAGGTATTATCGGAGCGGAAGCAAATCGATATTTAAAACCGTTTGCTCGTAAAATTGGACCAGATCCCGCTTCAATTGATTCGGCAATGATTGGGGGTATGGCAGCGAATAATTCCAGTGGAATGTGTTGCGGTACTGCCGATAATAGCTATCAAACGGTAGAGGAAATGAAGATTATTTTTGGAGATGGGACAGTTCTGGATACTGGAGATAAGACATCCTGTGACGATTTTATCAAGACACACTCAGCGTGGGTAAGAGAAATAGAAAAGATTCAGGATGAGATTCATGACGATCCTCAACTTACGGAAATGATCCATCATAAATATAAAATAAAAAATACAACGGGTTATAGTCTTAATGCATTTGTAGACTACACGGATCCTATCGAAATTATTAAGCACCTCATGATTGGGTCTGAGGGAACGTTGGGGTTTATTGCTGAAATTACGTATCGTACAGTAATCGAACATCCTCACAAGGCATCTGCTTTAATCTTTTACCCGGATATGGAACAGGCTTGTCTTGCAGTTCAGCGGCTCGATCGAAATTCTGTCTCAGCAGCTGAGTTAATGGATCGAATTTCTCTCAAAACGATGGAAGATAAACCGGGAATGCCCGAATATCTTAAAACACTTTCACCGACAGTAACAGCCCTTCTTGTTGAGGTACGAGCTGCTGATCCTGAGTTATTAGATCAAGCGACGACGCGAGTGGCTGCCCTCCTTGAAGGAATCCCCACAGTGCTTCCTCTGAAATTTACGGCAATCAAAGCGGAGTATGAGAATCTATGGAATATTCGTAAGGGAATTTTCCCGGCAGTGGGTGCCATTCGACCTTTAGGTACGGGAGTTATTATCGAGGATGTAGCCTTTCCTAGAGAGAATCTAGCTGAGGCTGCAATTGCCTTGCGAAATATTCTTGATAAATATGATTATAAAGATGCAATTATTTATGGGCATGCCTTGGATGGGAACCTTCACTTTGTTTTTACGCAAGATTTTGGACAGCCAGAGGATCTGCCTCGTTATGAGGGATTGATGCGCGATGTTGGTGAATTAGTGGTTCAGCGCTATGGCGGATCGCTTAAGGCGGAGCACGGAACCGGCCGGAATATGGCGCCGTTTGTTGAACTGGAGTGGGGAAACAAAGCATATTTAATGATGAAACGTCTTAAGAATGCGTTTGATCCGAAGAATCTCATTAATCCGGGTGTAATCCTTAATGATAATCCCCATGTCTATTTGGAGAACCTAAAAAATATGCCTCAGGCTCATGCAATAATCGATACGTGTACAAACTGCGGTTTTTGCGAGGCAATATGTACTTCGAAGAATCTTACCTTAACCCCGCGGCAGCGGATTGTTATCCAACGAGAAATTGCCGAACTTCGTCGTTCAGGGAAAGAACCGGAGCGATTAGAACGACTTGTGCAGGATTTTAAGTATGCAGGAAATCAAACATGCGCTGTAGATGGCTTGTGTGCAACAACATGCCCGTTGAGTATCAATACTGGAGATTTTGTAAAGGTACTAAGGTCCCAGGAAATTACGCCAAAAGGATATTGGGTGGCAAAAAAACTGGCGCGTCATATGGCTGGAGTTACAGGAGTAATGCAATGGGGACTTGGAGCAGTCAACAGCGCACATCACCTGTTAGGAACAGAAAAAATGAAAGCGCTGACCGAAGGAACTCGCAGAATGAGTGGAAATCGTTTACCTTTATGGAACCCCTGGATGCCGTCACGGGGCAAGGTTTCAAGTACCATCATACAGGCTGAGCCGAGGACAGACCGTAAGGCTGAATCAGATTCATTATTAAAGGTTGTCTATTTTCCAAGCTGCATCAGCCGTTCAATGGGACCTGCTAAGGACGACCGTGATCAGCGGCCTCAAAGTGAGGCTGTCTTATCCATCTTGGCCAAGGCTGGGTATGAGGTGATTATGCCGCCGAGGATGGAGGGTCTATGTTGCGGGATGCCCTGGTCAAGCAAGGGCTTTTTTGAGATAGCTGATCAAAAAAGCGCGGAGTTGGAAAAGGTTCTGTATGAAGCAAGCGAGCAAGGAAAATACCCGGTGCTTTGTGATACCAGTCCCTGCCTTTATCGGATGAAATCCGTGATGAATTCGCTGAACCTCTATGATCCGGTGGAGTTTATTCATGATTTTCTGTTAGAACGTTTGGAGATTCACAAAATTCCGGAGACGGTGGCAATCCATGTCACGTGTAGTTCAGTCAAAATGAATTTAACAGGTAAATTCCGGGCGGTGGCAGAAGCGTGTGCTGAGCATGTCGTGCTTCCGGAAGATGTTCATTGCTGCGGGTTTTCTGGGGACAGGGGCTTTACGTTCCCTGAACTCAATCGTTCGGCACTTGCTTCGCTAAAGCCTTCCTTACCTTCCGAGTGCCATTCAGGGTACTCCAATAGTCGAACGTGTGAAATTGGCCTTTCACTGCATAGCGGAATTAGCTATCAGTCTATTGTGTATCTTGTCGACCGGTGTAGTAAGAGTATAGTCGGAATTTAGACAAATAATAAACAGGGGATGACTCATAAAAATTTGAGACATCCCCTGTTCTAAATACGCCGCGCAAACTTGACTTTGCCAGTTCTACTTACTTTTGTTATAATGACAGATGATAATATGAGGAAATATTAGGTTATGAGGTGAAGATATGGAGGATAAATTAACGGTTGATCATTCCTTCGGTGCGATTCGAATTGCAGATGAAGTTGTTGAGATTATAGCTGGATTAGCCGCTTCACAAGTGGAAGGAGTAGCCGGCATGAGCGGCGGCTTAGTTGGAGATATCGCATCTATGCTCAGCCGCGGTAAAAGTATGGCCAAAGGGGTTAAGGTTGAAGTCGGTGAACAAGAGGCAGCGGTCAATTTGTACTTGGTCGTTGATTACGGGGTTTCCATTCCAGATGTTGCTGTTCATGTCCAAGAGGCGGTTAAAGAGGGCATCGAGAGCATGACTGGCTTGAAAGTCGTAGAAACGAACGTTCATATCCAAGGCGTTCATTTTCGTCCTGCTCCCGAGCCAAAGGAAGATGATAATCGCGTTAAATAGAAAGAGCGATTTCCCCCCTGAAGTTCAGGGGGGATTACCGTTTGAAAGAGGTGGAAACTGTGATTGCCTACCTTGTAGGTGTTTTTTTCATAATTGCCGCTGGATGGATATTAGCTATTACCGTGGGTTGGAATCTTCCCTATGATGTTTTGGAACAAGCGCTTTTTTGGCTGAAGATACATCCTTGGGAAGATGTTGTCCTTTCGGCTTGTTTATTGGTTTTGGGAATTCTTCCTTTTCTCAGACCCCGTTCACAGCGTCATGAACAAACGTTTCTCACTTCTTCACAGTTAGGTGAGGTTCGTATGACCGGGGATGCGATGCAGGATATCATAAGACGGAGTGCTCAAATTCTGCCCGGTGTCCAGAACGTTCAACCGAATCTCAGACAAAGAGAAGATGGGTTGGAAGTCTTAGTTTATGTACAGCTTAAACCGGAGTTTATTATCCCGGATACAGCGGAAAAACTCCAGGGGAAAGTAAAAGAAGATGTTGAGCATTACACGGGAATAAAAGTTGCTGAGGTGAAAGTGCTGGTTCGCAGTCTGGAAGCTGCTCGCCAGTCACGCGTAAGATGAGTGGATTTTGGAGTGAACTCGCTCATAAAATAACCTTGTTTCTCTTGCGTATGCTTGAGGAACATCCCGGGAAATTGATTGGAACAAGTTTAGGGTTCTTCTTGGGATTATTAGTAGTGCTTTTAGGTTTTTGGAAAACACTTGTTGTCTTTGTTTTTGTAGGAATCGGCTTTGCGTTGGGTAAAAGGCAGGACGATCATAAGAAACTTTTTGACTGGTTAAATCGCTTTTTTGATTAGGAGGGCATCATGAGTCGGAGATTAGCGCGCGAAACTGCGCTCCAAGTTCTGTTTCAATTGGATATGAATGGGGAAGGCTCAGAGGTTGACAACATCATTCATCACTGGGCTGAGGAATTTGCAGTTCCGGAAATAAGTATTCCTTTTGCCGAAGAACTCATTAAGGGTACACTTGAGCACCAAGAGGAAATCGATAAAAAGCTAAGCGAATTATCTGAAGGCTGGGGTTTAAAACGAATGGGCAATGTTGATCGTAACCTCCTGCGCTTAGCCAGCTATGAGATCCTATATCGTTCCGATATACCGGGGAGAGTGACCTTAAATGAAGCCGTTGAAATCGCCAAGCTCTATGGGAGTGAGGAGTCGGCTAAGTTTATTAATGGAATTCTGGATAAGATTGTAGCCAGTGTTCAGAAAACGGAAGAGAAACTGTAATGGGGTATTATCTCGGAATTGACACAAGTGCTTATACAACATCCCTGGCACTAGTCAATGAACAAGAAGAGCTTCATTGGGAAGCACGAAAAATCCTTGCTGTACCTTCAGGGGAGAGGGGCCTTGCTCAATCTGAAGCGTTATTTCAGCATGTCCAGAATCTGCCTTGTTTAACCGCAGAAATCCCGGCGGATCTTTGGAGGGATATAGCGGGTATTGGTGTAAGCACAGCTCCAAGACCTGTAAAAGGATCCTATATGCCTGTTTTTACAGCTGGGTATGGAGTTGCTTCTTCATTGGCTTCTGCACTGAATGTGCCCTTATATCGGACAAGTCATCAAGAGGGGCATCTTGCGGCAGGCATATCTTCAGGAAAGTTAACTGAAATACAATTTTTAGCGATCCATCTTTCCGGTGGGACGACAGAGCTATTGCAAGTTGAAAAGAAAGAACCCGGAAAAATTCAGATTGATCTTCTCGGTGGGACAACCGATCTGCATGCCGGTCAATTTGTTGACAGGGTGGGGGTTCGCCTGGGTTTAGGTTTTCCTGCAGGCAAAGAATTAGAACGGTTGGCTCAAGATGCTGACCCAGGAGCGGCATCATTGCTTCCCTCATCCGTTAAAGGCTTTGAAGTGAGTTTTTCGGGAGTAGAATCGGCTGCACAGCGGTTGATTGATCAGCATGTTCCAGCCGCACAGGTGGCACGGGCAGTTGAAGGATGTGTAGCTCGAACGATAGCTAAATTGCTGCAGACAGGGATTGAAAAGACAGGGCTGAAGCATTGTTTGATTGTCGGCGGAGTTGCCTCAAATCAATTTATTCGTTCTGAATTAAATCACCGTTTAAACCACAAGGCTCAGCTCTATTGGGCTGAACCGGAATGGAGCAGGGATCAGGCTATTGGGGTAGCTCTTTTAACGTCTCAGGGGCTAAATGAAAAGATTATAACAGTGTCAATGGAGAAATAACTCTCCGGAATTATATTTTTAAAATGAAAATTACTTCTTGACGCAAATTTGGCCCTATGATATTCTTTAGTTAGAAAATTATAGGTCATTTTTTTTTGGACCATTATAGAGCGAGCGTTCCATCTCTATGGCCTGTAAAAATAGATAAAATGTTAGGAGGAATTGGATTAGCCAAAAGATAGCATTCACAATCACATGATATGAACTTAATTCGAAATTTTAAGGAGGAGGAAAAAATGAATATTATTGTATGTCTCAAACAGACTTTTGATACCGAAGCTAAAGTTGTTCTAGACAAGAATGGGAAAGTTGATCCTGCTGGTGTAACTTTAGTCATTAATCCGGACGATGAGTATGCAGTTGAAGAAGCAATCCGCCTTAAAGAAAAATTCGGAGGTGAAGTTATCGTTGTAGCGGTGGGTAACGATAGAACCCCAGAAGCAATCCGTACTGCTTTGGCAATGGGGGCCGATAAGGCGGCGCTGATTGATGACCCGGCTATGGCCGAAGCAGATTGTCAAGGTATAGCTGAAGTGTTGGCAAAATACATTTCAACCCTTAATTACGACATTATCCTGATTGGAAAAGATGATGTTGATACCAACTCATGCCAGATAGGCGTACGTTTAGCAGAAGTGCTTAATATACCTTCGGCTAACATGGTAACCAAATTAGAAATCGATGGAACAAAGATTACAACTGTACGGGAAATCGATGGCGGTAAAGAGACGCTCGAATTAAGCTTACCTGCGGTCATTGCTGCTCAGCAAGGTCTCAACGAACCCAGATATCCATCCGTACCCGGAATCATGAAAGCCAAAAAGAAAGAGCTTAAAAAGCTTAAACTTGCTGACTTGGGGATTGATCCATCAGATATAGGGTCAGAAATTCTAATAGAAAATATCACTTTACCAATAGCACGTCAAGCTGCTCGCATGATCCCTGGAGAAGCAGCACAGGCTGCCAGTGAATTAGCGAGAATCCTATCCATTGAGGAAAAAGTATTGTAAAAGGAGGACCATTGAAATGGCTAAAGGACTTTGGGTTTATGTAGAACAAAGTAACATGAAGATACGTAAAGCATCGCTAGAAATTATGAGTAAGGCCAGGGAAATTGCGGACCAAGCAGGTGATGAAGTTGTTGCAGTATTGCTCGGACAAGGGGTTGAAGCTTTAGCTAATGAAGTCATTCCTTATGGAGCAAATAAGGTGATTGTTGTTGATGATGCTCAGCTTGAAAAATATACGACAGGCACCTATACCTCAGTCATAAGCAAGCTAATTAGAGAATATGAACCCCAAGCTTTCTTGCTGGGTCACTCAGCCTTAGGCAGAGATCTGGCACCGCGCCTTGCCCAACGTCTCAGAGTATGCATGGCTGATGATTGTATCGCTATGGAATATGATCCCACAACTTATCTTACCTTCAAGCGCCCCATCTATACCGGCAGAGCGTTTGCTCAGGTTAAATTAACCTCTCGCCCGATTATTGCCACGATACGTCCTAATACCTTCAATGTAAGCGAACCTGATAATAATTGCCAGGCAGAGATTATTAAAAGGAATGCCCAAATCGAAGCGGCTGATTTACGGGCTATTGTTAAAGATATCGTTTTAGCAACTTCAAAACGTCCTGATTTAGTCGAGGCTAATGTTATCGTATCCGGGGGACGCGGTGTGAAGTCTGCCCAAGGTTTTGGAGTATTAGAAGAGCTGGCTGATGCAGTGGGCGGCGCAGTTGGCGCTTCTAGAGCAGCGGTTGATGCCGGTTGGATTGATATTAAGTATCAGATCGGACAGACAGGGAATGCCGTATCACCGACACTCTACATTGCGTGTGGTATTTCCGGAGCGATTCAGCATGTTGCAGGAATGAATAGTTCAAAGATAATTGTAGCTATTAACAAAGATCCGGAAGCAAATATATTTAAATATGCGGATTACGGAATAGTTGGAGACTTATTCGAAGTTGTTCCACTACTTACTGAAGAATTTAAAAAACTAGGAAGTCAATCAACAAATAACCAAATGACGGCGAAGTAAAAAACTTCGCTGTCCAATTCAATTTTCGTATTAAGCATTATTTAAAACTAAAGGAGGTTTAATGATGCGTCTATCTTGGTTAATAGTTTTTGCAGTTCTTTTAGTTGCAGCTGTTATAGCTTTTACCAAAGCACTCCGTAAAAAAATTAGTTTTATAATGTTAGGTGCTAAAGAAGATAGATTTGATCAAGTTGGCAAACGCATAGGAAATTTCGTTAACAATATCCTGTTGCAAGGGAAAATGGTCAAAGAACCTTATGGAGTAGTTCACTTCTTTATTTTTTGGGGATTTATTTTTATTTGTTTAGCAGAAATACCCTTTATGTTTGAGGGAGTATTTCCAAAGTATGCAATACCTTTCCTAAGCACTAACCCTTATTTCTATCTTATCAAGGATATCTTAGCAGGATTGGTATTCCTTGGTTTAATCATTGGTCTCATTAGGAGATGGATCATCCGGCCAGCACGATTATATCGAACGTTAGAAGCTGCTTTAGTCGTCATATTTATCATGCTTGTAATCATCACAGAATGGATGGGTAATGGTGCTAAGTTAGCGTTAGCGCCTAACACCGCTGCATACGCTCTGGATCCAATTTACAAAATGTTTGCGAATATGCTGAGCGGAATGAATGAAGCTGATTTGCTAACATTTAGGGACGTTGTTTGGTGGGTTCATGTTGGTATATTGTTAATTTTCTTGGTCTACATTCCGAACTCCAAACATTTGCATTTGCTGGCAGCTCCGTTTAATGCCTATTTTTCCTCATTGAAACCTATTGGCGGACAAATGAATCCAATGGATCTTGAAGATGAAGAAGCGACAGAGTTTGGCGTATCACGAATTGAAAACTTCACGTGGAAACAATTACTGGATACTTTTGCCTGCGGTGAATGCGGACGCTGTATGGACAATTGTCCGGCATCAATATCAGGTAAACCTCTAAATCCTAAAGAATTAATGAGCCATACGCTTAAACGGCACCTCATCGAAAAGGGAAGCGTAATGCTAAAATATGGATTAAAGTCTACAGGGGAAGAGTTTTCGGAAGAAATAGCTAAGATCGCTGAAGCAAATTATAAAGATGCGGAGATTTTAGAAAAGAAACTCATTGGAGATGTCATACCTGAGGATGTTATATGGTCATGTACAACCTGCATGTCGTGTCAAGTTCAATGCCCTGTATCTAATGAGCATGTGAATAAGCTTATAGATATGCGCAGATACCTTGTCACAATGGAAGGGAACTGTTCACCTGAGCTTCAAACTACATTTCGTAATGTTGAGAATAATTCTAACCCGTGGGGAGTTGGGTGGGCGAAACGCGAAGATTGGGCCAGCGACCTTGATGTAAAGCGTATGAATGAAGTTGAGAATGTTGACGGCATTGAATATCTATATTGGGTTGGTTGTGCCGGTTCTTTCGATGCTCGGGCAAAAAAAGTTTCTATTGCAGTCGCCAAAATACTTAAAGCCGCAGGTGTGAATTTTGCTATACTGGGAACGGAAGAAAAGTGTTGCGGCGATTTTATTCGGCGTGCGGGTAATGAATATTTGTATCAATCACTGGTAACGGAAAATGTAGAGATTTTGAACAGATATAAGGTAAAAAAAATAATAACTGCATGTCCACACTGTCTTAATACTTTGTTAAATGAGTACCCGGCATTTGGCGGCGAATATGAGGTAATCCACCATACTCAGCTCATCAATCAATTAATTAATAATGGTAAATTAAAGTTGAACAAAGATGTCCAATTGGAAACTCAAAAGATTGTTTATCATGATTCCTGTTATTTAGGTCGTTACCAACAAGAATATAAGGCGCCAAGAGAACTATTTGGCAAAGTTCCTGGAGTGCAATTAATAGAAATGGATGGCAATCATGATAAGAGTTTTTGTTGTGGAGCCGGAGGCAGCAGGATGTGGATGGAAGAGCATCTTGGCGAGAGAATCAATAATATGCGAGCAGAGCAAGCCCTTGCTAAAAAGCCTGAAGCAATTGGTGCTAATTGTCCTTATTGCATTACTATGTTGGAGGATGGTCTAAAAGAGAAAATGGCTGATGAAGAATTGATCCGGGTTGTCGATCCGTCCGAACTCATTGTCCAGTTAATCTAAGGCTTCAAGAATTTAATACAATATTAGAAAACTTGATAAAAAAAATACTATTTAGTAAAATGTAAGAAAACTTTAGCAAAATTATAGTAACTCGGGTTATTAGTGAGGGGGAAACATAAAACGGATAACAATGAACACAAACAATTTATAGATAATCGGTCTATTTCTTCTTCAAAAGATGAGGGATTAATAGAAAGTAAACAATTGCAAATAGTGGAAGGGGCATATAAGCTTTTCTTAACAAAAGGATTTCACCCGACTTCAATCCGTGAGATTGCAGAAGCATGCAACATGTCAATGGGACAGCTCTATCACTATATTTCTTCCAAAGATGACGTGCTATATTTGGTTCATAAGCACTTTCACAAAATTATGTACGATTTTTTAAAAACTCAAAAACTTGAAGAGTATGTCTCACCTGTTGAAAAACTGATAAACTTTATAAAAGCTAATTTGTATTTTGTTAATCAAAACAAGAAGTTAATACAATTCATTTCTACTGAGACTAAATACCTTCAAAAAGATTATTTAAAAGATGTTTTAGCCATGGAGAAAGAATCAACCATTGGCTTATATCATCAATTGTTAGTAGAAATAAATAAAGAAATCCCCATTATTGCTGATTTAGAGATTTTAGCCAGTATATTAGCTTATCTTGTAGCGTTTTTACCGATGAAGGGTTGGACCGTAAACGAAGATTCATTAGATGATGTCAATCGTTGTATACTTGATCTTGTATTTAGAGGTCTTGGACAATCCGTTCTACAAGAGGCTGAAAAATTTTTGATTTAATTCTATCATATCCCCAGAAGTGTTTAACTGTTCACCTATCCTTCAGGTCTTATAGATCAACACTTATCAAGCTTAATTAAGGAATAGTGTAGATATTAAGTTCGAGAAATGAAGGTTTCAGGCATGTTAAAATTATATTCTCCGGGTAAAATAGGTAAAGTAGAATTAAAAAATCGTCTAATTATGGCTCCTATGGCATTGGGTTACTGTAAAAAAGGTTTGATAACAGACAGAATGATTGAATTTTTCCGTTTGCGAGCTAGCGGTGGAGTTGGACTTATTATATTAGGCGCTTTGCAAGTTGATCCAATCCGCAAAACGGAATATGATGCAGTTTATATTAATGATGACAGTACTATTCCGGGACTTCGCCGTTTAACGGATGCAGTTCATACTGAAGGAAGCAAAATTTTTGGTCAATTATTTCATGCCGGACGCTACGCACGTTCTAGGGAATATGGCGGGATGAAAGCAGCAGCTCCCTCGGCTGTTCCGTCAAGATATACAGGGGAGACTCCTCATGAACTGACAGAGTTGGAGATCTCAGATATAATTTCATATTTTGCTGCTGGTGCTAAGCGTGCCGTTCAGTCTGGATTTGATGGAGTTGAGATCTGCACGAATTCAGGCTACTTGATCGGACAGTTTTTGTCTTCAGTTACCAATAAGCGAATCGATCGCTACGGTGGTGATTTGCAAGACCGTATGACATTTCTATTAGAGATTGTTACTGCTGTTCAAGAGGCGGTTGGCCCGAATATTCCTGTGACGGTTAGGCTTGGCGGCAATGATTTCATGGAGGGCGGGAATACTAATTTTGAAGCAAAGCAGATTGCTATTGCTTTAGAAAAAGCCGGAATTAATGCGCTAAGTATTACTGGTGGATGGCATGAGACACACGTTCCTCAAATTACTATGGAAGTACCTTTCGGTGCCTTTCGTTATTTGGGACAAGGTATAAAAGAGTCTGTATCTATCCCTGTGATCATGAGCAATCGGATAAATATTTCCATTGCCGAAAAAATTATTGACGAGGGTATTGTAGATTTTATTGCAATGGCTCGTCCGTTTATCGCAGATCCAGAACTGGCCAACAAAGCATCACAAGGAAAGTATGATGAAATTCGCCCTTGTGTTGCTTGTAACCAAGGATGCTTGGATCACATTATGTCTCATAAAAGTGTTGAATGTTTATGTAACGCAGAAGCCGGAAGAGAATCAGAGCTTTTACAAGGCTGCATTCTCCCTTCGCAGATTAAGTCGTCTAATCCCCAAAAAGTATTGGTTGTCGGTGCAGGCGTTGGGGGGTTGGAATATGCTCGTGTTGCAGCAATGCGTGGTCATTGTGTAACGATTTGGGAACAAAATGACAAGCCTGGTGGCCAAATAGAGATTGCATCTTCACCTCCGGGACGCTTCGATTTTATGTATTTAGCTCAGTATCTGTCTAGGGCCTGCGAAAAACTGAGTGTGAACATTCAATATAATAAAATAGCTGCAAAAGCAGACATTTTAGCAAGAATTAACGAGGGTGTTTTTGACCGTGTTGTTATTGCAACAGGAGCGATTCCCATTGTTCCTAATATACCAATTGAAGAGGGGGCCAATGTAGTTCAAGGCTGGGAAGTGTTAAAGAAAAAATCAGTAGTGGGTTCTCGTGTTGTTATCGTTGGTGCAGGTGCGGTTGGAGTTGAGACCGCTTTAATGCTGGCTGGGATTGGAACGATTGATGCAGAAACCTTACGGCATCTCATGCTCTATCAAGCTGAAAAAACGGAGGATTTATTTCGTTTGCTTACTCATGGATGCAAACAAATCAGTCTTGTTGAAATGTCGGAGTGGATTGGTAAGGATATCGGGGTTTCCTCTCGATGGCCGATGCTGGCACGTCTTAAACAACTTAATGTAGAAGTGTTTAAACGTACAAAAGTGGTCTCGATTAAAAAAGATGGGGTTTGGGTTGAAAAACCCGAAGGACTTGAATTTATTAATGCAGATACTGTTGTCCTTACGGTTGGGTCACGTTCAAATAATAATCTTTTTAAAGAGTTAAACGGAAATATTAAGAATTTGAATATAATTGGAGATGCTTTAAAACCAAGAAGAATTTCGGAGGCAATTAAAGAAGCATACAACGAGGCTATTAGATTTTAAGATATAGATGTCGATATAAATTTATTTGTAAAGTTAATGCAAAATATTGAAAATAATCTTGACGCAAATTTCAACCCGTGCTAATCTTTAGTTAGGAAAAAAGCAAAATTTTTTTTACCCTACTAATAGAGCGAGCGTTCAATCTTGAAGAAAGGAGGATATAAAAGTTTAGATTGATTTTATTTTTTGCAGCAAAATAGAGCGAGCGTTCTATCCTTGAAGCTTGAAGAAATTTAAACAATGATTTTAATTCAAAAAACTTGAAGCAACTTGTAACTTTATTAACTTATATAACAATTTATTACTTCTGTTACGTACTTGGCGAAAGCTAAGAATGTAAATAAAATTTAGGAGGAATCAAATATGGGAGTAGGCACATATGACGCGTATAAAGCGCGGCTTCTCAAAATGAAACCAAACGTCTATTTAAATGGTGAAAAAGTTGATCGATCGGGGCAGTGGATCGATGGCGGTTGCTATGTTATGAAACAGACTTATGATTTAGCTAATGATCCGGAGTATGAGGATGTCTGCACAGCGACTTCACACCTTACGGGTAAAAAAATTAACCGATTTACGCACATCCATCAATCCAAGGAGGATTTGCTCAATAAGCAACTGATGACCAGGTTGCTCTGCCATCATGTTGGGGGCTGTACGCAGCGCTGCATGGGTTCGGATGCACTTAACGCTCTTGCCGTTGTTACCTATGACTGTGACCATGCTTGCGGGACAAACTATCATGAACGTTTTAACAAGTATCTATTGTATTGCCAAGAAAATGACCTGGTATGCAACTGCGCTCAAACTGACGTGAAGGGTTCCCGTAATCCTAAGTACAAGAGAGCGCATATGCAGCCAGACCCAGATCAGTTTGTTCATGTTATTAAGACCAATGTGGACGGCATAGGGCTTGACGGAAAGCCCTGCAAGGGTATCATTGTACGTGGCGCCAAGGTATGCAACTCAAATGCTCCTTATGTAGACGAAATTATCGTCAATCCGACTAAGTTTATGGGTAAAGGTGATGAGGGCTATGCGGTAGCCTTTGCGCTGCCCGCCGACTGGGATGGGATAAAGATAATGGCCCTTCCTGGCCAACATCATAAGAGAAACCACATTCAAGCTCCATTTAATATGGTTGGCGACGTTGAGTCCATGACCATTTTTGATGATGTTTTTGTTCCTGAAGATAGAGTATTCATGAACGGCCTTGACAATCCAGATGTGGTTCAATACGCTGGTTATCTGGCACTCATGTTTGCTCATTTTCACAGACATTCCTACACTGGCTGTAAGACTGCGGTTTCCGAGGTTATGGCGGCACAGGCAGCTTTGGTTGCCGACGTAAATGACATCTCACAAGAAGGGCATGTTCGTGAAAAAATTTGTGAAATTATTAGTACAGCGGAGCTTGTATTCGCTGCCGGTCAGGCTTCTGCAGTGCGTGCTGTTAAATTTCCTAACGGTTCCTGGGTACCAGACGAGGTTCTGACCAATGCAGGACGCAAACTTGCAGGCCAGAAGATTTACCATGAATATGAGACCTTAGCAGATTTAACTGGCGGCATTTGCGCATCACTGCCAACCGAGGAATCCTTCTATGCTCCAGAGACGGCTGAGCTCTGCAACAAGTACATTATGCGCAACCCTGCATACACAGCTGAAGAGAGCCATAGAGTTATGCGGATGATGGAGGATAAGCTTTGTGATTCTTTTGAAGCCGCAGCGGCTGTTGCCGGAGTACACGGTGGAGGATCTCCGCTTATGGAGACAATAACCATGATGAGCCGTTACGATCTTGAGCCACTGAAGGACATTGCTAAGTATCTTGCCGGCTTTGATGGTGCAAAATGTCCTCGTTATGAGCGCCCAACAGTAACTCCGAGAGCCATGCTTGAGAGATTTAAAAAAACCCAGAAAGATGCTCCAAAGGAAACTAAGTAGACTTTTAGTTAACAAGCTGTTTTTATGTATTGTCATGGCGTTGCGGTTAGCGAAATGACTTATCGCAGCGGTGTAGTTACAAAAAAAATAATTACACAGGGGATGTTAAAAATGGCCAAAGAAATTAAAAAACCTAGTTTTGATTTAAAAGGCAAGGTAGCTATAGTTACAGGGGCTACTAAAGGTATAGGCTATGCAATCGCCGCCACATTTGCCATGTATGGCTGCAACATTGTGATTACCAGCCGTACACCTGCCGACTGTGAGCGTGTCGAAAAAGACATCAAAAATCTATACAATGTACAGTGTCTCGGTATTTCAGCGGATTCTTCTGTAAAGGAAAATATCGATGAGGTTGTAGCAAAAACTGTTGAAGCTTTCGGTAAGATTGATATTCTCGTCAACAATGCCGGCATTAGCGGAAAGACTACAGACCTTTTGAATCAAACCGAGGATAACTTTATGAAGGTTGTTAGTACAAATTTAAAAGGCTGCTTCCTATTTGCTCAAGCTGTTGCCGAACAGATGAAAAAGCAAGGAACAGGCGGCAAGATTGTTAACATTGCCTCCGTTGGCGGTCTGATTGGCGGAAAGGGCGTTGCTCCCTACGGTGCTTCCAAAGCTGGTGTTTTAAGCCTTACTAGAACTATGGCTAATGAGTGGGCACGGTATGGTATTACTGTAAACGCAGTCTGCCCAGGTTATGTCATTACAGAGCTTAATCAAGATATTTTTGCTGATCCGGAAATCAAATCAAAGATGGAAAAGAGAACCGCTGTTCGCCGTCTGGGCAGCGTGGAAGAGGTAGCAGGGCCAGTGCTTGCAATGGTTTCTGACTGCTTTAGCTACATGACAGGTACTTATATACTGCTTGACGGTGGTCAAACTATTGGTGGCTAAACTCGAGTAAAGGGGTATTCATATCCTTTTGATTAAGAAGCGTCAATACTACAAGAAAGAACGTTACTTTATTTTCTAATAAGAACGTTACTGATAAAAGTATTAGACCAGAGATAATTCGTACCTTCTCAAGGAAGAACATGTTTGAATTTAGCCAGAATAAGCATCGTATCTTTAGGTGTCCCCACGCCTGTAAATTAAATGCGAAAATCAATACTGTATCTAAAATTAGAAAAAGAGCTTATGGGTCGGTATAGTTTAAAACGGGGGTATTGGAAGGCCTCACTGAAGATGCAGAGATATCTATATATCACTGACTGTTAGGCTAAATAATTATATGCAGAGGAGAAAATTTATAAAAATTTTGTTGTGTCCCATGAACTCAAAATGGGACACACTACATCTATTGTGTCCCGTGAAACTCAAAATGGGACACAATTTTTCATAGTTATAGATTTTTGTTTCATGCTCAAAATACTAGCCCATAAACCGGAACATTTTTAAATGGCACAATTATTGCAACAAATAAGGATGTGTTTGATTTACAGCGTGGGGAAATTAAAAACAAGAAAGGTTGTGAGAAAAACAAAGATTTTTATCGCTTAAAAAATTTATGGGAAGTAGGTGATTTTTGTGGTAAAAATGGTAAACACAGTTACGGGACCGATTGCATCGGATCAGCTAGGACAAACCTTAATGCATGAACATTTTGTTTTTGGGTATCCGGGTTTCGCAGGAGACAAGACATTTGGACCTTTTAACAGAGACGAAGCACTTAAAATAAGCATAGATGCTGCAAAACGTGCTAAAGCTCATGGAGTTCAAACAGTAGTCGACGCAACCCCCAATGATTGCGGCAGAGATGTGACAATTTTGAAGGAAGTATCTGAAGCATCTGGAGTGAACATTATCTGCGCGACCGGCTATTATTATGAAGGCGAAGGAGCACCTGCGTACTTTAAATTCCGGAATGCACTTGGTGACGGGGAAAAAGAGATTTATGAGACAATGCTTAAGGAAGTCACTGAGGGAATAGAAGGAACAGGAATTAAAGCAGGAGTAATAAAGCTGGCGTCTAGCAAAGGTGTCATTACCGATTATGAAAAGATGTTTTTCAAAGCTGCAGCCAAGGTTCAGAGGGAAACTGGAGTTGTTATTATCACCCATACCCAGGAAGGAACAATGGGTCCGGAACAGGCAGAATTGCTGATTTCCGAAGGAGCTGATCCAAATAAAATCATGATCGGGCATATGTGCGGAAACACTAATATACAATATGCGACTAAAGTGCTCGATCAAGGAGTATTCATCGGCTTTGACAGATTCGGGCTTGAGAACTTCTTAGGAGCACCAAGAGACATCGACAGGGAAGCACTTGCAGTAGCATTGATTGCACTTGGATACGGTGATAAGATTATGTTTTCTCATGATACCGTAAATGTTATGTTGGGGAGACCTGTAGTTTTTCCTCCAGCCCTTGCAGAAATGATGGCTAATGCCCATATAGCAAGGATCCCAGAAGTTATCCTGCCTGGCTTAAAGAAAATGGGCGTGACAGATGCACAGATAGAAAAAATAATGGTGAAGAACCCCAGAAGCATTTTTGGTTAAAATTCATAAATCACTATTGAAACAATGCTTAAGACAAGAGTTTTTGTATGCATATAAGTGAAGATCTGTACAAATTAGACTCACGGTTGTTCTATTTCCTAAATGATGAAATAGGAGAGTGCATTTATGGATAATTCAAAAACGACATCATATCGTTGGATAATATTAGGTATAGTTTCTATAGCAGCAGCTTTAAGCTGTTACGCCCAATTCGTCGTTGCAGCTCGGGCCTTTGAACTTATCCCTGCTTTAGGCTTGAACATGGCTGCATTTGCGATGATCATGTCTGCTCCCATGTTCCCTAACATTTTTTTAGGCATTCCCATAGGGGCTTTAGCAGATCGCTTTGGTGTTAAATCAGTTGTTGGTATAGGCTTAATTATTGGCGTAATTGGAACGACCTTCCGTTATATGTGTTATGATTTTATGTCATATTTTATCCTTATGATGTTATCTGGAGTAGGCGTAATGGCTTTAAATTCCAACATTGGTAAAATAGTCGGAGCTTGGTTTGAGGATAAAGAAGTTCCTACAGCACTTGGAATTTATTATGCCGGTTGCAGAGCAGGCATGTTTTTAGGCATGGCTACAGGGGCTATGTTCCCAACTGCAAAAGCCTCTTATGTTTTTGTCGGTATACTACTAGCTATTTCTACAGTTTTATGGTATATACTGGCCAAAAATCACCCCGTGGGTGCACCGGCTGCGGCTCCTGAATCTGTCACCAAATATATCGGTCAAGCTGCAAGAAGTAAATATGTATGGGTAGCTGGTTTTGCATGCTTCTTTTATTGGGGCGGATTCATGATCTTCGCTGGTAACCTTGCCAACGCACTTAATGTAGTAAGTGGAATTAGTCCGGTTCAGGCCGGTTGGCTGTCATCCATGATATTCCTGGGCAACACATTCGGCAATTTGCTTGCTCCAATTTGGGCTGAAAAGGTCGGCAGAATGAAACCATTTATGTTCGCATGCGTCGTAGGCTCAATCGGTATCAACTTTGGCTGGAGTGCTTCAGAAACGATGCTGTGGCCAATTCTTCTCATTACCGGGTTTTTATTAGGTGGAGCTATTCCGTTTTTTATGGTCTACCCTGTAGTTTTACCGGAGGTTTCCAAGGAAGCGCATGGCAGTGCCGGCGGAATTATCGACTGCCTCATGCTTGCCGGTGCATTTTGTATTCCTTCTTTCATTATTGCCCCGATTTCGGGTAATAATTTTGCTTTAATGTTTGGACTTGCTACAGTATGTATGGTACTTGTGGGTGTTTGCACCTGGATTTTGCCGGAGTTGGGCAGAAAGGGCACATATTTAAAGACTACTGAATCAAAGCAAGCAGTCTCTAATTAATTAAAAAATAGATGAGTAGGAGGCGCCAGGGTTAGGCGCCTCCTGAAATAAGGAGGAAATCAGTGATGAAGATGGCAGTTTACGGGGCTGGTTCTTTGGGAACAATTCTTGGGGCTCTATTAACCAAAAATGGATATGATATTGATCTAATTGATGTTAATGAAGCTCACGTAAAAGCCCTTAATGAAAAGGGAGCCAAAGTAATTGGTGGGATGGACCTGGTTCAGCCAGTAAAAGCACTTACCCCAGATCAAATGACCGAACATTACGATCTAATGTTCTACCTGACCAAGAGTACCTATGATGGATCGGCATTACCTTATATCACCAAATGGCTTAAACCGAATGGAATTTTGGTAACGGGACAAAATGGTATGCCGGAACAAAATTTAAATGACGTAATCGGCAAAGAGAGAGTAGTTGGCCAAATAACCGGCTGGGGCGCAACCTATGTGGAACCAGGAGTTTCGAAGCTCACATCCCCAGCGGACCTTATGATCTTTGAAATTGGCGAACAGGATGGTCAAATTACCGAACGCCTTAAAATGATTTCGGATATATTATCTCACGCCGGAACAGCTCATATGGTTACTAATTTGATCGGTATGCGTTGGGCCAAATGGACTTCCAACTGCTGCTTCAGCGGTATGTCTGCGATTGTTGCAGGTCCTTTTGGTGATGTCCTTGATAATCCTCATGCAATCAAATGCTCAGCTTATATTATGAATGAATCTATGGCTATCGCTAAAGCGGCAGGAGTTACTGTAGAAATATTCCAGGGAGCGGATTTCGCTAATTTGGCATTCACTACGGAGAAAGAATTAAATGCTGCAATACCAAAGCTTATAGAATCAGAACCTCACCGAAATATCAGAACTGGAATGCTCTATGATATTGAAGCCGGCAGATATCCTGAAATAGATACTACCTATAACGGAATGCAATGTAAAATGGGTTATAAATATGGAGTGCCCACACCGGTTAATGCACAGGTCATGACTTTAGTTCATGCTATGGCTGCCGGTAAACTTAAAATAGATCCGTCTAATGTTGATCTGATTGTTTTGCCAAAACTCCCGACTGAGTAAATAGAGAATAATTCATATCACTGCAGAAAATCTGATTTTATAAATTTATATTTCGTTGTGATATGTTCTGTTTAAATGTATAAGGAGGCCTACAAATATGTTTGAAAACTGGAAAGTATTAGTAGTGGGTGCAGGTGCTATGGGTCATGGTATAGCACAGGTATTTGCAACAAACGGATTTCAGGTTACTCTTTCTGATATTAAGCAGGAACAACTTGATAAAGCCAAGAAATCAATTGCCGCTAACATGGAAAATTTACTAAAAGAAGGCTTAGTAACTGAGGCAGATGCAGAAAGAACCCGAACATTGATCACATATGAAGTCGGTTTCGAAAAGAGCGCACCACTAGCCAATTTAATTGTGGAATCTGTATTTGAGAACCCCGAAGTTAAACGCGATACTTTTATCAAAATTGATAAATTATGCAGTCAGGACTGCATATTGGCCAGTAATACATCTGCTTCAAATATATTTGAATTTGCCAAAGTATCGCATCCAGAGCGCCTTATTATTACACATTGGTTTAACCCACCCTTTATTATGCCTCTAGTAGAAATTGTAATGGGCCCTGATACTTCGAGTGAAATAGCTGAGAAAGTAAAAACTCTGTTAAAAGGAATGGGAAAAGAACCGGCTTTAATTAAGCAGTATATACCTGGTTTTATAGTAAACCGCCTAGATAATGCACTTACACGGGAATGCTGTTATATGATAAGCCAGGGCTGGACTACTGGTGAAGATATTGATACGGCTATTCGAGGAACAAATGGTATTCGCTACTCCTTTGAAGGTCCTATGGCCTTGAAGGATCTGGTCGGCTGGGATTTAATTAATACAGTATCAGGTGATGTATATAAATCTTTATGCAATAACACTGACGGGAACCCCTATGCTGCTGATATGGTTGCCAAAGGAACCTTAGGTTTAAAATCAGGCAAAGGCGTATACGATTATTCAAATACTACTATTCAAGATTTTATTAACGAACGCGGTGCTAAAATAATAAAAATGATAAAAGCTGTAAAAGAACTATAGAGACTTTGAAATATGCAGTTGTTGAGCCAATTATTAGCAAACTTTATCGGTGAGTGTTAGTTGTCTTTATGATTATTTTCAAATTATGACATCTAGCACTCACCAATGAAATAATCTATTTCGGTTTAGAGCTATTCCAGTTAAAAAGAGCATATATAAATGTTTATTTTTCATCAATTCGCATATGTACTTGAATTTAAAAATGTAATATAATCTAAAGTAGAGCGAACGATCACTCTATAATGTCAGAAAAGTTTAAAAATATTTTAGAAAACAATGTTAGGAGGAAATGGAATGGCAGGGAAAACTTTTTTGTATGACTTAAGGGACCTTAAATTTGTTTTAAAAGAATGGCTGGATATGGATAAATTATTATCTTTTTCAGCTTACAGCGATTATTATTCCAAGGAGGATATTGATCCTCTCTTTGATACAACCTATAAAATTTGCCGGGACGAAATTGCAAAGGTTAACGATGATTCGGATAAAATCGGAGTTAAGTTTGTTGATGGTAAGGTTATTACACCGGATTCTTTTAAAAAAGCCTTTAAAACGATTAACGATTCAGGTTTAGGAGCATCAAATGCCGATCGAGAAGCTGAGGGACACCTTCCTATTACTATAGTACAAGGCAATTATGAAATGCTTCTTCATGCCTGTTCACCTTTTACTGCTTTTTGGGGATTATCTTCTGGTGCATGTTCTGTTATTCAGCAATACGGAAGTGACTTCCTAAAGGAGAAATTTCTTCCTAAAATGTTTTCGGGTGAGTGGGCTGGAACAATGAATCTGACCGAACCAGGAGCTGGTTCAGATGTTGGTGCTAATGTAACTAAGGCTTATGCTACGGACGAACAAGGGGTATATAAAATTAAAGGCAGCAAAATATTTATCACAGCTGGTGACCATGATATCTGTGAAAATTTTATACATCTGGTATTGGCACGGACTGAAGGCGCCCGCCCGGGCACAGCAGGTTTGTCATTATTCATTGTCCCTAAATATTGGGTAAATGATGATGGCAGCTTGGGTGAATTTAATGATGTAATAACTACCGGAATTGAAGAAAAAATGGGTCAACACGGCTCCCCCACTTGTGCGTTGTCATATGGTGAGAATGATAATTGCCGTGGATATATTATTGGTAATCCACCCGATGAAAGCGGTAAAGGTCAAGGAATTGCCCAAATGTTTACTATGATGAATGAAGAACGTTTAAATACTGGAGTTCAGGGACTTGCTGCGATATCCGAAGGATTCCTTCTTGCCCGCGAATATGCCAAAATTAGAGTTCAGGGCAACAAGTTTACCGATCCTAAAGGTCCGAAAGTACGCATTATTGAACATGAGGATATCCGTCGCATGCTGATGATACAAAAATCCTATGCAGAGGCTATTCGAGCCTTGATCCTAAAGAGTTGTTATTATCTTGACCTCTCACATGATAGTGAAGACCCTGAGGAACGTGAATTTGCTGATGGAATGTTCCAAATCAGCAATCCTATGTGCAAGGCATATGCCACAGATATGGCATGGACGAATATTGCAGATGCTATTCAGGTTCACGGCGGATATGGTTATGTTAAGGAGTACCAGGTTGAGCAAGTAGCACGTGACGTAAAGATTTCTTCAATTTGGGAAGGAACGAACTTTATTCAGTCTCTTGATCTGCTGGGTCGCAAATTTAGTATGAACAAGGGCCGTGTATTTAAGAATTGGATGAAAGATATCAGTACATTTATTGAAAATCATAAAGACGCAGCCGGCTTTGAGCTTGAGTTTAAAATTTTGATGGATGCGTATGAAAATTTTAAAGCGATCATTGAGCAACTGCAAAAATATATGCAAGAAGGTAAAACCCAGATGATGCCTTTATTCTCGACGCGAATTCTTCATGCATCATCGATGCTTTACTGTGCAAGATTGATTATGGATCAGGGAATGTTGGCTGATAAGAAGTTAAAAGAACTCGGTGAAAATCATTTTGATGCCAAATTCTATAAAGGAAAAATTGCCAGCGCCCGTTTTTATACTAAGAACGTTTTGCCTGAGATAGCTGTAATACGTAAAGTATTTGAGATCGGTGATACCACTGCTATAGATATCGATGAAGAAAGTTTAGGTTAATTGGTTGAAAAATATTAGAATCTGTGCTGCCGTAGCAAGAAGTGTTCTTTAGTTTTTTTATTTTCTTAATTTAAGTTGTATTTAAACTAGGCAGGATATTGTCGCTATATCACGAATTATTTAGAAAGTTAAAAAATTTTATATAGATTTCTTAAGGAGGAGTGTTCGTGTACCGGGTAGTGAAAAGGAGACAGCTGGCGGCTGAGCCTTCCATCGTTCTTTTGGAAGTTGAAGCCCCTAATGTAGCAAAAAAAGTTCAACCAGGTCAGTTCATAATTGTCCGCAAAGATGAAAAGGCGGAACGGATTCCGCTTACAGTCATGGACTTTGATCGGGAAAAGGGCACGATTACCATCGTTATTCAAAATGTCGGATATTCTTCAGGGCTAATCAATGAGATGGATGAAGGAGACTTCTTCCAGGATTTTGTAGGACCGCTTGGAGTTCCCTCGGAAATCGAAAACTATGGCACCGTCGTTTGTATCGGTGGGGGACTAGGCGTGGCTCCGGTTTATCCAATTGCGCGTGCTTTAAAAGAGGCGGGTAACAAAGTTATTTCGGTCATCGGGTCCAAGACCGCAGATTTGCTTATTCTTGAAGAAGAAATGCGAGCGATCAGTGATGAAGTTGTCGTAACCACGGATGATGGAAGCATGGGCGTCAAGGGCTTTGTGACGAACGGCTTGGCCCATATTCTCGATCAAGGGATAAAAGTGGATGCGTGCTGGGCGATCGGACCGGTGATCATGATGAAATCCGTTGCGAATTTTACACGTCCGCTGGGAATTAAGACGATTGTCAGCATGAATCCGATCATGGTGGACGGGACAGGAATGTGCGGTGCCTGTCGTATCAGCGTGGGGGATCAAACTAAGTTTGCCTGCGTTGACGGACCTGAATTTGACGGGCATTTAGTGGATTTTGATTTGGCGATGAAACGTTTAGCTTTCTATAAAGACGAAGAAGAACGCGCAAAAATCAGTAAAACCTGTGATTGCGGAAAGGAGAAATAAAAATGGCTTTAAAAGTTCCGCGTCATGAAATGCCCTGTCAAGAGCCTCAAGTTCGTGCTCACAACTTTGAAGAGGTCGCTCTTGGCTATACAACAGAAACAGCGGTTGAGGAAGCACAGCGGTGTCTGCAATGCAAAAAACCTCGCTGCCGTGAGGGTTGCCCTGTCAATGTTTTAATTCCTGATTTTATCGGTAAAGTGGCTGAGTCCGATTTCTTAGGCGCTGCCGAAGTACTCAAAGTAAAAAACTCTTTGCCTGCTGTCTGTGGTCGGGTATGCCCGCAGGAAACACAATGTGAATCGAAATGCGTCTTAGGGGTTAAAGGAGAATCAGTTGCAATTGGACGTCTTGAACGTTTTGTTGCTGATTATGAGCTGAAAAATGGTCAACCAAAGTTCGATAAACCGGAGGGTACCGGAAAAAAAGTTGCAGTTATCGGAGCGGGTCCATCGGGCTTGGCCTGTGCAGGAGATTTAGCTAAAGCCGGACATCAGGTTACGGTTTTTGAAGCCCTCCATGTTGCCGGCGGTGTTCTAATGTATGGTATTCCTGAATTCCGTCTTCCGAAGGATGTCGTGCAAACCGAGATCCGCAATCTCCAAGCGATGGGAGTAGAGATTCTGACGGATCAGGTCGTCGGTAAAGTGACCACTGTCCAGGAATTGATGGCAAATGGTTTCGATGCGGTCTTTATCGGAACGGGTGCAGGTCTGCCTCATTTTATGAACATCCCGGGAGAAAATCTAAACGGAGTATATTCTGCCAACGAGTTCTTGACCCGGACGAACCTGATGAAGGGCTATAAGTTCCCTGAATACTCCACTCCAGTCAAAGTCGGCAAACGTGTTGCTGTACTCGGAGCAGGCAATGTGGCGATGGATGCTGCACGCACATCTTTGCGTTTAGGCGCAGAGGAAGTCAATATTGTTTATCGCCGTTCTCGTGCGGAAATGCCAGCTCGTCATGAAGAGTTGGAGCATGCTGAAGAAGAGGGAATTAAGTTCCAATTGCTGACGAACCCTGTTTCCATTGAAGGCGATGAAAAAGGAAGTGTTCGCGCCTTAACCTGCCTGCGTTATGAGCTGGGTGAACCTGATGCATCCGGCCGCCGCGCTCCAATTGCTATTCCGGGTTCGGAATTTGAGATTCCGGTTGAAACTGTGGTTGTGGCGATTGGACAAGGGCCTAATCCGCTGGTTACAAAATCGACAGAAGGTCTCGAACTTAACAAGCGGGGGAATATTGTTGCCAAGGAAGAAACCTTGGAAACATCAATCCCAGGAGTATTTGCGGGCGGAGATATCGTGACAGGTGCGGCAACCGTAATCCTGGCTATGGGCGCAGGTAAAAAGGCTGCGGCAGCGATGGATAATTATCTGAAACAGAAATAAGCAGATTAGTTATGACAGTAATTAAATAGTACAGAATAGCAGTTTGTAACTTGTTTTAACGTAATCGAGGGATGACAAAAATGTCATCCCTCTTTGTATAAGATCAATTGCGCAAATTTACGATAATATATAAAGAAATGGTTTATACAAAGATTCAGTTCAGGTTTGAAAGGACAAATCATGGAAGAAAATAAAATAACGCCTAGATCAATTGATGAATATATTTTACAATTTTGATAAGCCGCTGCCTTTTAAAAAAGGCAGAACACAAAACGAAAAAATAAGATTTATCTCGAATGAGGGGAGTTTAGATCATGACAACTTACATAGCACTTCTTAGGGGTATTAATGTAGGTGGAAAAAATATTATTAAGATGGCTGACTTAAAAAGAGCATTTGAAGCAATTGGACTTCGTGAGGTGCAAACATATATTCAAAGCGGTAATGTACTATTCAAATCAAATCAAAAGGAGGAATTTCTGCAGAGGAAACTTGAAAGAAAAATTAAGGAGATTTTTGGGTTTTCAGTTACAGTAGTTTTAAGAACAGCTTCAGATTTGGAAAGGATTATTGAGAACTGTCCATTCTCGGAGGAGGAAGTAATTGATGCTATGTCATCATCAGAAGTCGAGAGTCAATATATTGCACTGTTGTCACATGCTCCTCTGGAAGAAAAGCTTGAATATTTAAATGCTTTTAAAAGTAAAAACGATGAATATAGAATCGTTGGATGCGATATATTTCTTTTATTCCGTCATAGTATCCGTGATTCAAAGCTTGCTAATAATCTTTATCAGTTGGATGTTCCAGTAACTGTGCGTAACTGGAAAACGATCAACAAGCTCGCTGAGTTAGCGCAAGTGATGGAAAAACAAACGGAATCTGTCCACGAGAATGAGGAATAATTATAATCAATTCCTCATTCTCTATTTAGTTCCAATTAAGGATTCTCCAGATAAAATCTCTGGTTGTAATCATGGCTTTCCTATACCCTTTGCTCCAGAGTCTTGTTTCATAATTGTAATTATCAAGGGGCTTATTTGCTTTAGCTTCAACGAATTGTAATATCTGTTTTAACTTATCAAATAATAAATCTGCATTCATATCTATCCTCCCCTAATTAAAATATGCAAGAGAGCTAGAGATGGTACAAGCTGTAGCTTTGGGTGGGGAATAATTTGTTATTCAATATTTAAAGAAATAAAGGAGTAATGGCCAATGAAATACGAATGGAAAAAGGAAGAGAAAAGTTTATATATGCCAAAACAAAAGCCTGAACTTGTAACAGTTCCGGAACAGAAATTCTTTATGATAAAGGGAATAGGAAATCCTAATAGTGAAGAATTCGCAGAAAAGATTGGAGTCCTTTATTCCTTAGCGTATGCTGTAAGAATGATGCCGAAGCAAGGATATACTCCGGAGGGATATTTTGAATATACAGTTTATCCACTTGAGGGAATATGGGACTTGACAGATGAAGGAAAAAGATTGAGTGTTCTGGATAAGAATGAACTGTTATATACGATTATGATACGACAACCTGATTTTACAACTGATGAAGTAGTGAAGAGAGCGTTTGAAAGTGTTAGAAAGAAGAAACCCCATCCATTATTAAATGAAGTAACTTTCGGTACATTTGAGGATGGTTTGTCTGTACAAATGCTTCATGTAGGTTCGTATGATAATGAACCCCAAACTTTTGAATTGATGAAGAAATTTATGATAGAAAATAATCTTGAAAGACTTTCCATGCGGCATCGAGAAATCTATCTTTCTGATGCCAGAAAAGTTGAACCAGCAAAGTTAAAAACTGTTTTAAGATGTCAAGTAAAGCCAGGATTATCCTGAATTAAATTACTTGAATAAGAATACGATATGTTCAAATGCAAAATAATACTCCTATGTGAATCTAGCTGGAAGAGTATAACTCAATAGAGTTCACGGGAGGTAGTTAAGTTGAAGATCTATCGCGTTAATATGACAAATCTCACGTTTGTTGAAGAAGAAGTTCCTGAAGAGTGGAAGATGCTTGGCGGACGAGGGTTAACTTCAGCCATTGTATCGAAAGAGGTTGAGCCAACCTGTCATCCCTTAGGAAGTAAAAACAAATTGGTTTTTGCTCCTGGCTTGCTTGCCGGAACTATGGCAGGAAATTCAGGAAGGCTGTCTGTTGGGGCAAAAAGTCCTTTAACTGGAGGAATCAAAGAGAGCAATGCCGGCGGAACAGCAGCTCAAAGACTGGCCAAGCTGGGCGTTAAGGCTTTGATTGTCGAGGGTATCCCGAAAGGCGATAAATGGTATACGCTTCATATTCATAAGGACGGAGTAGAAATTAAGGAAGAAAACGAACTTCTAGGCAAGGGCAATTATGAGATTATCCATACTCTTACGGCAAGATATGGTGAAAATACGGGAGTAATAACCATAGGTCAGGCAGGAGAGTATAAAATGTCTATGGCCAATATTTCGGTTAAAGATCCGAAAGGACATATCCGCAGTGCTGGGAGGGGCGGGCTTGGCGCTGTCATGGGCTCTAAAAGAATTAAATTTATCACACTTGACGATAATGACGGCGCAGGAATTACGATTCAGGATAAAGAGAAATTTAAGAATGCAGCTCAAATCTTTAATAAAGGATTGTTGAGCCACCCTGTAAGCGGCAATGCTTTGCCTAAATATGGAACGAATGTCCTGATGAACATTTTAAATGAAGCAGGAGGCCTTCCTACAAAGAATTTTCGGATGGGCCAATTTGAGAGTGCAGAAAAGATCAGCGGAGAAACAATGTACGATACAATTATGAGCAGAAAAGGTGACCCAACTCATGGCTGCCATGCAGGATGTATTATTCGCTGTTCTCAAACTTACAATGATAAGGACAATCGATATCTGACGTCTGGTTTCGAGTATGAAACAATATGGGGATTTGGAGCAGGGTGTACGGTTGATGATCTTGACATCATTGCTCATGTAGATAATATTTGCGATGATATTGGAATAGACACGATTGAAACTGCCGGAAGCATGATGATAGCTATGGAGGCGGGTATTGTCCCATGGGGAGATGGCCATGGGATCGTTAAATTACTCAAAGACGAGATTAGAGAAGGAACCTATTTAGGCCGAATTTTGGGCAATGGAGCAAGTTATGCCGGACAAGCCTTTGGGATAACGCGTATCCCTACTGTAAAGCGCCAAACAATGCCAGCCTATGATCCGAGAGCGGTAAAAGGGATTGGCGTAACCTATGCTACCACACCTATGGGTGCCGATCATACGGCGGGGTACTCTGTTGCTACAAACATTTTAAAAGTGGGCGGACACATTGATCCGTTATCAAAGGAAGGGCAGGTAGAGCTGTCAAAGAACCTGCAAATTGCTACGGCCGCCATCGACAGCGCAGGCCTTTGTGTTTTTACAGCCTTCGCTATAATGGACTATGAACCCGTTTCTCATGCTGTCATTGATATGATTAACGCTCAATACGGGACAAACTGGACGGTTAATGATTGGCTTAACCTAGGAAGATCTGTACTGAGAATGGAAAGAAATTTCAACATAGAAGCAGGCTTTTCAAGCAAGGATGATAGGCTGCCGGAATTTTTTGAAGAACCAGTCCCTCCGCATAACGCAATTTGGGACTTTAGCGGTGAAGAGCTCGATCAGGTTTTCGAATATTAAGTCCAGCGAGGAGGATAATCTGATGGAAGTTGATGTAAAGCTTTTCGGTGATCTGCGTGAAGGTCGGTTTGAACAGGAAAAGACCCAACTTGAGGAGAACAGCCGGGTGATTGATGTGATCAAAAAATGTAATCTGCCTTTAGAACATGTGGCTGTTTGTTTTGTTAACAACTGTCAGGCAGAATTCGGTCAGGTTTTAGAGGATGGAGATAGAATAGCCTTTTCACCGCCGGTTGGCGGAATGTGAGAATAGGCAAAAAGAGTAAACATATTGCGAATTATAAAGTGCGCTTCTACGACCTGGAAACGCACTTTCCCCTTCATATTTACCCCTTTAATTTTAATCTTTTATTCCTGCCTAAAAAAGTTGTTGATTTCTTGCTCAGAATGCGGCCCAACCAGTTTATCCTGGGGTTTGCCTTCTTTAAAAAGAATCATGGTTGGAAGATCGCTGACCTCATACAATTCCTGGACTTCCGGAACCTTATCGACATCGACATAATAGACTTCAACTTTATCGTCATAGTCAGCGGAAAGGTGATCGACTATTGACTGCGATTTTTGGCAGTCAGGACACTTAGAAGTCCCAAATTCAAGTACAACCGGAGTGGGACTTTTTAAAACGGCAGGTAATTTGCCCGAAGTTATTTCCTTAATCATTGACATACATCCTTTCTTGCTCATTGATCTTTAGTTTTCTCAGAAATGAAAAAAATAAAACTCCTTAAGAAGGTTTAAAAGGGCGGAAAAAGAGTAAATTTTAGAACATTTGTTATGTCACAGGAATTATTTCAGCTTAAAGAGAATAGTAACCATAAATAGATAGATAATGAGATAAAGAGGAGTGAAAGGGTTTGGCCAATTTACTGGATGGCAAAGCTATAGCTAAGGTTCTTAAAGAGGAAATTAAGGATGAAGTCTTAAAATGGAAATCTAAAGGAGTACAGCCTAAGCTCGCTGTGATTCTTGTAGGCGAAGACCCGGCCTCCGTTGTATATGCAAGATCAAAACAAAAAGTTAGCGAGAATTTAGGAATTAGTTTTGAACTTCATACACTTCCGTCCGATATTGCGGAAGGTGAACTTATTTCTTTAATTGAGCTGTTGAATGATAATGAGCAGATTCATGGCATCATGATCGAATTACCCCTTCCTAAACATATCTCCAAGGAGAGCGTGATGTCCGCTGTTCGATCGGACAAAGACGTGGATGGAGTGCATCCGATCAACCGCGGTTTTATTATGAGCGGTGAAGAAGGGCTTTTCCCGGCAACACCGCAAAGCTGTGTCGAAATCTTGCTCCGTTCGGGAGTTGAAATTGCGGGTAAGCATGTTGTTATTGTGGGTCGCGGGGAAACCGTCGGCAAGCCGCTTGTATTCCTTATTCTTAAGCATAATGCAACAGTTACGATTTGTCATTCCAAGACTCCTGATCTAGGCTCCTTTACCCGACAAGCGGATATTGTGGTTGCTGCAGTGGGCAAGGCTAACCTGATTAAGGAAGATATGGTTAAACCGGGAGTTATCGTCGTCGATGCAGGTATCAATGAAACTCCTGACGGGATTTGCGGGGATGTCGATTTTGAGGCAGTGAAGGAAAAGGCAAGCCTAATTTCTCCTGTTCCTGGCGGAGTGGGATCGTTAACAACAGCCCTTATTATGAAGAATGTTCTGAAAGGGCTTGATCTCCAAAGGAGGAATGTCTGATGACCGAACAAGATGTTTGGAAATGGACTACTGACGAATTCCTAGCTCAGGGAGCAAGTTCAGCACCTACACCAGGCGGGGGAAGTATCGCTGCTTACGTTGGCGCATTAGCTGCCTCTATGGTCTGTATGGTTGCGAATTTAACAGTAGGAAAAGAAAAATATAAGGATGTTGAGCCCCAAGTTAAAGAAATCCTGGGAAAAGCGCAACGTTTGATGAATGATTTAAAAACAGGACTGACTCAGGATATTGCGGAGTTTTCTAATTTTATGGCTGTACTCAAATTACCGAAAGACACAGAAGAGCAAAAAATAAAGCGTACGGAAAAGCTGCAGGAGGTTCTTATCTCCGCTACAGATACTCCTTTAGGAATTGCCCAAAATTGTTTTACAGTCATAAAGTTAGCTCAGGCGTTAGCTCCGATTGGCAATAAAGGAGCCATCAGTGATGTCGGCGTTGCTGCTTACTTAGGTGAAAGTGCTCTGAAGGCGGCTATGCTGAGCGCGGATATCAATTTGCCTCAGATTAAAAATGAAGAATATCAAGCGCAGGTCAAGATAGAACGCGAAAGGCTCTTTAAGGAAGCCGAAAAGATAAAAACGGAAACTGTTCAAGTTGTTCAAAGCCGATTGTAAGATTTTTAGTCCAACAAAAGGGGAATCCACTTATATGATTCTATCGAATCTTGAGGGTAAGGATAAACCAATGGCTCTAGCCGGTGAAATTACAGCGGTTATCGGAACAAGTGGAACGGTTTATAGAATTAACTCTAAGAAGTTAAAAATCCCCCAAAAACAGCCATGATTTTTAAGTGAATCGTGGCTGTTTAATATCGTTATAGTTTAATTAGTCAACAGCAATTTTAAAGAAATAAGTTACTCCGTGTTTTTGATCCCAAATTGCATGTACTGTATAAATGTATTCGCCTTTTTGGTTTGGAGTTATCAGGTCAAAGTTTTGTGGAGACTCAATCTTATTAAAAACAAAGGTATCGTCTAATTTTTGTGCCATCAAAATGTTTAATGTGTCTATTTTTTTAGCATACGAGAAGTTAAGTTTAAGTACCTCGCCTGCTTTGACCTCAATCGGTTTAGTATTTTTATATAAAACTAGCAGATCTTCCCCTTTACTCATTTCTTCGCCTTTTTCGTTACCCCATACAGAACCGCTAATTGATGTTTCAAAACTTTCACCATTATATTGCACATTCATAGAGGGGTAAGTATTTGGAAGCTTGGAAAACTTAAAATTAGAAGAACTCACAAAAAATATAACAATCAAAAATAGTAAAATGAAATATCGTTTTTTCATATTCTCCTCCACTTCTTTTATTAAGAAAAAAGTATTATTATGTTGTCATACTATTAATTATCTTTCGACTTAAATACAAGACTGCTTTTTCATAATCCGTTTTAAATACTCATGTATTGGTTCTTTATCATTTCAATATTCTTATTCCTATTTCCTCCAGTCTATTGCTATCATTTTTTAATACTAACTACAGCAAAAACAGCAGATTTAAATATCTGCTGTTTTTGCTGTCTAGCTTACTTTTTAAGTTCTTGCATGTTGATAAATAAGGAGCTTTTCGTTAAATTGCATATGTAATTTGTGGATTCTGTCAATGGCTTAGTCCTATTTTCTTTGCTACACTAAATTTACAGCAACAAAGCAATTAAATTAAATTTCATTTTCAAGGAAAAAGAAAGATATTAAAAATAAAAGGAGAGATCATTTTGGCTGGACTTGTCTTTAAAAATGTAGTGAAGAAATTCGATAAAAATGTCGTCGTTCATGATTTTAACCTTGAAATTAAGGATAAAGAATTCTTGGTCTTTGTAGGACCTTCGGGCTGCGGTAAAACGACAACGCTTCGGATGATTGCCGGGCTTGAAGAAATCAGCAGCGGTGAACTATATATTGGTGACCAGCTGGTTAATCATGTTCCTCCTAAAGATCGGGATATCGCCATGGTTTTTCAGAGTTATGCGCTTTATCCGCATATGACGGTTTATCAAAATATGGCTTTTGGGCTCGAGCTAAGAAAGATTCCGAAAGGCGAAATTGATAAACGAGTTAAGGATGCAGCTAAAATTTTAGATATTGAGCATTTATTGGATCGTAAGCCAAAAGCCCTTTCGGGAGGTCAACGGCAGAGAGTTGCCTTAGGACGAGCTATTGTGCGTGAACCTAAAGTCTTTTTGATGGATGAGCCTCTTTCCAACTTAGATGCTAAATTACGCGTGCAAATGCGGGCTGAAATCTCGAAACTGCGCCACCGTCTGCAAACAACGATGGTTTATGTTACGCATGACCAAACGGAAGCCATGACGATGGGTGATCGAATTGTTGTTATGAAAGATGGACGGATTCAGCAGGTAGATACCCCGATGAACTTATATAATCATCCGCGGAATATGTTTGTTGCTGGATTTATCGGATCTCCATCGATGAATTTCCTAAGAGTTCGGCTTGTGGAGGAAGAGGGGCAGCTTAAAGTTATCGGTTCTGATTTTTCCCTTCCGCCCATTCCTGAAAGAAGAGAGGCTCTAGCACAGTATATCGGTAAAGAAATCATTCTGGGCATTCGGCCTGAGGCAATTCATGATGATGTGGCATTCCTTGAAGCACACCTAGATTGGACAGTGAATGTTAAGGTTGATGTGGTTGAACCGATGGGTTCTGAGAATTATGTTTATTTCACTTTAGACGGCGAAAACGTTATCGCCCGAGTGGGTGCAAATAGTACAGCTAAAGTGCTGCAGCAACATAAAATTGCTTTTGATATGAGCTTAGCACGTTACTTTGATGCTGAAACTCAAGAAGTAATCCATCGTCCAGACTATAAACCAAACTATTGATATAGGCGTTATTTCTCGCTCGATCGGGGAATCTGCTTTCAAAAAGGAGCGGGTTCCCCTAAGCTTTACACCGTTTAAAAGCATGATAGAATGAATAAGAAAGAATTGGAACGGTGGTGGGAACGAGAATGACTGAAATTCAGCCTATGAAAGCTGAAGAGGACCTTTTGCAGGAACTGGCGAAGCAAATAACTCAGAAAACAGGGTTAATCATTTTGTGTAAGCAGGAGATAACTGCTGAAAGAGGAAAACTCGTTCCTTTTCAGGTTAAAGTTTCAGGAAATAACAATGATCCTGCTTTGTATTTAGCATGGACAAAGCCTGCCGAACCCGACAGCATGACCCTAAAACTTTTAGAGGTATTGGCTTTGGAGATGTATAAGGACTTGGTCTCTCAAACTTGGATGAACCCGGCTCAGGAGCTATGGACCTGGGAAAGGCTAATGGAAAAAGGAGTGAAAGAGCAGTGGGATAAGGCGGAATTTACAAGACGAGCATCGTTATATCAGCTGCCTATTCTTGAACCAGGATTTCCGGCTTATGTTCAATGCACACCTTGGCACCCAAAAGTTCAGCAAGTATTATCCAATCTTTATCCTCATGCTCAGGTAAGCTGGTGCTATGAACAGGGCCTTTTGCTTTGGATTCCTATCCAGGCCTTAAGCCTGTCAGATCATAGGCTGAAAGCTCAGGGGGAGGAAATAATTCAGGAGGTTTATTCTCTCTTGGCTGATGAGCTAGGTGTTTCGACAGTAGTACTTATTGGAGAGCCCGCTCAGAACAATTTATGGGAGGGTTATCTTGAAGTTAAAGCGCTGGCCAAACTTCATGCCCGCTTTTTTGCAGGAGCCCCTGGATTGACTTCGTGGAAGACAGGTTTTTCAGCGTTGTATAGTACATTACAGAAGTCAACGGCAGAGCAGTATATAGAGAAGCTGTTAGGTGTTTTATCGGATGAGCTTCTTGAAACACTCATTGAATTTCTTGAACATGATTTAAGCATCAGCGATACAGCAAAGGCGCTTTTTATTCATCGTAACACGTTAACCTATCGAATTGACCGAATCACAGAGCTGACAGGTCATAATCCCAGGCAGCTCACGGGAGCTGTGTACTTTTTTCTTGCGATATGGTTAAAAAAGCATATGCGCTATTAGACGAAGCAGAGAACGAGAATAGGTTCGTGAGAAAAGAAAGAGAAAGGCAGGACAAAAATAGATGGTTCATTCTCGTTTACAAGGATGTTTACCTCGCCTCAGAGGGATACTCCCATCGTTAACCTCGGCCGAAGGGCGAGTTGCAAACTATATCCTGGAAAATTCCCAGCAAATTATTCATCTCTCGATTACAGAACTTGCGGAATTGGCTCAATGTGCCGAAGCAACGATTTTTCGCTTATGCAAGCGCTTAGGCTACGGAGGTTATCAGGCTTTTAAAATTTCTTTAGCCAGTGAGTTGGTTGAGCCTTTAGCAAATATTCATCAGGAAATTACCCAAAAGGATAGTTTATCCACAATTGCGGCAAAAGTATTTCACTCAAATATTGAGGCACTGCAGGATACGCTTAAGCTCATTCATGAAGAAAGTCTGGAAAAAGCGGTAAAAGCACTCCATGAGGCTGAACGAATTGAATTTTATGGTCTCGGAGGTTCGGCTCCTGTAGCCATGGATGCTTATCATAAATTTGTGCGCGTGGGAATCCCTTGTATCGCTCTAACCGACCCTCACTTGCAAGTGATTTCGGCACGACTCCTCAGCCCGAAAGGGGTTGCTTTTGGAATCAGTCATTCCGGGAGCAACAAGGATATCGTTGAGTCCTTGAAAGCAGCTAGGGAGGCAGGTGCCTTGACGATTTGCCTAACCAACTATCCCAAAGCGCCGGTAACCAAGGTGAGCGATATTTGCCTGATTTCCTCAAGCAGAGAATCACATTTTCGCAGTGAAGCAATGTCTTCTCGGATTGCGCAATTAAGCATAATTGATACTTTGTTTGTTGGGGTCTCTTTATTAAGACAGGATATGGTTCTTGATAACCTTCAGAAGATCAGGGAAGTGATTTCTCGAAAAAGATTTTAGAAAGCAATTTTATAAATAATTTGATAAGCTTTCGTAAAGTTAAAACCTAAGCCCAAAGTTTCTGCAGAGGGCTTTTAATATGAGACTTTTGAAAATAATTTTGAAATAGTTATGTAATAGAGAAAATTTTTATCATAAGGGGACAGGAGAATGGAACGGGAATGGATATTAAGCGTCGATGTTGGGACCTCAAGCGTTAAAGCGGCTATTTTCAATGACCAGGCAGAGCTGGTAGCAGAGCAAAGCTGCGGATACCCTCTTGTTCAACCTCATCCAGGCTGGGTTGAACAGGATCCAAAAGACGTGCTTCAGGCCTTCAAAGAAGCGATTCGGGAAGTACTCAACCAAGTCGATCAAAAGCCAAAAGTTCTGGTTCTAAGTACAGCAATGCATGCCCTTATGGGTCTTGATGATCAAGAACAGCCTCTAACACGTTTTCTTACCTGGGCAGATCAAAGAGCTCAAAAGTGGGCTAGCCAGTTAAGAGCTGAGCAAAAGGGACTGGAGATTTATCAAAGAACAGGAACTCCGATTCACGCAATGTCTTCCCTTTTAAAGTTAACTTGGTTTCGGGAAAGTCAGCCGGAGCTTTTTAAGCAAGTTAAACTTTGGGTAGATTTAAAAGCCTATCTCATCCATGCACTTGTCGGTGAATGGCTAATTGATGAGTCTTTAGCCTCGGCTACAGGGCTTTATAATCTAAAGAATCGGATGTGGGATGAAGAGGCGCTCGCTTGGTGCGGAGTTACTCAAGCACAGCTTCCTCGTCTTGTTAAAACCACGGATTGTGTCGGCGTTATTGGCCGAGACCTCGCTCAAAGACTAGGTCTTCCTGAGAATACGAGAATAATAGCCGGAGCAAGTGACGGAGCTTTGGCAAACTTAGGGGTAGGGGCGGTAGTTCCCGGTTCGCTTGCTCTTTCAATCGGCACAAGCGGTGCAGCCCGCCAAATGGTTAGAAAGCCGCAGCTTGATCCTCAAGGCCGTCTCTTTTGTTATGTAGTGGATCATGACCATTATATTATCGGCGGACCGATTAATAACGGCGGGATTCTGCTGCGTTGGCTGGAATCTCTTTTTGCTCCTGAGATTAAGACAAATCGGGAACTGGCCTCGTCGCCTGAGCAAACCCAAAATTTTTATGAAGTATTAAACAAAGAAGTAAGTGCTGTTGCTCCAGGCTCAGATGGGTTATTCTGTTTACCCTATCTTACAGGAGAACGCGCGCCGTTATGGCGTGAAGATGTTTCAGGCAGCTTTTGGGGATTAAGGCTGACCCATACGCGCGGTCATTTAATGCGGGCAGTTTTGGAAGGAATCAGCTATCAGCTAAATTCAGTCGTTAAGCTTTTGGAAGGTCTGGCCGGACCTGCCCATGAAATTCGTGCGACGGGTGGCTTTATTCAATCCAAGGTCTGGGCAGAGATTCTTACCGATATTTTAGGAAGTCCCCTGGGAATACCGAAGCATACCCAGGGATCTGCTTTAGGCGGGGCATTCTTGGCATGGTATGCTCTTGGACAGATACAATCGCTCGAGGACTGTGCCAAGCTTATTCCAGTAACCGAGGTTAAAAAACCAAACCCTGCTTACAAGAAACGTTATCAGTCGGGTTATGCGCTTTTTAAGGATTTAATTCATCTTGGAGAGACTCAGTTCGAGAAACTTAATGAATTTGCTAAGGGAGGCTGTAACAAATGACGAACCGATTGAATCACCTTCCTCCTTTTCAGCGTGCCATTGCCAAGGCTCATCTTTGCTCTGCGGGTGCGCGCTATGAAGATCTTGACAAACCTATTATTGCGGTAGTTAATACCTGGAATGAAATCGTTCCGGGCCATTCTCCTCTGCGTGAACTAGCCGAGCATGTTAAACGGGGAATTTATCAAGCAGGGGGTACACCCCTGGAATTTAATACAATTGCGATTTGTGATGGAATTACCCAAGGACATTGCGGAATGAACTATGTTTTACCCAGCCGTGAGCTTATCGCGGATTCTGTGGAAACCATGATTAACAGCCATGGGATTTTTGACGGCATGGTTCTTATGGGCTCCTGTGATAAGATCGTGCCGGCTCTGCTCATGGCGGCTGCGCGTTTAAACTTACCGAGTATCATGTTAACCGCAGGCCCAAACATTCCGGAAATTAAACCGCATGAATCAAAAGCGGCTCGGCAGAAATTTATGCGCGGGGAAATCGATGAAAAGACATTAGTTGAGGAAACGCTCCGCTATTATCCCGGTCCGGGTATTTGCCCTTATTTAGGCACAGCAAACACAATGGGGATATTGACTGAGGCTTTGGGGTTAGCTTTACCGGGAAATGGGCTGGCTCCTGCTCAAAGTTCGCTGCGCTTCAAGATAGCGGAAGAGAGCGGGATTCGCGCCGTTCAGATGGTTAAAGAAGAATTACTGCCCCGAAAGATATTGACCAAAGAAGCCTTTGAAAATGCAATTCGCGTTTTGCTGGCCATCGGCGGATCATTGAACGGGGTCTTGCATCTACTTGCTTTGGCAAAAGAAGTGGGTGTGGAACTTTCCTTGAAGGATTTTGATCTTCTGAGCCGTTCGACTCCATTGCTTACAGCTGTCGTTCCAAATGATCAAGAACATACGGTGATTGATATTTTTCGAGCAGGCGGGGCGCCTGCTGTCATGAAACGTTTGGAAACGCTGCTGAACACGGACCAGATGACGGTAACGGGAAAGACAATGAAGGATAATCTGAGCCAAGTCACGACAATTGGAGAGTTAATCCATTCACTGGACAATCCTCTTCAGACTGAAGGAGGACTGGTTGTTCTTCATGGAAACCTAGCTCCCGACGGAGCATTATTAAAACGCTCTGCCATCGCCGGAGAAGAAACATTAATTAAGGGAAGGGCAAGAGTGTTTAATTCCGAGGAAGAGTGTCTTGCAGCTGAAAAAGTTGATACTGATGAGATTCTTGTCGTTCGTTATGAAGGACCGGCAGGAGGGCCGGGGATGAGAGAGCTCCACCGCGTCACCGAATTTTTGCAGGTTCGAGGCGGCAAAGCGATCCTAACCGACGGAAGATTTTCGGGAGCATCAGGCGGGGTATCTGTCGGTTATATATCACCGGAAGCAGCTGCTGGTGGAATCATCGGGTTAGTTGAAGATGGAGATATTATTTTGATTGATATGGAGAAGCGTGAACTTCAGCTTCAGGTTTCCTCTGAAATCCTTAAAGAACGCCGGGCAAAATTTCTTCCCCTTGAAAAGCAAGCTTCACCTTATTTAAAGAGTTATGCTCATAAAGTTTCTTCTGCAAATTTAGGGGCTATCTTCAAGGAACAGTAAAGAGTGATGCAAAGAAATTTATTTTATAAATAAGACAAAACCAAGCTTTTGTAAAAATTTAATACTTTGTCATAAATATTGAATATATTTTCATGAATATCATATAAGCAAGAAATTTTTTTTCATAACAGCAGGATAATGAAAAATATTGCCGAAGTATTCTGTATGCAAATTGCAAATCTACATACCAATAGGAGGGGAAGTCGTGTATAAACCAAGAAAATTCTTGAGAGGAGTTGCGGTGGTTTTGAGCCTGGCCATGAGCTTAGGTCTAGCCGCAGGCTGTGGAAACAGTCAAGCCTCCAAGACAACATCCTCAGACAAGCCGTATGCTGGTACCCAACTCCGCGTAGTCTTTGCAAACCATCCCTGGTCGGATGCCTTAAAAGCTCAGCTCCCCGAGTTTGAGCAAAAAACAGGAATCAAAGTGAATGCTGAAAATTATTTTGAAGATCAGCTTACTCAAAAATTGACGGTAGAATTGACTTCTGGTTCAACAACAATTGATGCCTTTATGTTCCGTCCGCTCCAAGAAGGTAAACTTTTTGCAACAAACGGTTGGCTCAATGATATCAACAGTTATGCACAGAAGGATACCGCATGGAATTTAGGAGACTTTAACAAAGGTGCAATCGGCACTGTAACCATGAATCAAAAACTTTACGGTATACCGATCGTAACTGAGCGGGAGATTATGTATTATCGTAAAGATATTCTCCAAGAAAACAATATTCCTGTACCGAAAACGCTGGATGAGCTTGTTGCGGCAGCAAAAAAATTGAATAATCCTGACAAGGGAATTTACGGCTTTGTTGCTCGCGGTCAACGTTCACCTGCTGTCACTCAGTTTTCAAGTTTTCTCTACAGCAATGGCGGAGATTTCGCTAAAGACGGCAAAGCTTCGATCAATACACCGGAAGCGATCAAAGCTTATCAAACATATGGTGATTTGCTTCGTTCTTATGGACCTCCCGGAACTTTGAATATGGCTTGGCCGCAAGCTTTTGCAGTTTTCCAACAAGGAAAGGCTGTTTTCCTCACTGATGCTGACAGTCTTTATACAAACCTAACGGATCCTAAAAAATCCACAGTATCCGATAAAGTGGGCTTTGCTCAATTCCCTGCAGGCACTGCAGGCTCCAAACCTTATAATATTACGTCTTGGGCGTTAGGAATGAATGCGAAGTCGAAAAATCAAGAAGCTACATGGGAATTCATTAAATGGGCAACGAGCAAAGAACAAGTTCTTAAGATGCAGCAAGCCGGTAATCCAGGTGCGCGTGAGTCCGTTTGGAATGACCCTGAGGGGTTGAAAAACTTCCCGAAAGAATATGCCGATACGGTTAAGGCTTCAATGAAAGATTCCGTTGATCATGACCGCCCGGTGGTTATCGATATCGGACCGGCTCGTGATGCTGTCGGTGGCGCAATTCAAGCTGCTATTCAAGGTCAAGATGTTACAGCCGCCGCTAATGCAGGAAATACAGCTCTGCAAGCGATTATTGATAAGGAAAAGAAATAAACACTATAATTTCATGAACGAGCCTTCCGTTCTTGCGGAAGGCTCGGCTCCTATAATGTACATAGCAAGGGGGGTCACCATGTTTAGTCGTTGGCTCGAGCGAAATATTAAATATATTTTCCCGCTACCTGCGGTTTTGTTTGTTTTGATCATGATGGTGTTTCCAATTGCTTATACCCTCAGGTTGAGCTTTTTTGATTGGAGTATGTCCTCTTTGGTCCCCCCGCAATGGGTTGGAATAAGCAATTATAAATCATTGCTGTTTAGTGATCCGCGATTCTGGCCATCAATTTCTCGTACCTTTGTCTTTACGATTGCGGCGGTTCTTGTGGAAACTGTACTGGGTATTATTATTGCTCTGTTCTTTAATCAAGATTTTAAAGGTAAAAATGTCCTGAAGACGCTGTTTTTGCTTCCGATGATTGCTACGCCAGTTGCAATCGGACTCGTCTGGATGCTTATTTATGAACCGAATATCGGCTTTGCTAATAAAGTTTTAAGCGTATTTCATATTTCTCCCCAGCTTTGGCTGGCTTCGCCCAAGCAAGTTATGGCATCTCTTATTATTGTTGATGTTTGGCAATGGACTCCAATGGTTGCTTTAATCGTCCTTGCCGGTTTAACCTCTTTGCCGACTGAGCCCTATGAAGCGGCTTTAGTCGATGGCGCGACGCGTTGGCAAATGCTCACACGGATAACGCTGCCGCTTTTAAAACCGACTATTCTGGTTGCAGTGCTCCTTCGCTCGATTGATGCGTTGAAAACCTTTGATATTATCTATTCAATGACCGGAGGAGGACCCGATTTTCATTCGGAAACCATTAATATTTATAGCTTTGTCCAAGGATTTTCCTATTTTAAACTGGGCATGACATCTGCACTTCTGATGATCTTCTTTGTTCTTGTTTTGGCAATGAGTATGATTCTGGTTTCGATTCGCAAAGGAGGAGAGGCATAATGATGCGACAAACGAAAGATTACGCTAAATATCTCCAGCGGTTGCTTCTGGTCGCTGTCGTATTAGCATTTTTGTTTCCATTCTTTTGGATGCTTTTAGCCTCCTTCAAAACGCAGCAGCAAATTATGTCTACGCAAAATGTGCTCGTTTTTTCACCCACCTTTCAGAACTATGCCGATGTTTTTGAACAATATGATTTTCTTAAGTTTATCATGAACAGCTTTATTATTGCTGTAGGCTCTACGCTCCTCTCCCTGGTTCTAGGACTGCCTGCAGCCTATTCAATTGCACGTTATCATCAAAATAAGCTCGGGTTAACAATTTTAGTTGCTCGGATTGTACCGGGGATAACCTTTTTAATTCCTTGGTATATTCTTTTTACAAAGCTTCACCTTGTGGACAGTTACACATCGATGATCTTAAGCCATATGCTCGTTGGCTTACCGTATATTGTTTGGATTATGGTTCCATACTTTGAAAATATTCCGATAGAACTTGAAGAATCAGCACGAGTCGACGGCTGTACCATCCAAGAGGCTTTCTTTAGGATTGTTCTCCCGATATCCGGGCCTGGAATTATTACGGCCTCCATTTTCTCCTTCGTTTTTTCCTGGAATAACTTTATGTTTTCTTTGGTCTTATCAGGGGATAAGACGAAAACACTGCCTATTGCCGTATATTCTTTCCTCTCCTATTCTGAGATTAACTGGGGCGGCTTAATGGCTGCAGCAGTTGTTATTACTCTTCCTGTTCTGATTCTTGCCCTCCTGTCTCAAAAATATATTATCAATGGCTTGACAGCAGGAGCTGTAAAAGGCTAAAAGGAGGATGGGATATGTTTAAAGAACGCCTTTGGCAAAATGGTGTGCTCGCTATTTTGCGCGGATTCAGTGAAACTGAGGCAATTGATGCTGCACAGGCCTTGCTCGAAGGAGGGGTCAGCGCTATTGAGGTCACATCGGACTCTCCTGGAGCGTGGAATATAATTGAAACCTTAAAGAAACAGAATACGCATATTGTCGTTGGTGCCGGTACTGTTCTCGATACGGAAACAGCTCGTCAAGCCATTGAAGTGGGTGCAGACTTCTTATTTTCCCCTATCTTCTTTCCGGAAATGATGCAAATTGCTCATCGGTATGGCCGATTGGCTATTCCAGGTGCGATGACGCCTACGGAAGTCATGCAGGCTCTTGAAGCAGGGGCGGATATTGTTAAGTTATTTCCGGCAGGGTCACTTGGAGTTAACTATTTAAAAGAACTTAGAGGTCCATTTTCATACATCCCGTTCCTTCCTACGGGCGGGATAACCCTTGATAATGCGCCTGATTTTATTCGAGCAGGTGCAGTTGGGGTCGGCATGGGGAGTGCTTTAGTCAACAAAGGATGGGTAAAAGAAAAGAAATTTGCCCAGCTTACCAATCAAGCGAAAGAACTCCAAAAGCTTATCCATCAAACCCTTTAACGAATCACGAAACAGCATAGAAGCAAAAAGTGATATCTGCTTTTATAAATGCAATACCTGATCTAAGGGGATGAACTGGTTTGGGAATCTATGCAGAAATACTTAAGGATGTATCCTTACCGAAAATGTCACAAGTTAAGCAAAGCTTTCCTGATGACAGGATTCAGGATATTCCTATGGCGATTCATAAGGCTCTTCAGCGTCCTGGAACGCTCGATCAAATTCAGCCTGGGCAAAAAGTGGCTCTCACCGTAGGAAGCAGGGGAGTAAATAATCTTCCAGCTCTTGTTCAAGCGATGGTTTGGGAAATAAAATCGCGCGGGGCTGAGGTTTTCATTATTCCAGCTATGGGAAGTCATGGCGGTGCGACGCCTGAGGGACAGAAAGATATGCTGTTGGGCTTAGGGATTCGACCTGAAATTATGGGCGCTGAAATCGTTTCAAGCATGGAGGTTACTCAGGTTGGAACCCTTCCGGATGGGCTTCCCGTCTATGTCAGTACGGATGCTTTGAAGGCAGATGCTATCGTTTTATTAAATCGAATAAAACCGCATACAGCGTTTCGCGGGAAAGTTGAAAGCGGCTTAGTTAAAATGTTAACGATTGGCCTAGGCAAGCAAAAAGGTGCGGAAGCGTGTCATGCCCATAGCTTTAAACATATGGCACGGCATATTGTTGAAATGGGCAGTATGCTTCTCGAAAAAGCTCCCGTCGTTTTTGGACTCGGAGCTGTAGAAAATGCCTATGATCATACGCATTCAATTTTTGCTATCCCTGCAGAGAGGCTGCTTGAAGAAGAGCCAGAGTGGCTTAATTTAGCTAAACAACTGATGCCCAGTATCCCTGTTTCCTCAATTGATGTTCTCATTATTGATGAGATAGGAAAGGATATCAGCGGGGACGGGATGGATCCTAATATTACCGGGCGGTACCCGACACCCTATGCCAGCGGGGGACCGGAAGTCAGCAAAATGGTTCTGCTTGACCTTACGGAGCGGAGCCATGGAAATGCGAACGGTATTGGGACTGCGGATATTGTATCGAAGCGTTTAGTGGAGAAAATGAGCCTCGAACAAACCTATCCGAATGCGTTGACGTCAACTGTTACAGGTCCAGTGAAAATTCCTTTGACCTTGGATAATGATTATGACGTTATTCGTGCAGCAATAAAAACGTGTAATGCCATTGATCTCTATAAAACGCGGATCGTCCGCCTTAAAAATACGCTCAGTTTAAGTGAAATCTGGGTTTCAGAAGCAATTGCCAAGGAAATGGCTGTTCAAAGCATTCCTGTGGAGATCGGAGAGCTGCAGGATTGGAAATTTGATGAGCAAAAAAATTTTAGTTTAGAGCATTGA
This sequence comes from Desulfitobacterium nosdiversum, assembly GCF_049860565.1. Taxonomy (GTDB): domain Bacteria; phylum Bacillota; class Desulfitobacteriia; order Desulfitobacteriales; family Desulfitobacteriaceae; genus Desulfitobacterium_A; species Desulfitobacterium_A nosdiversum. The sequence continues at coordinate 2,108,415 of NZ_CP172056.1, forward strand.
CAAGGAAGTGAGTAGTTATGAACACGTGTTCCTATGGGATGATCGGACTGGGAAAAATGGGAGCGTTAGCGGCTGAAAACGTTCTCTCTAAAGGGGTAAAGGTTGCCGTCTATGATATGAATTCAGAACAAGTGCAAAGACTGGAAAAGTTAGGCGCTATAGGATGCCATAATTTGCAGGAAATGATTGAAGTACTCCCTAAACCGCGAATTCTTTGGCTTATGGTTCCGGCAGGAGAAGCGGTAGAACAGGTACTTTTTAGTAAAGATGGCTTAAGTTCTTTACTGAGTGCTGGAGATATTGTGATTGACGGTGGAAATTCTTTTTACCGTGATTCCGCTCGCAGAGCTCAAAAATTAGCAGATCAAGGTATCAAATATCTGGATTCCGGCTCCAGCGGAGGTCAGGCAGGGGCACGCAACGGATTATGTCTGATGATCGGCGGAGATAAAGAAAGCTTTGACCAGGCCGAAGGGCTGTTTAAAGCTTTAACGGAAGGGATCGGAGATTATCTTTATGTCGGAGAAAGTGGTTCCGGCCACTTTACGAAAATGGTTCATAACGCGATTGAATATGGGATGCTCCAAGCCATTGGTGAGGGCTTCGAGTTGCTCTATGAAGGTCCTTATGAGTTAGACTTAGAAAAAATTGCTCACCTCTGGACTCAAGGAAGCATCATCCGCAGTTATTTAATGGAACTTATGGAACGCTCCTTCTCAAAAGATGCAGATCTGCATCAGATTACCGGTGAAGTAGGCGGCGGGAGTACCGGCAGCTGGGCGATCGAAGAAGCCTGGAAACTTGGAGTCCCCTTCGAGACAATTGCGACTTCCTATGCAGCACGTTTGCGTTCACGTCAGGACGATACCTTTGCAGGTAAAGTCGTTGCCGCTTTGCGCAATGAATTCGGAGGCCATGCAGTAGTTGGAAAAGAATAAGACTCTTGGGTCGTGTAGCTTCTCGCACATCCGTACCTTCGGGCGTGAATCTCCACTGGAGACTCACGTACTTAGCAGCTTCGGGGCTGGCACACTAGCTTCTGTGGGGGCTTCGCCAAACCTAAGGGTAATACCTGAAGTGAACCATCGGCTTCGCTAACCCATAGAAGCATTGTGTGCCGAAGCGCCCCTTCGCTAAATCGTTCACTTTTGTGCGAGAGGCTACGCTATTCAGTCTTAAAATATTCCAGTTTGAAGCTTACAAGAACGAAACAAACAATTTGCGTAAGACTTCAGCAAGAATGTACTTTCGAAATTTTGCTTAATAGAAGATGCCTAATGGCATCTTTTCTAATAAATAACCAAAAGTAAAAAACATCTTCAAACGTGCAGAGAAAGTCTTTTTTCAAATAAGACTAAGATAGGAGATCAGAGCTATGGCATTAAAAGAGGCATCACTCGGAGTGGATATCGGAACAACGGGCTGCCGGAGTGTTGTTTATTCAGATGAAGCCAGGATGATTACTCATTCCGAAAAGCTTTATTCCACATATTCTCCAAAACCGAGCTGGGCAGAGCAAGACCCGGAGGAGGTTATCACACGGGTAGAAGAGTCTATTCGGGAAGCAGTAATTGAGGCCAGAAATCTTGGCTATGAAGTCACCATGATCAGCTTCAGCGCGGTAAATCATGGTGTTATTCCTATGAACGCCGGTAAACCCATCGGTCCCTGCATTATCTGGGCGGATAATCGCAGTACCGAAATTACGGAAAAATGGAAACAGGAAGGGCTGGGGGAAACGTTTTATCAGCAAACGGGTTGCCCGCTGCATCCGATGTATGTTCCAGGTAAGCTCAGCTGGCTTTCAAAATACCAAACGGAAATTTTTAAAAGGGCGGACCATTTTATTTCACTTAAGGAACTCTTATTTCTTCGATGGTTTGGCCAGTATATAATTGATGCTTCAATTGCAAGCAGTTCAGGCCTTTTTAATATTCATCGCTTTGATTGGTCTGAAGAGATTTTAGAACGAGTTCAAGTTAAGACAAGTCAGCTCTCAGAAATTGTTCCGACAACACAGGTTTTTCTTCTAAAAAATCCTGAAATCTATCAACGGTTGGGTTTAAGAAAGGGAACTCAAGTTGTTATTGGAGCAGGAGACGGAGTTCTATCGAGCTTAGGTGCTGGGGCGATTGAACCTGGGGAAGTAACGGTTATGATCGGGACAAGCGGTGCTGCTCGGATTACAGTAGATAAACCTTGCAATGACCGAAAGGGAAGAACCTGGTGCTATTATCTGATGCCAGGGGCTTGGGTCGTAGGTGCAGCAATCAATAACGCAGGGCTTACTTTACAATGGGTAAGGCAAAAATGGTTGAATGGAGCAAGCTTTGAAGAGATTGAACGTTTGGCTTCGGAGATTCCTGCCGGAGCTGAGGGACTCTACTTACTCCCCTTTCTAACGGGTGAGCGGTCACCCAATTGGAATCCGAATGTAAGAGCAGCTCTTTATGGACTCGATTTTGCCCATAGCTCAGGACATTTTGCACGTTCAGCGATGGAAGGGGTAGCCTATCGAATTCGAAGCGTTTTTGAGCCGATAGCAGAGATGGCAGGAGAAATACGGTCTATTCGTATCGGAGGAGGTTTTATGGCTTCTCCAACTTGGGTAAACATTTTGACGAATGTTCTCAATAGTCCGCTGGAAGCTTTAGCCGAACCCCAAGGCTCGGCTTATGGAGCAGTCCTTCTCGGATGGATTGCCTTAGGTAAACTAAAAGACCTCCGCGAAAGCAAACGCTTTTCGAAAATCAACCGGGTCATTCAGCCCGACCCAAAAGAAGCGGAATTTTATCAGCATTGCTATCAAAAATATCAGGAGCTTTATGAACGAATTTGCGCTGATACTAAGTTGCCTTAAATATATCACATGCATTAAAAGACACAAAATTAGGCCTGGCTGTCACATGACAGCGGCAAGCGGAGCAGGAGCGAAGCGCGGCTATTTGCGCCCGGATGGCGCAACTTGCCGAAAAGCAGTCAAGTGACAGCTAGGCCTTGCCCTTGAGTGGGCCTATATATTATTTCATAAGCAAATTAGTATGAACACTGAATTACTAAGGCTTATATTGACTCACTCCTGCTAAAAGAGTATAGTGAGTGTGCATTCGGCGTGGGCTAAAGGAGTGAAGCGGTGATGCTTAAGCTTTTTAAGAACGACGGAGAAACATTTACAGATTTAAATATTACGCACTTAATGAAGGGAACATGGCTAAAGCTGGTCAATCCGTCGTCTGAAGAACTCAATGCAGTTTCAGAAGCGACCGGAGCACCGCTTGATTTTTTAAAAGCCGCTCTCGATGAAGAAGAACGCTCGCGGATTGAACTTGAGGAAGAATGTATTCTCGTACTCACGAACATTCCGATTATGCTGAATGAAACAAATTATGACACGCTGCCTTTAGGAATTATTAGTACGGAAGATTATCTGATTACTGTCTGCTTAGAGGATAATCCTGTCCTTACGGAATTTAATAAGGAAAACTATCGGAGTTTTAACACCGCGAAACGGACTCGTTTTCTCTTTCAAATCCTCTATAAATCTGCGACGTACTATTTAAAATACTTGCGCCAAATTAATAAACGGACGGACCAGATTGAAAGAGAATTGCGTCAATCTCTCAAAAATCAGGAAATATTTCAGCTTATGGATCTCCAGAAAGGTTTAACCTATTTCACGGCATCCTTGAGGTCAAATGGGGTTGTGATGGATCGCCTTATGCGCTTGCGCTCCAATAGTCAAAGCCAGCATTTGATCAAAATGTATGAAGAGGACGAAGATCTGCTCGAGGATGTTATCATTGAGAATAACCAGGCAATCCAGATGGTAGAAATGTACACCAATATTTTAAGCAGCATGACAGATGCCTTTGCCTCAATCATCTCGAACAATTTGAACATGGTCATGAAATTTCTAGCATCGATGACCATTATTTTAGCAGTTCCAACAATGATTGCGAGTTTTTGGGGCATGAACGTTAGCGTTCCTTTCAGCAACCATCCTTTCGGTTTTCTAATCATTTTGGTTACAGCTACCTGCATAGCAGGTGTAAGCTCGTTTGTCCTATGGAGGAAGAATATGTTCTAAGGTTCGCATAAGGCGGCTCTGATCTATAAATGAAGGTAAACTAAGTCTGAATGATTAAAAAGAGAGCAATAGGCTCTCTTTCCTTTTACTGGTTGAAACGAGTAAAATCATTGTGTATGATGAGTCTGAGGTGAATATTGTGCCGAGAATTTGGACTGTTGCCGAATTAACAACAGAAATTAGTCGTACCCTAAGTGATAATGAGGCTTTAGAAAACTGTTGGGTGAGCGGTGAGCTTTCTAATTATAAGAATCATCGTCCATCAGGACACTGGTATTTTACATTGAAGGACTCTTCATCAAGCATGAAGGCTGTTATGTTTCGCAGCCGTGCAGAGCGGGTTCGTTTTACTCCACAGGATGGAATGAAAGTTTTAGTACGGGGCAGCGTAAAAGTATACGATCGGGATGGCAGCGTTCAGCTCTATGCTGAGGAAATGCAGCCAAGCGGAGTAGGTGCACTCTATCTGGCTTTTGAACAATTAAAGCAGCGTTTGGAGGCAGAGGGACTTTTTGCTCCGGAACATAAAAAGCCCATCCCTAAAATACCCCGACGCATAGGTATTGTCACAAGTCCAACCGGTGCAGCCATCCGTGATATATTAAAAGTGATGCAGCGCCGCTCCCCAAACCTCTCTTGGATATTAGCCCCCGCGGCGGTTCAGGGAGAACAGGCTCCCCAAGAAGTCGCTCAAGCGATTGAACGATTAAATCGTTATGGTAATATCGATGTACTTATCGTAGGCCGGGGTGGAGGCTCCTTGGAAGAGCTATGGGCATTTAATACGGAGGATGTGGCTCGAGCTATAGCCGCTTCTGTAATCCCGGTTATTTCGGCGGTAGGGCATGAAACTGATTTTACAATTGCAGATATGGTGGCTGATTTAAGGGCGCCGACCCCTTCAGCTGCCGCAGAACTTGCTGTCCCCGTTTTTCAGGAGCTGCGGTTAGACGTTGAAAAACTCAATGCTCGCTTGAGGGTGGGAATGGAAGGGCAAATTATACGTAAACGCGAGAGGCTGATGAGATTAGCAGAGAGTGGACCGCTGCAAAACCCTTTTTGGAGGATTGCTCAAAATCGCCAGCGGCTGGATCAAGTCAGTTCAGCACTGGAACAAGGGATGACTAGATTTGTTTCGGATAAAAATGGTATACTAAAAATATTGGCTGCAAAGCTTGATTTACTGAGCCCTTTAGCGATTCTGGGACGGGGGTATTCCTTAACTTATTCAGAAGAGGGAAAAATTCTTCGATCCAGTAAAGAAACTCATCCGGGGGATAAAATAAAGGTTCGACTCAATGAAGGTTCACTGGCCTGTCAGGTCATTACAAACGAATATGGAGAAGAATGAGATTAAAGGGGATAAAATAAAGATGTCTGGAAAGCAAGAGATAACGTTTGAAGAAGGAATTGGGAAGCTTGAGCAAATTGTTCGCGAACTTGAGCAGAAAGAGGTTTCCCTTGAAGACGCCCTTAATTTATTCCGTGAAGGAATAGAGATGGTTCAACATTGTAACGGTTTATTGGATCATGCGGAGAAACAAATGGAGATTCTCCTTGAAGGTCCAGGGGGTGAGCTCGAAGTTCGCCCTGCAGATTTTGCAGTGGAAGGATGACCTATTCATGTTTCGTACCATGTTAAAAAATTACGCAGCAAAAATTGAAGCTTTTTTGACAAACTTGCCTTGGGATGAAGCGACTATGGGGCAGAGTATGCGTTACTCATTAGTGGGAGGAGGAAAACGTATCCGCCCGGTCTTAGCCTTGGCTACAGCAGAAGCTGTAGGCGGAGATGCTGAAACTGTTCTTCCTGCAGCCTGTTCTTTAGAATTGATTCATACCTATTCACTGATTCACGATGATCTTCCGGCAATGGATAACGATGATTACCGCAGAGGACGGCTATCCAATCATAAGGTGTTTGGTGAGGGAAATGCAATTCTTGCGGGAGATGGGCTATTGACCTATGCTTTTGAAATACTGGCCCAACCGCTTTCGGCTGTTTCCCTTGAACGGCAGTTACGGGTTATTCAGGAGGTCGCTCAGGCAGCAGGACCGGCTGGAATGGTCGGCGGTCAGGTTTTAGATCTAGCTGCGGAGGGGAAAACATTAACGCTGGAAGAGGTCGAACAGATCCATCGCTTAAAAACAGGGGCGATGCTTACCGTTTCAGCTCGGCTCGGCGGAATTTTGGGCGGGGGAACGGAAGAGCAGATTCAAGCTTTAACACGATATGCCCAAGCACTCGGATTGGCTTTTCAAATCAAAGATGATATTTTGGACTTAGAAGGGGATAGCAAAACTTTAGGTAAACCTGTAAAAAGTGATTTAAAACAAGAGAAATCAACCTATCCTTCCTTATTGGGAATAACTGGGGCAAAAGAGCAGCTCGCTCTGCAAGTTCAGGAAGCCCATAAAGCGCTGACAGTTTTTAATAAGTCGACGGACTTTTTATATTTACTTGCAGATTATATTGCTGAACGCAAAAGTTGAGGTGGACTATGCCAATCTATCCGGGGATTCTCCATAATACCATATTATTTTCAGCCATTGCCGCTTGGTTAGTGGCTCAACTTATTAAAGTTATCATTAATTTTATGGTTCATCGTACTTTTGACATTTATTTTCTAATGAGTTCGGGAGGATTTCCAAGTTCGCATTCGGCTACAGTCAGTGCCGTTGCCTTAGGGGTCGGCAAATACTATGGATGGGATTCCCCAATTTTTGCCGTGGCGGCCGTTTTGGCGATGATTGTTATGTATGATGCGGCTGGAGTGCGGCGAGAAGCTGGAAAGCAAGCGGAAGTTATCAACCGGCTCGTGGCGGAATTGTACCACCAATTGTCTAACCTATCTCAGGAACGCTTAAAGGAGTTAATCGGGCATTCTCCTTTAGAAGTTTTTGCAGGGGCAATTGTTGGCATTATTGTTGGATTGATTGTTTAAAAATGTGTAAACTCATTATATGAGGAGGTTCATATCCTTTTGGGTTATAAACGTAAAAGTTGGAAGCATCTCTTTTTTGTTTTTTCTTTAAGCTTTTTAATTGCGTTGCTTGCTGGTTTTGGTTCGGAGCTTTTAATGAGAAAAACATCAATATGGGTAGCTTGGATCCTGCTTTTTGTGGTGATTGGCATCCATGTTGTTTTCGATATTATCGGAATTGCGGCTACGGCGGCCACGGAAAAACCCCATCATGCCAAGGCGGCAAATCGTATCATGGGGGCAAAGCAGGCGGTTTATCTTGTGCGTAATGCAGATTTAGTGGCGAACTTCGCTAATGATATTGTCGGCGATGTCTCAGGTACATTAAGTGGAGCCATGGCAGCCTCAATTATTATCGATCTTATGCGTTATTATCCATCTATGGAGAGTCAGGAAATCCTTTGGAATACATTGATGCTGGCCTTTGTGGCCTCAATTACGGTAACGACGAAAGCGTTAGGAAAATCTTTCGCAATTTATGAGGCTGATGCAATTATAGGTAAAGTAGGAGTTATCATTGCAAGCCTTGAACGGGTTACGGGCCGATCCTTTACACAACCTAAGAAAGGGGGAAAGAGAAGTGGGGATTCTCGAAAGAATTAAACAGCCTAGAGATTTAAAAACGCTGAATGAGCAGGAACTGAAACTTCTCGCCCAGGAAATCCGAGAAGAAATCATCGATGTTGTCTCGGCGAACGGAGGACATTTGGCCCCTAATTTAGGGGTTGTTGAACTTACGTTAGCCATTCATCGTGTCTTTGATTCGCCAATAGATAAACTGATTTGGGATGTAGGTCATCAGACGTATGTTCATAAACTGCTGACCGGCCGCCAAAATGAATTCAAAAGCCTTCGGCTCCATAATGGACTTTCAGGGTTTCCCAAGCGTCAGGAAAGTCCTCACGATTGTTTTGAAACAGGTCATTCCAGCACCTCAATATCAGCGGCTGTCGGCTTTGCCAAAGCAAGGGATCTTCTTCAGGAAAAATTCCATGTTGTAGCTGTCATTGGGGATGGGGCAATGTCCGGAGGAATGGCTTATGAGGCGTTGAATCATGCCGGGCATAGCAAGACAAACATGATCGTGATTCTTAATGATAATGAAATGTCCATTTCTCATAATGTGGGGGCGTTATCAACCTATTTATGCCGGCTGCGGACGGACCCCCGCTATGCTCGCAGCAAGGAAGAAATTGAACAGCTCCTTAAAAAAATTCCGCGAATCGGAGATAAGGTAGCTAAAGCTGCGGAAAGAGCTAAAGATAGTTTAAAGTACCTTTTTGTACCGGGTTTATGGTTTGAGGAATTGGGCTTTACCTATTTAGGACCCATTGACGGACATGATCAGCTTTTAGTTGAGCAAACTTTGGAACAGGCAAAACAGAAGAAGGGACCCGTGCTGATCCATGTCATTACAAAGAAAGGAAAGGGCTATCCTCCTGCTGAAAAAAATCCTGATGTTTTTCATGGCGTTGGTCCATTTGACAAGGAAACCGGAGCAATTCTGAAAAAGTCGACTGTTCCCACCTATACGCAGGTTTTTGGAGAGACCTTATGCAGACTGGCTGAAGAAAATCCTAAAATTACGGCTATAACAGCGGCAATGCCGAGCGGAACGGGCTTAAACCTTTTCGCAAAGCGTTTTCCCGACCGTTTTTTTGATGTGGGGATTGCCGAACAACATGCGGTTACCTTTGCTTCGGCGCTTGCCTTCGGAGGAATGAAGCCTGTTGTTTCGATTTATTCAACGTTTTACCAAAGAGCGTTTGATCAGGTCTTGCATGACGTTTGTTTGCCTAAGTCGAATGTCGTTTTAGCTATTGACAGGGCAGGTGTTGTCGGAGACGATGGCCCTACTCACCATGGTATTTTTGATATTTCTTTTTTACGGGTTATTCCCAATTTGGTCTTTATGGCGCCGAAAGACGAGAACGAACTTCAACATATGCTTTATACGGCTCTACGTCAGGAAGGGCCTGTTGCTTTGCGTTATCCTCGGTCAGTCGGGCAAGGGGTTGCTCTTGATGAAAATTTTAAAGAATTGCCGATTGGACAAGCTGAAGTTTTAAGGGAGGGTAAAGACCTGACTTTGATCGGGACGGGTCCTCTTGTTTATACGTGTCTGGAGGCGGCTGAAGAGCTTCGTCAGGGCGGTGTGGAAGCAGCTGTTATTAATTTACGCTTTCTTAAACCGCTTGATAAGGAAACCATCCTCCATTATGCTTATTTGACGAAGCGAATGATCACGGTTGAAGATCATATTCTGGCAGGCGGCATGGGAAGCGCAGTTCTTGAAACTCTGGCTGATGCAGGATTGAAGGATGTAGGCATTGAATGTATTGGTTATGAGAGTTTTGTGGAACAGGGTTCAATTTCTCTGCTCCAGCGGGAAAATGGCTTATCTGTTGAGGGGATCCTTCAAGCGGCCGAACGGCTGAAGATTTTGCATCGTGTTCGAGAAGGGAGAAATCGTGGCTAAAGGTAAGGAACGACTAGATGTTTTACTCGTTCAGCAGGGACTCCTGCCGAGCCGTGAAAAGGCAAAAGCAGCGATCATGGCAGGACTGATTTATACGGGAGGGCAACGCGCAGATAAACCGGGAATGGAGTTTCCGGAGACGACTGTTTTTGAATTCAAGGGACAAACTTTGCCTTACGTATCCCGAGGCGGGTTGAAGCTTGAAAAAGCGTTAAAGGTTTTTCCCGTTGACTTTTCGCAATGTGTCATTGCCGATATGGGAGCTTCCACCGGGGGCTTTACGGATTGTGCCTTGCAGAATGGTGCAGCTCGGATATATGCAATTGATGTGGGATATGGTCAATTGGACTGGAAATTGAGAACAGATCCAAGAGTTGTTTCGATGGAACGGGTCAATGCCCGCTATTTGACGGCTGACGATCTTCCGGAAAAGGTGGATTGGGTTGTTTCGGATTTGGCCTTTATTTCGGTAACTAAAGTATTTACGGCGATGCGTGCGATCCTTCATGATAAAGGGCAAGTGATATCTCTGATTAAACCCCAATTTGAAGCAGGGCGTGAACAGGTCGGTAAAAAAGGGGTTGTTAAAGATCCTGATATTCATGCTCAAGTTATTATTCAGGTTCTTAGTGAGGCTGAGGCTCATGGTTTTACTATACGCGGAATCGAATATTCTCCCATTCGAGGACCGGAAGGAAATATCGAGTATCTGGCTTGGCTGGCTGTCCAAGGTGATGAAGGCATAGACTGGCGGTCAAAGGTTGCCGATTTGGTTCAGCGAGCACAGAGAGGAACGGAGTGAAGCAGGTGGATCGAGTAGGCTTATGGGTTAACCAGAGCAAAGCCGAGTCACAGTCTTTAGCTTTACAGCTTACCCATTGGTTCCGGTCTCTTGGCTGGGAGGTTTTAACGGAATGGGATGAAATCAAGGCTGAGGGCGTTACGTTTTTGATTTCACTCGGCGGGGACGGAACGCTTTTAGAGGCGGCTCGGGAAGCGTCACCCTATAAAATTCCTGTTTTAGGTGTTAATTTGGGGCGGTTAGGTTTTTTGTGCGAAATCGAGCGTGATGAAGTGTTTTTTGCCTTAAAGCTGGTTCTTGAGCAGCAATACAGCATCCAGGAACGATTGATGCTGGAGGCAGTGGTTAAACGAACCGATAAAAGCGAACTTAAATATACAGTTCTCAATGATGTTGCTTTTCATCGTCAATGTACGGAAGGAATGGTTACCCTTCAGGCAAACATATCGGGAGAACCATCCGTGAGCTATCCTGCAGACGGCTTAATTGTTGCAACCCCTACGGGTTCAACTGCGTACTCCCTATCAGCAGGAGGGCCTATTATCAGCCCAGATGTGCAAGCGATTTTGCTGACTCCGCTGTCGGCGCATTCCTTATCCGCTCGACCGATGGTCGTCTCGGAAAAGGAGAGTATTGAAATTCTTTTAGCACGGGGAAAAGAATGTCAAATCACCTTTGATGGGCGTGAAGATCTTGTAATAAGACCGGGTGAAACTGTTCTGATCCGAACTTCACCGCTTAAAGCCCTTTTAATCCGACTTGGAAAAAGAAGTTTTCCGAGAGTGGTTCGTGAAAAGTTGAGGGACCGTTGGCATGAGTAATCGAATTCAAGATATTCAAGGCTTTTTGCGCGAGATTCTCGTTCAGAGAATTAGGCCGGGAGACATCGCTTTGGATTTGACTGCCGGCCGGGGGCGTGATACTTTGTTTTTAGCCCAAGCAGTTGGTCCCAAAGGACGGGTACATGCGTTTGATATCCAAGATAGGGCGTTAAAAGAAACTGAATGTTTGTTAAGTGAGCATGGTGTTGCAAAACGGGTTTCACTTCATGCCATAACCCATGCGCGAGTCAGGGAAGTTGTTTCAGAACCTATTAATATTGCCATGTTTAATTTAGGATATTTGCCTGGATCAGACCATTCTCTTACGACTCAGGCAGAATCAACACTTCTTGCTTTGCAGTCTGTTCTTGAAATGTTAACCTTAAATGGAATACTCGTTTTAACGATCTATCGGGGACATCCGGGCGGAGAAGAAGAAGCAAGTGCAGTTGATCAATTTTTAACGTCCTTACCTCGAAAATGCTTCAGCGTTCTTGAGGGTAAATACATCAATCAGGATCGGGAAGCTCCATATTGGGTTTTGGTGCAAAAGAAAAGGGAGGAAATCGGATGAAGGCTCGGAGGCAAATGAAGATTCAGGAGATTATCACCAAAGAGGCCATTCATACCCAGGAAGAATTAGCGGAACATTTACGGGAGGAAGGTTATGATGTAACCCAAGCGACCGTATCGCGGGATATCAAAGAAATGGGACTGATCAAAGTTCCTACTCCAGACGATGATTATCGCTATGCCATTCCTGGATCGGCTCAGACCGTCAATTCCTTGGAACGCTTAAAACGCAGGATGCAGGAAACAGTGGTCACCGTTAACGACAGTGAAAACCTGATCGTGATCCGAACGATTCCTGGAAATGCTCAAGCACTTGCTGATTTAATTGATAAAGGAAATTGGAAAGAAATTATTGGCACGGTCGCCGGGGATGATACAATCCTCCTTGTGATTAAACCACTGAGTGCTGTTGCCGAAGTCCGCAAACGGATTGCAGACATCATGGGTTAAGGCGTTTGAGTTAGAGAGGGGGGACTCTAATGCTTACAGAGATGCATGTCGAGAATTTTGCACTGATGGAGAATGTCCGTTTAAATTTTAAAGAAGGTTTAACGGTCTTTACCGGGGAAACAGGAGCGGGGAAATCCATGCTGATCGATGCCTTAGGATTATTGCTTGGAGGCAGAGCCAGCACAGATTTTATTCGCCATGGGCTTGAAAAAGCTCGAGTCGAAGGCGTTTTTGAAAATTTACCTCAAGGCTTGGCGGAGAAACTTGAGGAAGAAGGATATGCTCCGGAAGATGGACAGCTTTTTCTTTATCGTGAAATTAATATGAATGGTCGGAATGGATGCCGTGTGCAGGGGCGTACGGTTCCGCTCAGTCTTTACCGTGTCCTTTGCCAGGGATTAGTGGACATTCATGGGCAAATGGAGCATCAGTCTTTATTTAATTCCGAAACTCATTGTGATCTGTTGGATGCTTTCGGCGGAGAGGAACTTCTTCAGATTCTTAAACATGTTAACGAGCAAGCTCAAAACTATCGTGCACTTTTAAATGAAGAAAAGGAGCTCTTATCCTCAGAACGGGATCGTGTTAAACGTGAGGAAATGCTGAGCTTTCAGATTAAGGAAATCGCTGCGATAGAACCTCAGGTTGGAGAAGAAGAGGAACTGCAGCTCGAAAAGAAACGGTTGGGTAATCACGAAAAGCTTTTAAATTTAACAACTGAGCTCTATGCAAATCTTTATCAGGCTTCTCAGGGACAATCCGCATATGATCTTTTAAGCGGGAGCCTTAAAATTGTTCAGGAGCTTGGCCGTTATGACGACCGCTTAGAGGAATTAAATGAACCGCTTGAAACCATTTATTACAGTCTTGAAGATTTAATTGAACGAATCCGTTCTTATCAGGAAAATCTAGAGTTTGAACCCGGCCGATTGGATCAAATCGAGGAACGGTTAATTCAACTGCATCGTTTGCGTAAGTATGGTCTTACGGTTGAAGAAATTTTAAAAGCTAAAGAAGAGATGGAGGAAGAACTTCATCGGATTACGCATCTTCAGGAAGGATTGGAACAGCTTCAAAATAAAAAGAAGCATGTCTTGAATGAATATAAAAAATGGTCCGCCCTGTTGACCGAAAGGCGCAGTGCTGTTGCTAAAAAGCTCGAAGAAGGACTTCACGTAGAATTATCAAGTCTTGGTTTAGAAAAAAGTCACTTTGAAGTCCATTTTATAACCGTTCAAGAACCACACCCAGGCGGAGCGGAAAATGTTGAATTTTATTTTACAGCCAATTTAGGCGAGCCTGCTAAACCCCTCGTGAAAGTAGCTTCCGGCGGAGAAATGTCGCGTTTAATGCTTGCGTTAAAAAGTTTGCTTGCAAAAATAGAAACCGTAGGAACGTTTGTTTTTGACGAAGTGGATAGCGGGGTAGGCGGACGCACTATTCAAAAAGTTGGTGAGAAGCTGGCTAAAATTGCAGAGGCAAAACAAGTTTTTTGCATAACACATTCTGCACCGGTGGCGGCATTTGCTGATGAACATTTCGGAATTATTAAGGAAACAGTAGGAGAAAGAACCCGGACAGCGGTTAACCGCTTAGATGAACAAGCGCGAATTGAAGAACTTTCCCGAATGCTTGGAGGATCAGCAGATATTTCTCTCCAGCATGCTGAGCAATTATGGCGTGCACGTAATAAGTAACTTAATACTAAGTTGCGTTAAATATATCACATGCATTAAAAGACACAAAATTAGGCCTGGCTGTCACATGACAGCAGCAAGCGGAGCAGGAGCGAAGCGCGGCTATTTGCGCCCGGAAAAGCAGTCAAGTGATAGCTAGGCCTTGCCCTTGAGTGGGACTATATATTATTTCATACGCAAATGAGTATAAAAATGATTATTTTTTAATTGTAAGTTTTGTTAATATAAAATTGTAAAGTGGAAATATTTAAGAAGGTTAGTCGCCTTCTTTTTTTTTATTTTTCAGCTTATCAAAAATAATCCTGTTTTTGTTTTGGAAATCATGGAACGGATTTTACAGGATGAAAAACAAGCAATATGGACAATTTAACATTAGATTTCAATTAAATAAAGTTTTTAACTGAAATCGGGGGAAAAAAAAGAAATTTGGGGAGAAAAAGACTGGAGGGTGATATGAGAGTGAAAACGAGGAGAACAGTCATCTTCGGAAGTCTTCTTCTCTGTACCTTCCTAGGAATTCAGCCTATGATTCAGCAGCTTGCGGGAATTCCAGAGTTTAAAGAGCAAAGTAATGAAGCTCTTCCTCAACTTACCGGATTATTTTCTCAAGTTGTCAAAGCTGAACCCAATGTTTCAACAAACGCAGTTATGGCTTCAACCGGAAAACCTGAAGTGATTCATGTTTCCTATAAGCTTTTCGGCTTATTTCCAATCAAAAATACAGAAATTAAGGTTATGCCGGAAGTAAAGCTCATCCCTGGCGGTCAATCGATTGGAGTCAGCCTTCAAGCAAAAGGAGTTATGGTTGTTGGTCAAGCTGCTGTTACAGGAAAAGACGGAAAGCCTGTTTATCCCGCTAAAGAAGCGGGCATCGAAATTGGGGATGTTATTTTAAAAGTTGACAATCAAGAGGTTAAAACGGATCAAGATGTAGCTAATGCAATTAACCAGGCGGGAATGAAACAAGGTTATGCAGAAATCCTTTGTCAGCGAAATGGCCAAACAACTCAAAAGAGAATTAACACCGTTTATTGTCCGGAAACAAATCGGTATCGCGTTGGGCTTTACGTTCGTAATGAAGCAGCCGGAGTGGGAACGCTAACATTTTATGAGCCTCAAAGTCATAAATACGGAGCTTTAGGACATGTTATCAACGATGCTGATACAAATCAAAAAATAGAAGTTTTAAATGGAAGTGTTATTGCTTCTTCAATCTATGCCATTGAAAAAGGACGCAGAGGTCATCCAGGAGAAAAAGTAGGTTCTTTTGTCAGCCAAACTTCTTTTTCCGGAAATATTGAAAAAAACTCTGTTTCTGGTATTTTTGGAATCATGCAGGGGCAAGTTCTTAATCCTTACTTTAAAGAAGCTATTCCTGTCTCTTGGGAAGCTGAAATTAAAGAAGGTCCTGCAAAGATTTATACGGTCCTGGAAGGAGAAACAATTGAGGAATTTGACGTTCAAATTGAACGAATCATGCAGAATCGAATCGATAGCAAAAATATGGTCATCCATGTTACTGATCCGCGTTTATTAGAAAAAACAGGGGGAATTATTCAAGGAATGAGCGGAAGTCCAATTATTCAAGACGGTAAAATTGTGGGTGCTATTACTCATGTTTTTGTTAATGATGCTACCCGGGGTTACGGTGTTTTCATACAAAACATGCTTAAGGAAGCGGGAGTCATTTCCGGGCAAGATGAGGCCGCTTAAACATATTTCTCTCTAAATAATAAGAATCATATATGGATAGTCATTATATGACTATCCAATTTTTTATTTAAAAAAATTATAATTAGAGAATTTCATCTTTAACTTATGATATAATGGAAATTGCCAAAGTTTTCAAAATAAAAATTTTCTCAATTAATTTACGTTTTGTACATTAATTTTAAATATATAAGCAGGAAAATCTATACAATTGTCGAATTAAAAAACACTTCGATCTGGATAAAGAATCCAGAACAAGGAGGAGCAATAAATGCAAAGACCCATTCGAGTTTTAGTCGCCGATGATAACCGTGAATTGATTGAAGTCTTGAGTGAATACATCAATCGGCAGGAAGACATGCAAATTGCCGGGGTTGCTTATAATGGAAATGAGGCACTTGATCTTATTTATCGAGAACAACCTGATGTTGTAGTCTTGGATATTATCATGCCTCATTTGGATGGCTTAGGGGTATTGGAAAAGATCCAAAACGATATTCAAAAACCACATGTTATAATACTAACGGCGTTTGGACAAGAAAGTATGACTCAACGCGCAGTCCGTCTTGGCGCAGATTATTTTGTTTTAAAGCCCTTTGATTTAGATACGCTTGGGAAAAGAATTCGCCAACTGCAAGGGGCAGAATCCGTAAATGTTAATCAGGCTTCTTCTATGCTCGTAAAAAATGCAGTTAACAATTCTTCGATCGCAACCTCATTTGCCTCAGGCAATAGCAGTTCTGAAGGTATTCCCAATTCACGCAACTTGGAAGTTGAAGTTACACGCATGATTCATCAAATGGGAGTACCGGCCCATGTTAAAGGATATCAATATTTAAGAGATGCAATTGTGAGTGTTGTTCAAGAAGTATCGCTTTTAGGAGCTGTTACGAAAGAACTTTATCCTTTGATTGCTGAAAAATATGACACGACACCCAGCCGTGTGGAACGTGCCATTCGACATGCCATTGAATTGGCTTGGGATCGGGGAAATATCGAATTTATGAATCGATTCTTTGGTTATACCATTAACGTTGATCGGGGTAAACCAACAAATTCAGAATTTATCGCAATGGTTGCCGATAAGCTGCGTATGGCAAGTTTATTGTAAAACCTTTAAATTGCTTTATAAAGTTTAAAATAATTTATCGTTGCTGACACCTTTTCATTCAATCTTTAATTAAGAGTGGAATGAAAGGTGTTTTTTATTTTTAAATTAAAAAAAGTTGACAAGAAAATTTAACTATAGTACATTTTAAGTGAAAAAACTTACAAGTACAATGAATATAATAAGTAAGCGTTCAAGAAAAGATTAACAAATAGGAGGTAATCATTATGTCGAATGGCTGTTTAGAATTAGAACGTATTCAACGATTTACTTCGGTCGGTCAAGATGGTGGCATAAGAGAACTCTGCGAGCTTGAAAAAGAAGAATATAATGAAATTTATAATGAGCTGATAAGCATGTATGAAGAAAAGGGCGGAAAGATTACAAAAGATGCTGAAATTCAAGTTATCAATAAATTTACGACGAGTAATGATGAATGTATATCTCCTAAGGGATTAGTGAATGTAAGTCTGGAATATCTGGCCAAGTTGTTGACTTTTGCGAATACTGCAGGCATTCAATGGGAAGTTAATGTAAGTGAAAACAACCACACGCATTTTAAAAACCTATATAACTTTAATGTAAAGCTAAAGTGCTTGAAAAGAGAATTCGTGGATATGGCTATAGGAAAGGGATTTAGGTGTCCAGGATAAAATAGTGTTTTAATGGTTATTAATTTGATGTAAAATAATATTGTTAGATTTGAAGCAGGTGAATCTCCGTCACCTGCTTTTGGTTTATTAAAGTTTAGGGATAAAGAGAGAAAAGAGAAGATCATGGGAAGGGTTTTTACATTTTTGGTTACCTTATTGATGTTTTTTTCTTTTACTGTACAAACACAGGCATTGCCAGCAACAACCTCCACTGTAACTGCTTCAGCAGTTCATCGTTTTGCCGGATTAGACCGCTATGAAACGGCGGCAGCCATTGCTAAAGAAGGTTGGAGTCAATCGGATTATGCGATTATCGTTTGCGGTGATAATTACCCTGATGCTTTAGTTGCTGCGCCAGCCGCTCAAATGTATAAAGCCCCTATCCTTCTTTCATACAAAGATACTTTGCCACCAGTTACAAGACAGGTATTGATAAATCTAAGTGTTAAGAACGTTATCTTAATCGGCGGGACAGGCGTTTTATCGGATAATCTTACTTCGGAGTTCATTGCGATGGGGATAACACCGAATAGATGGGCAGGTAAAGATCGTTATGAAACGTCCTTAATAGTAGCTTCACACATCAGCGATATCTCTCAAATTGCTGTAGCAACCGGTGAAGATTTTGCAGATGCTTTGTCCATTGCTTCTGTCGCAGCCCAAAAAAGTATGCCCATTCTCTTAGCTCCGCAAACTGAGATCTCTGACTCTACCCGTTCGTTTTTAAAGCAGCACAATCTAATGAAAACGTATATTATTGGCAATCAAGAGCAAATAAGTGATGCTGTTGCGGCTCAATTTCCTAATGCGGAACGTATAATAGGTATAACTAAATATGACCGTAATATCGCCGTAGTCCAAGAGTTTAATGGAGATTTTACAGGGAACAGCGTTTATGTGGCAACGGGAAACGATTATGCAGATGCTCTAGCAGGCACAGCATTAGCGGCTCAGAATAAAGTGCCCGTCGTCTTGGTGAGTAACCCTCTGAGTGAAGCTACTCGCGTTTATCTTAATCAGTTTTTAGGGAATAAATCATTAATTATTCTGGGGGGAACAGGTGTGATTTCTGATTCTTTATTCCAGAATTCTAACCCGAACGTAACCAAGTTTAATACTGCTCCGCTTTTTGAAAGCTCTTTTATCCAATCCTGGTATTGTAAAGATTGGGACTTTACCCGTTGGCAAAATGAATTAACCATGTTAAAAGATGTTGGAATTAACGAATTGATTATTCAAAACACCTTTGATACTACTCCGGCCAATAAAAATGCCAGTTACAAAACCACAATCCCGGGGTATCGCTCTAACTCAGTTGACCTCTTAGAGAATGCGTTAACAGCTGCTGACGCGATAGGGGTAAAAATAAGATTAGGGACTGGAGATAATGAGGATTGGTGGAGAAAAGGAGCTTCCGATTCAGTATGGTTAGCCGGTGAAGCGAATATGAACAAACAAATTGTTGATGAAATTGCGTCTAAATATACTTTTCATCCTTCATTCAGCGGCTGGTATTTATCCTACGAGATTTCAAACATTACAGCGACTACCCAGAGTGAACAGAGCAATTTAAATACTTTCTTTAAATCTATAGTCAGTGAAATGAAAGCAAAAACCTCGAATAAATCAGTAATGGTTTCTCCTTTTTACAATTCTCAATTAGGAATTCAAATAGGGGCGCAAGTTTCCCTGACTAATTGGGCTGTAACTCTTAAAAATGTGTTTAAAGGTACGGGAATAGATATTTTAGCTTTGCAAGACAGTGTCGGTGCTCACTATAATGCAGTCAGCCAGCTGCCGAGTATCCTTGCTGCCACGAAAGAGGGAACGGACGCTGCCGGGTTAAGGCTGTATGCAAATACTGAGACATATACCTCGACTCCTATGGGAAATGTCCCTGCTTCGCAAAATCAAATAGTACTGCAAATGGAAGCTGCTGAGCCATATGTCACCGGTTTTACGGCTTTTAGTATTAACCACTTTCAGGGAAAATACAGTGATGATCTGTCAATTGCAGCCGGATATGATGCTTATAAGTCTTATTATTACAACACAAAAAAGTGATCACTTTTTAAGCTTTCTCAGGGCAGGAGTTTTTAAAAAAAGAGGCGAATATTTATATAAAAGCTACTGAGAGGCGGGGAGTGGAATGACTCTGGAACGTGTCGGTAAGTTGATCAGAAATGATGAAAAAGCGACCCAGGTCATTAACGCTGAGTTATTATCGGTGATCATTAATTCCACACAAGATGCGATTTCAGTTGTGGACGACCAGGGAATAGAAATCCTCATTAATCCGGCGTATACCCGGTTAACAGGGCTAACGGCAGAGGATGTTATAGGAAAACCCCCCACTGTTGATATAGCTGATGGAAGCAGTATGCATATGCAAGTTTTAAAGACTGGTAAAGCGGTTAAGGGAGTCTCGATGAAAGTTGGTCCCAAACGCCGCGAGGTTGTTGTCAATGTCGCTCCGATTAGAGTTGAAGGCAAATTAGTGGGATCTGTCGGAGTTATTCATGATCTTTCAGAAATTCGAAAGCTTTCAGAAGAACTTGAAGGAGCAAAACGCCTTATCCGTCATCTAGAGGCAAAATATACTTTTAAAGATATCATGGGTGAAAGCCAAGAAATACGGGAAGCGATCGAGCAGGCTCAAAATGCAGCTCAAATACCGGCTACCGTTCTCCTCAGAGGAGAGAGTGGAACGGGCAAAGAGCTTTTTGCTCATGCCATTCATCATTTGAGTGAAAGGCAAAAGGGACAGTTTATACGCGTAAACTGTGCTGCACTTTCTGAAAATCTCCTTGAAAGTGAGCTTTTCGGATATGTTGACGGTGCCTTTACAGGAGCACGGCGCGGCGGGAAAATCGGATTGTTTGAAGAAGCAAACGGCGGCACGCTTTTTCTCGATGAAATCGGTAGTATCAGTTTAAAGCTTCAAGTTAAATTACTTCGGGTATTACAAGAAAAAGAACTGATCCGGGTAGGTGACAATCATCCTATTCCCGTTAATGTTCGGGTTATTGCCGCAACGCACGTAAATCTTGAGGAAAAGATCCGCCGGGGTAAATTCCGTGAAGATTTATATTACCGTTTAAATGTAATTCCCATTGTCATACCGCCTTTGCGTCAACGCCGCTCAGATATTCCCTTATTGGCGGATCATCTTCTCCGCAGGTTCAACCAAGACTACGGAAGAAACGTTGAAAAAATTGCGGAGCAATCACTTCATGTCTTAGAGCAATATTCTTGGCCTGGAAATGTTCGTGAGCTGGAAAATGTTCTTGGACGAGCCATTATAAATATGAAACGCGGAGAAACAGTGATTGAACCCTATCATCTGCCGGCCCTGGATTTGATCAATCATCAAAACGGACGTGCTTTAAAAAGCCCGGAAGCCAGAGAGTCGTACAAAATAGATTCTCATGCGGAAACGATTTATGAAGAAGGGTTTGAAGGATTGCAGCGAAAATGGGAGCGCGAGTTGCTTATCGATGTTATACAAAAAACGGGCGGAAATAAGACAAAGGCGGCACAGGTGTTAAAGATATCTTTAAGAAATCTGTATTATAAGCTGGAACGTCATGGACTTAATGATTAGATGCTTGCAAAATATTGCAAGCATCTTTTTGCATTGTCTGCAAAAAATTGCATGCTTTTGTCGGCTTTAAATAAGCTTAAGAACTTTGAGGCAGAACGGAAAAAGACTGCTCTGTTTACTGTAAAGCGAGTCTTTAAGTATACAATCCTAAACGGACCTTAAATGACTGATTTGGCATTCAATTTGCAATATTTGCATTAATGATATTACACGAGAGGAGGCGGCGGCAATGAAGAAAGTTGAGTTTCAAGAAGAACGATGCAAGGGATGCGGACTTTGTGTCGTTTTTTGTCCGAAACATCTTATCGCTCTTGCAGATCACCTAAATGGGATGGGTTATCATCCGGCAACTGTTGTAGATCAGGAATCGTGTATCTCATGTGCATTTTGTGCACGTATGTGCCCAGATGTTGTTATTACCGTACGAAAGGAGGAGAAAAGAGCATGACCAAGGTCTTAATGAAAGGTAATGAAGCTTTAGCAGAAGCCGCAGTAAAAGCAGGGTGCCGTTATTTTTTCGGTTATCCGATCACACCGCAAAATGAAATTCCTCAGTACTTAGCCTGGCGTCTTCCCGAAGTCGGCGGAGTGTTTATCCAAGCAGAATCTGAGGTTGCTGCTATCAATATGGTTTATGGCGCAGCAGCAGCAGGCGCTCGGGTTATGACTTCTTCCTCCTCTCCGGGAATCAGCTTAAAGCAAGAAGGGATTAGTTATATAGCGGGCTCAGAACTCCCATGTGTAATTGTTAATATGCAGCGCGGAGGCCCGGGACTCGGAAGCATTCAACCGGGGCAAGCCGATTATTTCCAAGCTGTCAAGGGAGGCGGACATGGCGATTATCACTTGATCGTACTCGCACCTGCGACGATTCAGGAAGCTGTAGATTTAATGGGTAAAGCCTTTGATTTAGCGGATGAATATCGGAATCCTGTCATGATCCTTGGAGATGGTGTTCTGGGGCAAATGATGGAAGCAGTAGAACTGCCGGAAAAGGAAGCCGTTGCGCCTGAAAAACCATGGGCATTAAAGGGATCAAAGGGCAGAACCCCAAATCTTATCAATTCTTTATATCTAGAGGCATCAAAACTGGAACAACACAACTATCGGCTGCAGGAAAAATATCAGAAAATCCAGGATAAAGAAACTATGGCAGAATCGTATCTCACTGACGATGCGGATATCGTTCTGGTGGGTTATGGTTCTTCAGCTCGTATAGCAAAAGCGGCAGTCGATCAAGCCCGTGAGTCCGGAATCAAGGCAGGCTTATTCCGACCGATTACTCTCTATCCCTTCCCCCATCAAGAAATTCAAGAAGCTTGCAAGAATGCCCAACAAGTTCTAACCGTAGAAATGAGTTTGGGACAGCTTGTCGAAGATGTTCGCTACCATCTGGAATTTAAAGTTCCTGTGTATCTATACGGTAGAGTAGGCGGAATGATTCCCACGCCGCGTGAGGTTGGGAACGAGATTAAGCGCCTTGTGAAGGAAGGAGGAGTATCATGATTACAGTTTTTGATTATCCCGAAGCTTTAACTCCTCTAAAAACCCATTATTGTCCTGGATGTGCACATGGTATTATTCATCGATTAGTTGCAGAAGTTATTGATGAGTTAGGTGTCCGTGAGGATACGATTGGTGTTGCTTCGGTTGGCTGCTCGGTTTTAGCCTATAATTATTTCAATGTAGATATGGTTGAGGCATCACATGGTCGTGCACCTGCGGTTGCAACAGGGGTAAAACGGGTTCATCCCGATAAAGTTGTTTTTACGTACCAAGGAGATGGCGATTTGGCAGCTATCGGTACAGCGGAGATTATTCATGCGGCTGCACGCGGTGAAAAATTTACCACAATCTTTGTCAATAATGCAATTTATGGAATGACAGGCGGACAGATGGCTCCGACGACCTTAATCGGCCAGGAAGCGACAACTGCACCAAAAGGCCGTGATCCGCAGGTCCAGGGTTATCCCATCAGGATGTCTGAAATTCTAGCAACTTTAGATGGAGCGGCTTATATTACCCGAGTTTCCGTGCATAATCCTCAAGAAGTGGCTAAAGCGAAAAAGGCAATTAAAAAAGCTTTTGAAGTGCAGCTTGCTGGAGAGGGATTTGCTTTGGTAGAGGTTCTCTCCACCTGCCCGACGAACTGGAGTATGAAGCCGGAAGAGGCTTTGAAATGGGTAGAAAAAAATATGATTCCTTATTATCCTCTTGGAGAAAAAAAGAACGCTACACCGACCCAGAATTCCCTGGGTCTTGCAGGGGAGGGATGAGGGAATGCTGCAGGAACTCATTATAGCCGGTTTTGGCGGACAAGGGGTTATGTCTATGGGACAGCTTTTGGCCTATGCCGGGATGTTTGAGGATAAACAGGTTAGCTGGCTGCCTTCCTATGGACCAGAAATGCGGGGAGGAACCGCCAATTGTTCTGTGACAGTTTCTGATCGTCCAATTAGTTCTCCGGTAATCAGTGAGCCTAACTCAATCATTGTTTTGAACCGTCCTTCACTCGATAAATTTGAAAATAAACTGCAGCCGGGCGGTCTGCTTTTCATCAATTCTTCCTTAATTGACGCAGCCCCTCAACGTCAGGATATTAAAGTGATCAAAATACCTTCAGAGGATTTGGCGATAGAGAAATTTGGAAGCACTCGGGTAGCAAATATGATTATTCTTGGAGCATACCTTGAATTAACTCGGGTGGTTAGTCTTGACAGCGTCATTCAGGCCCTTAAAAAAGTTCTTCCGGAATATCGGCACAATCTTCTTCCTATGAACCGAGAGGCATTGGAGCTAGGCGTAGAAATCGCCCGTGAAAACGTAAAATAATCATAAATCTTTGCGCATAAAGAAAAGCTGGCATTTGCCAGCTTTTCTTTTTTGGCGTCTATACATTATACTGGGAAGGTAGAGTTTAAAAGTAATGCGAAATTGGCCAAAGGGGGATTTAAATATGGCTCAGAAAAATGCTACACCACTGAATTTACGCGAAGAAGGTTTAAGTCAGGAGACTGTTTTTAAGGGACGGTTGCTGCATATCAATCGGGATACTGTTCGTTTACCTAATGGAGCGGAAGCGACGCGTGAGGTCGTACGTCATCCTGGAGCTGTGGCTATTGTAGCTTTGGCAGGAGACGATCTGTTATTAGTTAAACAATATCGTTACCCCATCGATCAGGAAACCTTAGAAATCCCTGCCGGTAAGCTCGAACCTGGAGAGACTCCGGAAATTTGCGCTCAAAGAGAACTTCGTGAAGAGACGGGGTATCGGGGAAGACTTGATTATATTGGAAAATTCTATTCAACCCCTGGGTTTTCGGATGAAATAGTGCACCTATTTAGCGCTGAAGAATTGATTTGGGCTCCTTTAACTGCAGACGATGATGAGTTTTTAAGTGTAGAACGAATTTCTTGGACGGATGCACTCCGGCAAGCTAAGAATGGGAATTTCAGCGATGCTAAAACAACTTTAGGAATTTTGATGCTGGCAGGGAAAAAAGAGTGATAAAAGCATTTGCCGACTTGCATATTCATATTGGACAAAGTTTAAACGGTAAAGCTGTAAAAATCACTGCGGCCAGATCTTTAACTTTACCTCAAATTATTCGTGTCGCCCGTGATGTAAAAGGATTATCGATGATTGGAATCATTGATGCACAATCCAATGGGGTTCGGCATGATTTTAAAGCATTACTGCAAGAGGGTGAGCTTGAACTTTTAGAGGGGGGCGGTTACCGTTCAGGAAACCTTACCATAATCCCGGGAGTCGAACAGGAACTAAGCGTAGGAGACGGAACAGCACATCTCCTTGCTTATTTTTCTTCCTTGGATAATATGGAACGATATATATCTGAACTGAAACCTTACGTTAAAAATTGGCAGCTAAGCTCTCAGAAGGCTTATGTCCGGATCGAGAAGTGGTTGGAGGCTGTCGCCCTTGGAAAAGGGATTTGGCTGCCTGCCCATGCGTTTACTCCTCATAAAGGAATCTATGGGAACTGCTGTACATCCCTGTTTGAAGTTTTACCGGGCTTACCGCCTGCCTTAGAAATCGGATTGAGCGCGGATCGCCAAATGGCCAGAAGTTTATCGGAGCTTGAACACGTTACACTTTTCAGTAATTCAGATGCTCATTCCCTGCCCAAAATTGCCCGGGAATATAATTTATTAGAGTTGACAGAGAATTCCTTTGCAGGACTTTCAAAATTAGTGTATGAAAAGCAAGGGCATGTAATCGCGAACTATGGACTCCCTCCTAAGGTTGGAAAATATCACCGGACGTATTGTTTAGTTTGCGAAAAAATTGTGGAAGGCCGGCCTCCTGTACTAAGTTGTCCGCGGTGTGGAAGCCAAAAGGTCGTAACGGGTGTTATGGATCGTTTAGTCTCGATTGCCGATCGAGAGCTTATCCATACTCCGGATTCCCGATATGTTTATCAGGTCCCGCTCAGCAGCCTGCCTGGCATCGGGCCTAGGATGTATAAGCGGTTGCTTGACGTATTCGGAACAGAGATGGCTGTTTTACACCATGCATCAAAAGATGATTTGGTTCAGGTTGCGGGAGAAAAAGTAACTCAATGGATTTTAGGCTCGCGTGAAGGTAACCTTGTTTTTCAAGAAGGCGGGGGAGGAGTTTATGGTCGGGTAGTGGACATACTTTCCTAATCTGACGAATACATCTTACTAAGGTCTAATTATGAAATTCTGGGTCGTGTAGCTTCTCGCACATCAGCTCTCTCAGCGCTTCGGGGCTGGCGTACTTGCTTTCGTCGGAGCTTCGCCAAACCTCTAGGTAATACCTGAAGTGAACCGGTGGCTTCGCTAACCAACGAAAGCATCGTACTCCTTATCCCCTTCGAGGATAAGTCAACTAAGGTTTGCGTTTCGTTCCTCAACACAAACCAAGTTTCCTTTATCGCCCCTCCGCGAAATCGTTCACTGCTGTGCGAGAAGCTACGCTTACGGGCCTTTTTTAGTTATTTATAAAGCCTTATAAGATGTAAATAGTGTTTCGTTAGATTAGGGGGAATCCAGATGCGCAGATTGCTTAAGGAACATATTCTTCAATATTGGGTCATTTATTTGACGCTGACGGGGGTATATTTAGCTGGGATCGTTTTTGGGGCTATTGGCGTTGGGGCTTTAAGCGGGACTGAAAGCACTCAGCTTATTCAATTTCTGGATAAGCTTTTGACGAGTCAGCCAACGACTTTGGATTCCAGTTTTTTGATGCAGCTTGCGCGTGAACAATTTATTATTATGGCAGGTATTTGGCTGCTTGGGCTCACCGTTATCGGAACTCCGTTAATTTATTTGATCATATTTATCCGTGGTTTTGTATTCGGCTTTACGATAAGTTTTATTATTGGCGTAAAAGGATTATGGGGATTGGGGTTAATTCTCATTTCGGTTTTACTTCCTGCGGTTGCCGGTATTCCGCTTTTGCTTCTGGGCGCCGGAATAGCAACGATTTTCTCGTTTCTCCTCCTTAGAGGGAAAACGGCAGGCGAATCCTTACGCCGCGAGTTCTTCTATTACTCCTTGGCTACCATTTTAATATCCTTAGGCTCGATTGCCGTAGGGCTGTCGCAAGGATATTTTTCTCTTCTGGGAGTAAAATTCCTAAATCTTTAGCGATTCGCAGAAAATAACATAGAGACAATCCGTGAGAGCATACGTTTTAGGGGAGGGGAGCGTATGCCTAGAAAAAGTTGGCCTGAGTTTTTCGCTTCAATTGCACGGATTATGATCTTTCTCATTTTGCTTGCGGTGTTGCTGCCCAAACTTGTCAGTGTTTGCAGTACATGGATTTCCGCGCGGGGGCAAGATGAGCGTAAGCCCAGCGGAAATCCAATGCGGGTTGAAGAACCTTATTGGAGCCGCTATGTCCTTCAGCTGTTTCCCAATTCGCAACAGCGTAAATAACGCAGGAAAAAGGCCTTCCCATGTAGAAGTAGACGATTAAGGGAGGGGATAAAATGGAGCTTCAGGATTTAACTTGGCTTCGTAAGTATTTAACCTACCTTAATGTTGAGCGTGGACTCTCAGTAAATACACGGCTTAGCTATGAACGTGATCTTAAGAAATTACATAAGTTTTTGCACGCGAGGACTAAGGATTTTGGAAACTGCGAAGGGAATGATCTCTTCCTGTTCCTTGTTCAGGAGAAAAAGCAAGGCAAGTCTGCGCGTTCACTTGCCCGCTATCTCGCAACGATGAGGGGGTTTTTTTCGTTTCTCCTGCTGGAACGGATAAGAGAAAAGGATCCGACGGAATATTTAAGCCCTCCAAAGCTGGAACAAAATCTTCCTCATGTGTTGTCTGAGAATCTAATGGACAAACTATTGGCGAGTACATCTTCCGAGGATCAGGCTAAAGAAAATAGTTCGGAAGAAAAAGATGCTAAAAGAGAAGGCAGGGAAACAGAAAGAGAAAGAGTACTTTTGCTTCGCGATCGGGCAATTTTGGAGGTGTTTTATAGTAGCGGCTTGCGAGTATCGGAAGTCGTTGGCTTAACCTTGAAGGACTTTACCTCGGAGACCGGATACTTGCGCTGC
This sequence comes from Desulfitobacterium nosdiversum, assembly GCF_049860565.1. Classification (GTDB taxonomy): domain Bacteria; phylum Bacillota; class Desulfitobacteriia; order Desulfitobacteriales; family Desulfitobacteriaceae; genus Desulfitobacterium_A; species Desulfitobacterium_A nosdiversum. Next base: position 2,135,943 of record NZ_CP172056.1, read on the forward strand.
CGCGGAAAGGGAAATAAAGAGCGTATTGTCCCTTTAGGAGAGCCTGCCGAACAAGCTTTAAAAAAATACCTGCAGGAGGCAAGACCTTTTCTTTTAGAAGATAAAAAATCGGATATTCTGTTTTTAAATCTACGCGGGAAAAACCTGACCCGACAAGGAATTTGGGAGATCCTTAAAAAATGGGCTCAGAAACATGGAGTAAGGGAGAACGTATATCCCCATCTGATGAGGCATAGTTTCGCTACGCATATGCTGGATCACGGAGCTGACTTGCGTTCGGTGCAAGAGTTGCTGGGCCATGCGGATATTTCGACAACTCAGATTTATACTCATGTTTCACGTCAACATTTAATCGAGGTCTTTAGGAAGGCACACCCGCGTGCTGATTAGAGTTAGGCAGGAGGTAAAAAATTTGGCTAAAAGAGCAATTCTTATTGTCTTAGATAGTGTAGGCATCGGTGAGATGCCGGATGCTTTGGAGTATGGTGATCAAGGGAGCAATACGCTCGGCAACATAGCAAAGGCCATGAATGGTTTGAATTTACCCAACCTTCAAGCCTTAGGACTTGGAAACATAGCGCCGATTCAAGGCGTAGAGCCTACAGACAATCCACAGGCGTGCTATGGGAAAATGGCCGAAGCTTCTCCAGGAAAAGATACGACTACGGGGCACTGGGAAATCGCAGGCGTCATTCTGGAAAAAGCGTTTCCGACGTTTCCGAAAGGGTTTCCCCAGGAATTTATACAAGCTTTTGAAGAGAAAATCGGACGCCGCGTTTTAGGAAATGAAGTGGCTTCCGGCACAGAAATAATTCAACGCTTAGGTGAAGAACATGTTAAAACGGGACGACCGATCGTTTATACTTCGGCCGATTCTGTTTTCCAGGTTGCCGCACATGAAGAGGTTATTCCGCTTGCCGAACTCATGCAATTCTGCGAAACGGCCCGTCAGATGCTGGATGGAGATATGAGGGTCGGTCGTGTTATTGCCCGTCCTTTCTTAGGAGAACCGGGAAATTATTACCGGACAAGCCATCGTCATGATTTTGCGATCGAGCCTCCTCATAAAATTCTCTTGGATTATGTTCAAGAGGCGGGCTTAAATGTAATGGCGGTCGGTAAAATCAAGGATATCTATTATGGGCACGGGGTAACTGAGTTTGTCTTAACAACAGGAAATCAAGAGGGAGTGGATAAGACGCTTCTCTACCTAAAGGAGGAAAAAAGCGGTCTGATCATGACCAATCTCGTGGATTTCGATATGCTTTTTGGTCATCGCAATAATGTCAAAGGGTATGCTCAGGCTTTGGAAGAGTTTGATGCCCGGCTGCCTGAAATATTAGCTTGTTTAAATAAAGAGGATATCTTGATTATTACGGCTGATCATGGCTGTGATCCTACGACCCCAAGTACGGATCACTCAAGAGAATATGTCCCTCTTCTCGTTTATGGACAGGAACTTCAAAGAGGTGTCAATCTCGGTGTTCGCAGCAGCTTTTCTGATCTGGGACAAACTGTCGCCGAATATCTAAAGACATCAAGAATTCCTCATGGTAAAAGTTTTCTGGCGGATATCGTAAAAAGTTAGAAGTTTGAAGTTAAGAAACTAATAAGTTTGAAGTTAAGAAACTAATAAGTTTAAGAATATAAGGAGCTTAAAGAGTAAGACGTTAAGATACGAGTTTTCGAAGGAGGTTAATCGGAATGGCGATTACTGAAAAGGATTATGCTGCCAAACTTGCTGAAGTTCGGCATTTTCTCATGGAAAAAGTGAATAATCAACCTGAAATGGGGATCGTTCTTGGTTCAGGGCTCGGCGGATTTGCCGAGGTTATGGAAGAAGCGGTTTCGATTCCTTATCGTGATATCCCTCATTTTCCGGTCTCAACGGTTGAAGGGCATAAGGGAGAGCTTGTTTTTGGCAAGGTCAACGGAAAGCCGGTTGTTGCAATGCAAGGACGTTTTCATTATTATGAGGGCTATTCTATGCAGGAAGTGACCTTTCCCATCCGTGTTATGCAAGTTCTTGGTGTTACTGGATTAATTGTCACCAATGCCTCGGGAGGCATTAATTCCTCTTACCGTCCCGGTGATTTAGTTTTGATTAAGGATCATCTGAATTTTATGGGTGAAAATCCGCTTCGGGGAGCTAATCACTCAAACTTAGGCCCGCGTTTTCCTGATCTCAGCGAAGGGTATGATTTGGAATGGAGACAAAAAGCCTTAACCGTAGCCCGCGAGATCGGGATTCATCCGCAGGAAGGCGTTTATGCGGCGATGAGTGGTCCTAGCTATGAAACGCCTGCAGAGATCCGTTATCTTCGAACCGTAGGTGCTGATCTTGTAGGTATGTCGACTGTGCCTGAAGTGATTGCTACAAACCATGGCGGGATGCGTGTTCTTGGGATTTTGTGTGTAACGAATATGGCTGTAGGGATTCTTCCGCAGCGTTTAAGTCATGCAGAGGTTATGGAAACAGCTGAACGGATTGAAAAGCAGTTTATTCGCTTTGTCCAGGCTTTGGTAAGAATTCTATAGAATTTGAAATGACCTAAGACTTTTTATATTATCTAAGATTACTAATTTGCAAGCTATCAAGTTTCTGGACTGTCAAGGGAGAGGTGGTTTTTTGAGAGCGGTTGACCTTATTCAAAAGAAAAAACGCGGTGAAGTGTTAACAAAAGATGAGATTGACTTCCTGGTACAAGGTTATGTAAATGACGAAATTCCTGACTATCAGATGTCCGCCTTTTTAATGGCGGTTTACTTCCAAGGCATGAATAAACGGGAAACCGCTGACCTGACTCTTGCCTTCGTCAATTCCGGTGACCAAAATGACTTGTCAGCAATTCAAGGAATAAAAGTGGATAAGCATTCTTCTGGCGGAGTAGGAGATAAGCTTAGCCTTGTGATCATTCCTTTAGTGGCTTCTTTAGGAATACCTGTGGCTAAAATGTCCGGCCGCGGTTTAGGCCATACCGGCGGAACGATTGATAAGCTCGAATCCATTGAAGGCTTTCAAACCGTACTTGATCCAGAAACGTTTATTCAGAATGTCAACACATACAAAATGGCAATTGTCGGGCAGAGCTCTAATTTAACTCCCGCCGATAAGAAGATCTATGCGCTCAGAGATGTAACCGCTACTGTAGACAGCATCCCTTTAATTGCCAGCAGTATTATGAGCAAAAAAATTGCCTCCGGCGCGGATTGTATTGTGCTTGATGTTAAAGTGGGTTCAGGAGCCTTTATGAAGTCGGTGGACCAAGCGATTGAATTAGCCGAGACTATGGTTGAAATCGGTAAATCATTAAATCGAAAAACGATAGCAGTGGTTACAGATATGAGTCAGCCACTTGGACATGAAGTAGGGAATGCCAATGAAGTAAAAGAGACTATTGAGATATTGCGAGGAAAGGGTGCAGAGGATGAGACAACAGTTGTTTTAACCTTAGCCTCTTATATGGCTGTTTTAGGCGGAGCATTTAATAATTTTGATTCTGCTTACCTTAAACTGAGTCAGATCCTAAAAGCGGGATCAGCCGTTGAAAAGTTTAAAGAGTTGATCCGAATTCAAGGAGGCAATCCGGAAGTGGTTGATGCTCCTCATAAACTGCCCCAAAGTAAATACCACATTGAGGTTAAAGCTTCGGAGTCTGGATATGTTTCTGCCATTGATGCAGAAAGCATAGGGATAACGGCTATGCTGCTGGGTGCAGGAAGAGAAAAGAAGGAAGATCAAATTGATTTCTCAGCAGGCGTAACGATGGTCAAAAAGGTTGGTGATGATGTAAATACAGGGGATGTGCTTTGTGTTTTGCACACGAATAGGAAAACGTGGGAGGAAGCGAGTGAAGTTTGCCGAAAAGCTTACTCTTTTACAAATGCAAAGCCAAAGCCGATAACCTATATTTATAAAGTTATTCGCTAGAAGGCTATACTCTAAATTCATTCCTCATGATGATAGAATGCAAATTCGTTGAGTGAAATGAAAGGAGATTCTGTTCATAAGACAAAATCCACTCACGTATCTTAATTAAGAGAGCTAAGGAGTGGGTGGAATGCGTGAGAAGAAGATTTATACAATAGCCGGAGATATGAATACTGCCCAGTGCTATGCTGTAATTGGGGATGCCGATCGCTTTAACAAGCATAAGCATGCATGGAAGGCTTGGCGAACGCTTAAAGAATTTGGGTGTGCGGTTTTTCCTGTAGCAGAAGGGATTACCCGTCTTGAAGGGTCTAAGGTTTATCCTAATTTAGCTGCCCTTCAAGATAAAGTTCAGGTTGTTGTTTCCTGTTTGCGTGCAGAACGGCTTCCTAATCTTATCTCCGAAGTCCAAGAATGCGGCGCTAAGATCGTCTGGTTCCAGGAACAAAACTGGACTCAGGAATATCAAGAGCAGGCGGATGCCTTGGGGATTCAAGTTGTTCGCGGGTGCATCCTTAAGCATAAGGTTTACACCCGTCCGTTTGCATTTTTCAATCCCTGTTACTGGCATGGCATGAAGTCGGCCAAAGTTCCTAAGAAGAAATACTGATGTTCGGAATTAAGTAGTTGTAAGAATAACAAATAAAAATAACAAGATAATAAGATAAAAGATAATAAAAATGCCTCGTGTTACAGAAAAATCTATCTGTACGCGAGGTATTTATGATTTACTGAATTCGCTTTATAATATCTCGTGCTATAGCAACGCCGCAAGCGCTTGCCTGGGCAAGTCCGCGTGTAACACCGGCTCCATCGCCGCCGGCGTAGAGTCCGGAGATTTCAGTTTCAAACGTTGAAGTAAGCCTAGGGCGGGAAGAATAAAATTTGGCTTCGACGCCGTAAAGAAGGGTGTGCTCGGAAGCAATTCCCGGGGTAACACGGTCCAGAGCCTGAATCATCTCAATGATGCTTTGCATTGTGGTATAGGGGAGAGCAAGACATAGGTTCCCGGGTACGGCTTCTTTAAGTGTGGGCTCGATAAATCCTTCGCGAATCCTTTTTTCGGTCGAACGGCGTCCTTTCAGTATATCCCCAAACCGTTGAAGAAGAACACTGCCATTCGAAAGATCGTTCGCAAGACGAGAAATAGATTTCGCATATTCATTCGGTTTATTGAAGGGATAGGAAAAGTTATGGGAAACAAGCAGGGCAAAGTTTGTATTGTTGCTGCCTAGGTTTTTATCCTTAAACGCGTGACCGTTGGCCAGCATAACTCCGCTATGATTTTCAATAACAACATGCCCTGAGGGATTGCTGCAAAAACTTCGTACTGAAGTTCCTACGGAAGTCCGATAAACAAATTTGCCTTCATATAAATTTTCGTTAATATCCTCCATAATCGTGTCCAGAGTTTCTACACGGACACCGACATCGACTTGATTGCTGGTCATTTCAAGGTTGTGTTTCCTGAAAATACGGGTTAACCATTCTGAACCATCCCGGCCTGGGACAAGAACAACATAAGCAGCGTGAATTTCCTGACCGTTTTCGTCCAAGATACCGGTAATTTGGAGTTTGCCGTTTTCTTCCTGAGTTAATAAATCCGTGACTTCAGTTTCAAAAGTCATGTCAATTCTTGTTTTTAGGTGTTTATAAATGCTTTTCATGATCTCGAGATTTTGTTCGGTTCCCAAATGGCGAACTTGAGCACGGAGCAGTTTTAAACCAGCGGCTAAGCCCCGCCGTTCAATTTCCTTAACCATAGGAGTAGTAGGGTCAGTCAGCTCGGATTGGGCACCATGCCTCAAGTTAATAGAATCAACATAATGAATCAGTTTTAAAACTTCAGAAGGTGACAAATATTCGGTCATCCAGCCCCCAAATTCCGTAGTAATATTAAACTTGCCATCGGAATAGGCTCCGGCACCGCCAAAACCATTTGTAATCGAACATGCCGGTATGCAGCCTGCATATTCTTTTTTTTCAGTTGGAGGCGGACATTTCGATAACGTCTTCTTCAGGATAGGACAATAACGTTTATAGATGTCACGACCTTTTTCCACCAGAAGGACAGAGAGCTCGGGATTAAGCGCCGTCAGTTCATAGGCAGTGAAGATTCCTGCGGGTCCGGCTCCAACAATAATCACATCATAATTTTTCATAATTCTACCTCCGTAAATTTATACAATTAAAACAGTAAGATACACAAACGTCTAAACTATACCTTATCTATAAGAAAAAAACAATAGATTTTCCGAACATTAATTTAGAAATATATAAAATTATTCGACTATGAGATCCATGTTGTCAAATCTGAAAAACATGATATTCTCAATATAGAAGTAAAAAGATAGGAGCAAGGTCATGATCTGGTTGCTTTTTGAGAGACTGGCTTTAAATACCAGTTTAATTATAACGCTGGCATATCTTGTAAGTAAAACAAAAACCTTTAAAAAAACTTTACGAGGCAAAGCAAGCCGAAAAGATATGGTTCTGCTGATTTGCGTTTTTGGAGCAATGGGAATTGCAGGAACGTATACAGGGATTGAAATCAAAGGGGCTTTAGCCAATTCACGTGTGGTTGGAGTTGTTGCCGCAGGTTTATTAGGCGGACCTATAATGGGGCTTGGGGCAGGTCTGGTCGCCGGACTTCACAGGGTTTTGTTAGGGGGATTTACAGCACTGTCTTGCGGTGTTGCGACAATGATTGAAGGATTGTTTGCCGGTTATATCGGCCTTAAATTTCGTCATAAGAGAATTAAATGGCAGCAGTCCTTAATTGTAGGTATAGTTGCAGAAATAATCCAAATGATAGTCATTCTCGCGATTTCACGGCCATTTACGCAGGCATGGGACTTAGTTCAAGTTATTGGGCTTCCAATGATTACAATGAACGGAATCGGTATTTCTATCTTTATCGGAGTGGTTCAAACAGCCTTGGAAGAAGAGGAGCAAATTGCAGCCTTGCAAGCGCAAAAAGCATTGCAGATTGCAAATCAAACTCTTACCATTTTACGCTTAGGTCTCAATGAAAAGACGGCTTTACAAGTCGCTCAGATTATTTTTGATCAAACGGACATGGCCGCGGTAGCATTAACTGACCGTGAAAAAATATTAGCGCACGTTGGAAAGGCTTCCGACCACCATAAAAGCGGAATGGTCATTCAAACAAGAGCGACTTGGTTAGCTTTGGAATCAGGGGGGCTAAAGTTAGCGGAGTCTCGTGAGGAAATTGGGTGCAGAGAACCGAAGTGCCCTTTATCGGCTGCATTAGTTGTTCCCTTAAGAGTGGGCAGCCAGATAATTGGAGCGCTGAAAATATACCGGGAACACGGTCAGAAGATTAGTCCTGTTGATTGGGAATTCGGTGCCGGGTTAGGGATGTTATTCTCTACGCAGCTTGAAGTAGCGGAGCTTGAAGCACGTGCTCAACTTGTGGCCAAGGCCGAGTTAAGAGCATTGCAGGCTCAAATCAATCCTCATTTCCTTTTTAATGCCATTAACACGATTGTTTCCTTTTGCCGTACAGATGCGGAAAAGGCGCGAAAACTTCTTATCCAGTTAGGAGACTTCTTTCGAAAAAATCTTCAGAGTGGTGATAAATTTGTTACCCTTCAGGAAGAATGTGAACATGTCCGTTCATATCTTGCTATTGAACAAGCGCGTTTTTCTGATCGACTTAAGGTAGAAGAAAAGATTGAAGAGACAGCATTAAGCTGCCGCTTGCCAGGATTAACACTGCAGCCGCTCGTGGAAAATGCTCTCAAACATGGGGTTTATCCTGGAAAAGGACAAGGGGTTATTCAAATACTTGCATCGCTGGAACCTGAGAACTTAGTTATTCAGGTCAAAGATAATGGGGTAGGAATTTCTAAGGAAAAATTAGAGCAGCTTCGTAATGGGGTTAAAATCAGCACGACTGGACTTGGAATTGGGGTTCAAAATGTTGCCCAACGCTTAAAGTATGCTTACCATGATCAGGCTTGTTTTACGATTGATAGTACACAGGGCGAAGGAACTTGCGTTACGTTAACCATTCCTAGGCAGTTTTCAGTGGAATAGAGGGGGCAAAGAGAATAATGAGAGTATTGATCGCTGATGACGAACGACCTGCACGGGATGAACTCAATTTTTTATTAAGGCAAATTGATGGAATAGAGATTGTAGGTGAGGCTGCCAGCGGTGAAGAGGTTATGGCTCAGGTCAAAAAACTCAACCCTGATGTACTTTTCCTGGATATTCAACTTCCGGATGCTTCAGGAGTAGACATTGCTCGGCAATTATTCATAGAAAAATTGAATCCTGTTATTGTATTCGCAACAGCTTTTGATCAATACGCGGTTGAAGCATTTGAAGTCAATGCTGTTGATTATTTATTGAAACCGATCCATGAGGAACGCTTATCCGAGACAATTACCCGATTGCAGAAGCGTTTAGAAGGAGTAAATTCTCCTGAAGACGCACTTCCGGATCAGGAGGCAGAAACCTGCAAAATAGAGAGTGAGAACGCTTTAGAAATCAATAACCTTCAAGGGGAAATCAAAGAAGAGGGCACACCGGAAGAATTTTTAAAAAAACTCGATATGATATATTATGCTTTAAAACAGACACCTTCTAAATTAAAAATAGAAGAGAATGGGAGAATTTATTTAATTCCGTGTTCGGAAATCCTTTATGCCACGATTGAAGACCGAGTTGTTAGGATTGTGAGCGAGCAAAAGAGTTATTTAACCAACTATACCCTTTGTGAATTAGAAGGAATATTAGGCAATTCTTTTTTGAGGGTTCATAAAAGTTACTTAGCCAATGTCGATCGGATTGAATCGATAATTCCGTGGTTTAATAATACGTACAATCTTATTATGAAAGATCGTCATGAAATTCCTGTGAGCAGAACTTATGTTAAAAATTTTCGCCAAAGATTAGGTTTATAAAAAATAATTCAGCTTTTCAATAGAGAAAGCACTCTGTTAAGTCAAACTTAATTTAACAGAGTGCTTTTTATATTTTTGTTTGGACTTAATTATAGAATGTGTATTTCCTTTTCAATAGAATTTTCTTTTATGGGAATAATAAAGAAAACGTAGTTAAATTTTAGTTATCAAGGAGGATTAGGAATGCGTAAAGAACTGACTTTAATGCTAACGTTAATGTTGGTATTAGGAAATTTCGGAATTGTACAGGCAGCGCCCGCTCCCGTTAAACCACAGGCACAAGCGGCGGAACTAGAAACTGAGGCAGCGAGTGCGATTTTAATGGATGCTGAATCTGGCCAAATTCTCTATGAGAAAGAGCCCCATAAAGAACTCCCTCCCGCAAGTGTAACCAAGCTGATGACCATGCTCGTCGCAGCAGACGCCGTCAATTCCGGGAGAGTTAAATTAACGGATAAAGTAACGGCCAGTGAAAATGCCTGTAAGCTCGGGGGATCTCAAATCTACCTTGAACCCGGAGAGACATTTTCTCTGGAAGAGATGTTAATCTCAATCGCTGTAGGTTCTGCTAATGATGCCTGCGTTGCTGTGGCCGAACATATCAGCGGAACGCATGAAGCATTTGTCAACGAAATGAATAAAAAAGCACAGGAATTAGGCTGTAAAAATACGCATTTTGCGAATGCTTATGGGTTACCGGCAGAAGGACATTATACCAGTGCTTATGATTTAGCATTGATGGGCCGTGAAGCACTTAAATATCCGCTCGTTAAGAAATTAACCTCAACCAAAGAATACGATTTGCGCGATGGAAAGTTCAAGCTTTGGAATACGAATAAGCTTCTTTGGTGGTATCAGGGAGCCGACGGCTTTAAAACAGGATGGACAAATGAAGCGAAATATTGCTTAGCTTCCACCGTAGAGCGGGACGGGCTTCGCCTGATCGCTGTGGTTATGGGAGTTCCGCAGGTGCGGGGACATTTTGCAGAGTCTATGAAAATTTATAATTACGGGTTTGCGAAATATGCACACAAGGAATTTGCTCCTGCCGCCCAAAAACAAGGTGTGGTTACAGTAGGGAAGGGAACGGAAGCCGAAGTCGTTGCTGTAACGGAAAAATCATTAGGTGTAACCGTAGAAAAAGGTAAAGATAAAAATATATGGGCAGAAACAAAACTCGATCCGCAAGTTGAGGCTCCCGTTCAACAAGGACAAAAGTTAGGGGAAATTCGGCTTTACCGTGAAAATGAACTTTTAAGCCAAGCTAATCTTGTTGCAGAAAAGGCGGTAGCGAAAGCCGGAATGTATCAGCAGATGACCCGTACTTTAAAAGGTGTGTTTGGCTTCTAATTATTTGGAATCAGCGGGGTTGACTTGAAGAAACTGACGGATGTGGTGTAATGCTGCCCGTTCAATTCGAGAGATTTGGACTTGCGAGAGATTGAGCTGGGCAGCTATTTCGCTTTGCGTTTTATCTTCAAAAAATCGCATGAGAAGAACCTTTTTCTCCCGCTCAGGAAGTTTATCGAGAACTTCTTTTAGGGCAATTTTCTCAAACCAACTGGGTTCGAGGTCTTTTTCAATAGGAAGCTGATCCAAGATATAAATTGGATCAGAATCATCCTGATAAAGAGTGTCATGAATTGAGGCTGGACTTTGAACTGCCTCAAGAGCGGATACAATCTCATCACGTTCTACTCCGATTTCTTCAGCGATTTCACCAATGGTTGGTTCACGTCCGAAAGTCGATGATAGATTCTCTCGAGTACGATTTACTTTATAAACTAACTCTTTATAGGAACGCGGAACCTTTATCGGATGATCATCTCGAAGAAAACGCCGGATTTCGCCAATAATCATGGGTACGGCATAGGTTGAGAATTTTACCCCATAAGAAAAATCAAACTTATCGATAGCCTTGATCAGTCCTATTGTGCCGATTTGAAAAAGATCTTCAAGTTCATAGCCTCGGTGTGAAAAGCGTTGAACGAGGTTGAAAATGAGTTTCAGATTGCAATTAACGAGCTTGTCCCTGGAGGAGATATTTCCTTCCTTTGCCTCATGGAGAAGGCGCATCATTTCATCATCGGAAAGCAAAGGAAAACGAGGAAGATTCATTTCTGTTAAACGTTGAATCATTTTTCGTCCCTCCTAATGCGTGGAGGGGTTATTTTTGTTCAGGTACTTAACCATTGTTACAGTTGTTCCTTGAGCAACGACAGAATCAACATTTAATTCATCCATAAAGGATTGCATAAATACAAAGCCTAGTCCCATGCGTTCAGGATCCGAGCTGTAGGCTGGCTGCATTGCCTGTTCAATGTCGGAAATCCCGCATCCGCGATCACGGACAGTGATTCGTAAGGCTTCCTCATCATATTTGATATCCAAAGAGACAAGTTCCTCGCTCCTATTCCCATAACCATGAATGATTGCATTGGAGACGGCTTCAGAGATGACAACCTTTAGTTCTTCAATATCGTTCAGTGAAAGGTCAAGTTGAGCTCCGATCGAAGCGATCAGCATCCGTGCAATCCCGACGTTTTCAGCAGTACTGCTGAAGGTAAGTGCGAATTGATTTTTTTTCATTGGGCATTACCCTTCCTTTCTTCATCAGAAGATCCATTCTCAAAGGGAATAATCTTCGGTAACCCTGATAACTCCATGATCTTGTAAATATGAGAAGGCACCTGTTTGATAATAACTTTTCCCCCAAGCAGCATCAACTTTTTATACCGCCCTAAAATTACACCTAAGCCTGAACTGTCAACGAAGGTTACGTCATGAAGGTCTAAAATAACGGTTCGTATTCCGCGGCGATCGATTTCTGTATCGATGGCTTGGCGAAGGTCTTCTGAAGTCCTCATATCAAGTTCTCCAGCCAAACTTAAGGACAATGTTTGACGCTCTATTTTCTTCTCGATCTGCAAACCGATTCCCTCCTATCCGAGTTCTTTCTCTGTTCAATTCGACGGCATCCAGAAATTTCCTTCACGTCGTATGGAAAAATTTCACAGTTAACTCGTTTAAGTTGACGGGCTTTTGAATAAATTAGTCATTTAGGTTAAAACTATATATTAATTTTAATTTTAGCCGTGTTTGAAGGGAGAGATCGCTTTGCCAGGAAAAAGTCTTAGGCCGCCCAACCTGAATATTACCCCTGAGGAATACCAAAATTTGACGACGAAAATGACTCCGAAACCCAATGCCCTTTTAAACTCTGTCCGTGCGTTTGTAGTAGGCGGACTGATCTGTGTTATCGGTCAATTTATTATCAATGGGCTGAATGTGGCAGGTCTGCCTCGAACAGAAGCTTCTTCAGCGGCAACGGCGATACTTATCCTGATTGGAGCTTTGCTCACCGGGCTTGGTATTTATGATGAGATAGGTAAGTATGGAGGTGCTGGTTCGATCGTCCCTGTTACGGGATTTTCGAATTCAATTGTTGCACCCGCATTAGAGTTTAAACGCGAAGGGTATGTCCTAGGTGTAGGAGCACGTCTCTTTACTATTGCAGGGCCTGTTCTCGTTTATGGAATAGCAACCTCAATTATTATCGGGATTATTTACTACTTTCTGCTTTAAAGCTGCTTTAATACATTATGAAATGGGGGAAGAAAATCGGAATGAACCTAAAACGCATAGGAAATCAAACAGTAACTTTCGAAAATCCTCCGGTCATTCTTTCATCCTATTCCGTAGCCGGTCCTAAAGAAGGGCAAGGACCACTGGGAAAGACGTTTAGTAAAGTTTGGCCGGATACGATCAATGGAAATAAATCATGGGAGGTTGCGGAAAGCAAAATGCTTGAAGAAGCATTGCAGGGTGCACTCAAGCAATCGAACCTCCAGCAAAGTGAAATTGATTTTATGTTAGCTGGCGATTTGCTGAATCAAATTATTTCATCAAATTTTGCTGCTCGAACAATGGGCTTCCCCTTTATTGGTATATTCGGTGCATGTTCAACGATGGCCTTAAGCATGGCGATAGGAAGTATGTTGATCGACGGCCAATTTGCACGAAATGTTTTAGTCGGTGTTTCCAGTCACCATGACACTGCAGAGCGGCAATTCCGCTTGCCGACAGAACATGGGAGCCAAAGACCCATGAGTGCACAATGGACGGTAACAGGAGCGGGAAGTGTAGTTCTTGCTCAATCCGGGAAAGGACCGCGTATCACTGCTGCCACTATAGGCCGGGTTCTCGATTATGGTGAAAAGGATGTCAATAATATGGGAGCGGCAATGGCCCCGGCTGTATCCGATACGATTTTGAATCATTTACAAGACTTTAACCGAAAACCTGCGGATTACGATTTAATTGTTACGGGGGACTTAGGCAATGTGGGTCTGCAGCTTTCAAAGGAGATTCTCAAACGAAGCGGAATTGAAATGGCTAATCAATTTAATGATTGCGGAGTTCTGATTTTTGACCCAGCGAGTCAGGATGTTCATTCCGGCGGGAGTGGCTGTGCTTGCTCCTCCATTGTTTTTGCAGGCGATATTATGCAAAAGCTGATCTCAGGTCAATATCAACGGGTATTACTTGTTGGAAGCGGCTCTTTACATAGCCCGACATCCGCTTTACAAGGGGAATCTATCCCGTGTATTGGGCATGCTGTTGTCATTGAAGCCTGAAAGGAGTGGAGTTCGAATGTTTCAGCAAATTATTCCTGCTTTTTTGGTGGGGGGACTGCTATGTGTCATAGGGCAGCTTCTCATGGACCTAACAAAGCCCGCATTTACGCCGGCTCATGTTTTGGTAACCTATGTAACGGGAGGAGCTATTCTCGGAGCACTCGGCCTTTATGGCCCTTTGGTGAAGTTTGCAGGAGCAGGGGCAAGTGTTCCGCTTTCGGGTTTTGGCTACCTCCTGTCTAAAGGGGCAATTGAAGGGGTTGGAAAAAGAGGGCTGCTCGGGGCTTTTTCCGGAGGCGTTGAGGCAGCAGCCGTAGGAATTGCGGCAGCTGTACTTTTTGGTTACCTCGTATCGATTACCTTTAATCCTAAAGGATAAAGGAGGGTAAGCGTTGAGTAATTCTGAAAATTCAAATGAATCCAATCAGCAGAATTCAAGCGAACAGGATGTTAAAGTCAGTAAGTACTACCAAGAAAACGTAGATTACATGAATAAAGAACTTGGTGTCCCGGACAGCTATGATATTATTCTGCGGGAAATGTCCATTGGCGGGAAAAAAGTTGCGATCTATTCCGTCAATGGAATGGTGGACACGCATGTCGTCAGCTATATTCTGGATGCCTTGATTGACCTTGAACGAGCAGATCTTGTCGTTAATGCTTTAAACAAATTGGTTAAAGGCCGGATTGTTGATTTACAGGTTAGTGAAGTCGAAACCATGGATAAGGTCTTCTACTTTCTCCTTTCCGGTCCTATGGTTATTTTCGTTGAGGGCCAGGAAAAAGCGATCGTTATTGATGTTCGGTCGTTTCCTGTGCGGGCTCCCTCAGAACCCGATATTGAACGCGTTACACGGGGTTCGCGGGATGGTTTTGTCGAGACGATGGTCTTTAATACCGCTTTGCTCCGCAGGCGGCTGCGTGACCCCAAATTAAGAATGAAGCTTGTTCAAGTCGGCTCGCGTTCCAAAACAGATGTTTGCGTAGCCTATATTGAAGATGTTACCAATCCTGATATGGTTAGCCAAATTACGAAGGAACTTCAAGGAATTAAAATTGACGGGATTCCGATGGCCGAAAAAAGTGTTGAAGAATTTATCCTGGGCAGTAAGTTCTGGAACCCCTTTCCAAGGGTCAGGTACACGGAGAGACCTGATGTTGCCGCAATTCATCTTCTTGAAGGTAATGTTATTATCATTGTCGATACTTCTCCATCCGTGATTATTGCTCCGGTTACCTATTGGCATCATCTTCAGCATGCTGAGGAGTATCGGCAAGAACCGGTTGTCGGTGCTTATCTTCGCTTTATACGGTTTATCGGGATTTTTCTTGCTGTTTTTCTCTTGCCATTATGGTTAGCCGCAGCTTCAAATCCAAACGTCTTGCCTGAATGGCTGAGATGGCTGGGGATTGCTAAACCCGGTAAGATCGGACTTTTTCCTCAGATAATAATTGCTGAGGTGGGTGTGGATTTGTTGAGAATGGCAGCAATTCATACTCCGACACCGCTTTCGACCGCCTTGGGTTTAGTGGCTACGTTTATGTTGGGGGATGTTGCGATTAAGGTTGGGTTATTTACACCGGAAATAGTCATGTATATTGCTATTGTTTCTGTGGGTACCTTCGCAACACCGAGTTATGAGCTGGCTCAGGCGAATCGTCTAGTCCGTCTCTTCTTAGTCATATTAACGTTTATCGGTAACTTTATTGGTTTTGGAATTGGGATTATTCTCGTGTTCTTTTTGCTGCTGCGGACGAAATCGTTCGGTATTCCTTATTTATGGCCGCTTATTCCCTTTGATGCAAAGGCGATGGGGAAGGTGCTTGTCCGCTCGCCGGTTCCAATCCATAATACACGACCGAGTATTTTGAAACCACAGGATGAATCTCGGCAGCCGGAAAAATAGACTTTTAAAACTGAGTAAAAAGACAAGCAAAAATAAGAAAAAATGTGAGGAGGTTTATACGCTTGAAATTAGGTTATCCACGTGCGTTAACCTATTATGATTATTTTCCGTTTTGGGCAGGATTTTTTCGAGAGCTTGACATAGAACTTGTCAGTTCGCCGCCTACCCACCGGACGATGATGGAAGTAGGGCTGAAGAAATCTCCCGCGGATACATGCCTTCCCATAAAGATTTTGATTGGACATCTTAATTCGTTTACAGGCGTCGATGCCGTGTTTCTTCCGCGTTTAGTCAGCATGGAAGAAGGGACGTATAATTGCCCTAAGGTATTAGGACTTCCCGAAAGTATATTAGGGTCAATTCCGCCAGAACTCGAAGTCCTATCCGTGGATATTAATCGACGCTCTGGTGTAAGAGCGGTTGAGAAGAGCTTGATTCAATGGGGGAAATGCTTCGGAAAAAATAAACATCAAGTCTTGCGTGCCTTTGAAGAGGGAGAACGCTGCCTTGATGCATACCGAACCATGCGTAAGCAGGGCTGGAGTTTTGAAGAAAGCATGGCATTCTTTGAAAACGATAATGATCTTCCTTTGGAAATCAGAAATCGATTAACGTTAAAGAAACCGCCAAAGACAGAAAAAGATCAAAAAATCGGGCAAGAGACTTCTCAAGGGAAAGAATATCGACCGACAATTGCACTGCTGGGACATAGTTATCTGACCTATGAAACCTATGCTAATCTAGATCTTTTGGCGAAGTTAGAGGACAAAGCGAATTTAAAGGTCATTGAAAATGTTTCGGATCAAGTGGCTGCTGAAAAACAAAAATCTCTTCAAAAAAGTATCTTTTGGAGTCATTCGCGAAAGATTTACGGAGCGGGGGAGTCCTATCTTGAAGATCCGAAGGTTGACGGTATCATTTATCTATCCTGCTATGGCTGTGGAACAGATTCGTTAACGAATGATCTCATGGCCAGACGTGCAAGAGCAAGGCAAAAACCTTATCTGGTTGTAACGCTTGATGAACATTCAGGTGAGGCTGGCATGGTTACCCGCTTAGAGGCCTTTCTTGATATGCTGGAAAGGAGAATTGGATATGAAAATAACCTTCCCCCACATGGGGAATTCGTGGATTGTCATTCAGGCCCTGTTTGATAGTTTAGGCGTTGAATATGTTATACCGCCGAAGAACAGTAAAGAAACCCTTAATATTGGCACAAAACTTGCGCCGGAATCGGCATGCCTTCCGTTGAAGCTCAATTTAGGAAATTATATTGAGGCTGCCGAACAGGGCGCGGATACCGTCGTAATTACCGGCGGAATCGGGCCATGCCGTTTCGGTTATTATGGCGAAAGTGAACGCCAAATTCTTCAGGACGCAGGATTTTCTTATGATGTGGTTATTCTTGAACCCCCTGACGGAAGCTTAATGGGTTTAGCTGAGCGGATTCGCTATCTTGCCGGCAGAGAAAATTCTTGGTATAAAATCGGGCGAGCGCTGCGTTTTGCTTATCGCAAATCAGTAGCTATCGATCAGATCGAAGATCTAATCCACGGTTTTCGTCCTTATGCCGTAAATTCACAAGAAGCAGATCAGCTTTTCGAGGAGGCCAAGAGGCGTTTAGTACTGGCGATGACTGATGAAGGAATTAAAGGAGCGATACGCTGGCTCAAGTCAAGAATCCGTGAAAAGGAAGAGGAAAATCCTGAACGGTTTTCTGAAAGTCCGTTGAAAATTGGGATCATCGGTGAGATTTATACGATCCTGGAGCCCTTTTCCTCAGTTGAGGTTGAAAAACAACTGGGAAACTTGGGAGCCCAAGTGGATCGATCCATCTATCTTTCGGGTTGGGTAGGCCAACATGTATTTCAAGGGTTAGCTCAAGGATATCGCTCTCTTAAACCTTACTATCGTTTAGCGAAACCGTATTTGAATCACTTCGTTGGAGGGCACGGTGAAGAAACGGTGGGTGCGGCTGTCCATTATGCAAAACAGGGCTATGATGGAATTATTCAGATTCTTCCATTAGGATGCATGCCGGAAATTGTCGCTTCAAGCATTCTGCCGCGAATTCAGGAGGACTATAATGTCCCCATTATGACTTTAACCTTTGATGAACACACAGGCCAGGCTGGGGTTCAAACTCGGCTTGAAGCCTTTATGGACTTGCTTGAACGTTCGAAGGGAAAACAAAATGTTATCCAGCTGGGAGAGATCAGTCATGCACACTAATCAATATTTTTTAGGGGTTGATGTTGGGTCAGTCAGCACCAATATCGTTCTTCTTCGAGAAGATAATACGGTTGCGGAGGCGATGTACCTTAGAACTCAGGGACGGCCAATGCAAACGATTCAGGAAGGCATTAAAAGTTTACGCAATAAGATCGGCAACTCTGTGCAAATTTTAGGCGTGGGTACAACAGGAAGTGCACGTCAACTGGCGGCCACCTTATTGGGTGCAGATGTCGTAAAAAATGAAATCACTGCCCATGCTGTTGCGGCCTCACGTCAGTATCCAGAGGTCCAAACGATTTTAGAGATCGGCGGTCAAGATTCTAAAATCATTATTTTGCGTGATGGAGTGGTCGTTGATTTTGCCATGAATACGGTTTGTGCCGCAGGTACAGGCTCATTTTTAGATCAACAGGCTGCGCGTTTAGGAATCCCAATTGAAGAATTTGGACCCATCGCGCTGCAGGCTGAACACCCAGTGAGAATTGCTGGGCGATGCTCTGTTTTTGCAGAATCGGATATGATTCATAAACAACAGTTAGGACATCCGCTTCCGGACATTCTGGCAGGATTATGTCAGGCAATGGTGCGCAACTATTTAAATAATGTGGGTAAGAATAAAGAAATTCTTGGACCGATTCTGTTCCAGGGTGGAGTTGCTGCCAACCCTGGAATTCGGAAGGCTTTTGAGACAGAGCTGGGACAAAATGTCATTGTCCCGGAACATTTTTCCGTAATGGGTGCCTTAGGGGCTGCTTATCTGGCACAAGAAAAAGTGGTGCAAAGAAAAGAATTAAAAACTCAGTTCCGGGGGCTGCAGCTTACAGATACCCTGTTTAAAGCGCGCAGTTTTGATTGCAATGGCTGTGCCAATCATTGCGAGGTTGTAGAAATACAGCAAGAACAGGATATCTTAGCCCGTTGGGGCGATCGCTGCGGAAAATGGTCAGGAGCGCTTTCGAAGAAGGAAGAGGCAATGAACGAGGTAATGGTATAGAGTTATCAATACCCTTTAAGCGGGCGAACAAAGATGAGATCTAAGGAAACAAGAATAAGAATGGCAATGAGGATTGTTTCAAGCCCTCGGGAAGATATTCCAACACCATACTGCAAGCGTTGAGAATAGAAGGCATTGGAGTACACGGAGTAATCAGGAACAAAAACTTGTTGCTGAACAGGTACATGAGAATAAGAATATCCAGTTTGGGGATAAAATTGAGAGTATCCAGGTTGTGGAATCGTGGTGCAAGGATAAGCTGAATTGAAATTATAAGAGGGAACCTGTTGAGGAAAAGCAGAATATCTATAGGAATAAGGGTTAGGGGCAGGAACTTGATAGGAAGGCTGTAAAGCAGAATTAAATGTTGGCGGGAGCGGGTAGGACGGGGCTCGTGGTCCAAATATTCCCGAAGACATGGGAGTTTCCCCTCCTTTATCAAATATTTGACGAACTTAATGAATAAGAGGAGCCGTGCTATTAAAACACGGCCCTATTATCACTGGGAATCGGAAGGTGAGGAGATTTGTTCCTCTGCTGTGCTCCATTTTTTATGAAAGAGCCTTACGGATTGAAACTCCGGTGCCCAAGCTTCATCTTCATAAGAAAGTTCTGGACCAGAATAGAATTTTTGATTCCGTGAGAAGCGATGAAACAACGTCGAATTTTCATAAGGAGCTTCTAATTCACTTGAGACTGCTGAGCTTTCGAGTAGAGCTGAAGGTTCTTTTGGCTCAGGTAAATTTTGATTAAGCGATGTTGATTCTGAAGATGGTTCTATAGATGAATTTGTTTTTTTCTTGAGAAAAAACACTTTCAACCCCCCTTAGGTTTTATTTAATGGTAGTATATTCCAATAAATTGCGGTTGCTACAAATTACCAATCTATAAAATATAATTTGATGCACATTAAAATGATTTTCGGCTTTTTTAAAATAATGGAATAAATTTTTAGAAACTAGAAAGTAATAGTGATTTAATCTCATGTAACAATTTAACGACATCACTTATTTATCAGAAAAGTATATATATTCACAATTATAAAATATTCGGCATAGAAATTGCATGTTGATATGACATGCAATTTTGTTTTTGTTTCTTAATTGTTAATAAGGAATTTAAGGGGGGAGGTTGTTTTCACTGGAGGCAGCTAAAAAGAAAGAAAAGTGTTAAAAGGAGGATTATGAGATGGGAAAGAAAAAGAGAATCTACAACAGTCTGTATTTCCGAGTTTTAGTGGCTATTATGATTGGAATTGTTTTAGGTTACTTTTCTCCGAATTTTGCGGCTCAGATGAAACCACTGGGTGATGGCTTTATTAAACTTATCAAGATGATGATTGCACCGATTATCTTTACCACGGTCGTCGTGGGTATCGCCAGTATGGGCGATATGAAGAAAGTAGGACGAGTTGGGGTAAAGGCTCTGATTTATTTTGAAGTTCTAAGTACAATTGCTTTGTTTATTGGGTTAATGGTTGTGAAATTATATCAGCCCGGAGCAGGAATCAATGCTAATGTTGCTTCTCTTGATACCAAAGCTATAGCAAGTTACACTACAGCAGCGCAAAGCCTAAATACGGTTGACTTTCTCTTAAATATTATTCCGGGCAATGTTGTGGATGCTTTTGCAAAAGGAGAAATCCTGCAGGTATTGCTCTTCTCTATCTTATTCGGACTTGCTCTTTCGGCAATGGGTGAGCGGGGCAAAGTCGTTGTAAAATTCTTAGATGATTTTTCACATGCTTTATTTGGTGTTATCGGTATGATTATGAAATTAGCCCCTATCGGCGCTTTTGGTGCTATGGCTTTCACGATTGGTAAATATGGAATTCATACCCTTGTTTCCTTAGGAAAGTTAATGGCAGGCGTATATACAACCAGTGCTCTCTTCATATTTATTGTTCTCGGATTGGTTTGCAGATTTAACGGATTTAGCATTTGGCAATTCCTTAAATATATTAAAGAAGAAATCTTTATTGTTTTAGGAACCTCGTCTTCAGAATCGGTTTTGCCGCGAATGATGACGAAATTAGAAGAGCTCGGGGCTTCAAAGTCCGTCATTGGAATGGTTATCCCCACTGGGTATTCCTTTAATTTGGATGGGACCTCGATCTACTTAACGATGGCTGCAATTTTTATTGCTCAAGCAATGAACGTACATCTTACGATTGGGCAGGAATTAACCATTTTAGCCGTACTCATGCTGACATCTAAAGGTGCGGCAGCAGTTACGGGCGGCGGATTTATTACGTTGGCGGCAACCCTTGGATCAATGGGAGGGGTACTTCCCGTTGCGGGGCTAACACTGCTATTAGGGGTTGACCGCTTTATGTCTGAAGCACGTGCTATTACGAACCTTATTGGCAATGGTGTTGCTACAGTTGTAGTAGCTCGCTGGGAGAATGAATTTGATGAAGAAAAGGCTCACAAAATTCTCACTGCGGGTGAATCTGTTATTGAAGCAAACGTTGTTGCAAAATAAAAAACATTAAATCTTATTAAAAGGATAAAGAAGTTGACGGAAGCATTATTTTGCTTCCTTTTTTTTATTTGTCCAGATAATTGTATACTTGGGTTATTTAAAAGCAGAAAAAGGAGTATTAAAATTAAATTGTAAAACTTGAAATGTAATTTCTGGGTGGGGGGGGAAGATAATGCCTGAGAATCTTATGTATGGTGCACTTTTTCTAATAATAATATCAGTCCTTGTTTTGCCGTTTATATCAAAGAAAGTAGAACAAAACCTAGAGGCATTTTTATTTATCATGGGTCTTTTAGCTGTCCTTATCTCAAAAGGATTGAATACAGAACTTGTTCTGAAGGCATTGGAAGAACCGTTTATGATTTCGGCAGCGGTCTTAATCGCAGGTATTCTTTTTCAACGATTTAGGGAAAAAATTAATAGAGCAATTTCGAGTATTCAACAAAGAATTTCAACCCGGTTGCTTTTATTCTTGATCGTTACGGTTTTAGGACTCGTATCGAGTTTAATTACAGCGATAATCGCAGCTCTGATTCTAGTTGAAGTCGTGACCGTTTTGAAACTAGACCGCAAAAGTGAAGTGGCTATAGTGATAATAACGTGTTTTGCTATTGGTTTAGGGGCAGCACTTACTCCTGTAGGTGAACCTCTGGCAACGATTGTTATATCTAAGCTTGAGGTTGATTTCTGGTATTTAGCCAGAACGCTTGGTGCATTTATTTTACCTGCTATTTTAGGGTTGGGTTTTTTCGCTGCTTTTTTCATTCGACCCAATCCTTCGGAATCAGGCCTTTCGGAAAGTGAACGAGGGGAAAGATTTAAGGAAGTTGTGATCCGTGCTCTAAAAGTTTATTTATTTGTCATGGCCTTAGTCTTTTTGGGGACTGGCCTAAAACCGTTAATTGATCGGTTTGTTCTAGGATTACCCAGCCAAATCTTATACTGGTTGAACATGATATCGGCTATTTTAGATAATGCCACTTTAGCGGCGGCTGAAATTAGTGATAAGATGACTAAGCAACAGATTATTGCTATTATGATGGGACTTCTGATCAGTGGCGGGATGCTTATCCCAGGAAATATTCCTAACATTATTTCTGCAAGCAAATTGAATATTCAAAGTAAAGAGTGGGCTAGATTGGGATTCCCTTTGGGTTTAGTTATAATGTTATTGTTTTATGTCATTATATTCTATATGATTTGAGGCTTTATATTATAAAATAAGTTAAAAAGATGTTTGGCAAAGGCATAGCTTTTCAGCGATGCCTTTATTTTTATTGCTTCCAGAAATTACGTTGCTCTATAGTGTATAAATGCTTCTATATTGTTTGAAGCTATAGCGTGACATTGAAATGAATGGAGCTGAACCATATGCCGAAGAATAAAAAAAAATTCTATATATTTAAATTCTTTAAAGTGTATGGTTTCAATGCCGTTTTAGGATTTACTCTGGGAGTAATAATTGTGCTGGTGAGCTTATCGTTTTTAAACCCATCTTATTTTGGAAGTAAACTTTCAGATACACCCTCAGGCGCAGTATCCAACGAACAAAGTCCTTCGTTAAATAGGGTAAAGCAAGGAGAGGAAATGGCTAAAGAGGATCAAGAGGAGAAATCCCTTTTGACTCAGGGAGAGGCTCTTAACAAATCACGTTTCACCGTTCTGGTAGTAGGGATGGATAATCGTCCGGGGGAAAAATATATAGGAAATACTGATTCCTTGCTCGTTACGAGTATTGATCAAGTGAATCACCGGATGTCGTTTTTATCTGTGCCTCGTGATACCCAGGTTAATCTGCCGGGAAGCGGGATACAAAAAATAAATGCGATTGCCCGATTGCAAAAAGGGTTTCCTTCAACTCAAAAATATATTGAACAGCTCATAGGTTCTCCTATAGATGGATATGTTATGACGAATTTCAATGGCTTTAAGACGATCGTGGATACATTAGGCGGCATTACTGTAAATATCGAAAAAAACATGCATTATGATACGGGTGACAGTCAAGACCGTTATATTGATTTAAAAAAAGGAACCCAGCGCTTAAACGGAACCCAGGCGCTTCAATATGCACGGTTTAGAAATGATGAACTTGCTGACATCTCAAGAACGGCAAGACAGCAGGAAATACTTAAGGCAATTTTTGCAGAAGCAACAGCGCTAAAAAATTTGCCGAAGATTCCACTGGTTATTTCTAAAGTATATCAAAACGTTCAAACGGATCTAAATATTGGACAACTTTGGTCATTAGCTAATACGTTTAATAAAAAGGATACATTTCAGACAATAAATCAAACACTTCCCGGTAAATTCGTTACGGAACAGGGAGTAAGCTATTGGAAGGTTAATTCAAGTTTGGCGAAAAAGGTTGTTTCACAGCTCTATTTAGAAGGAAAAACAACATCTGCTTTTACCCAGGATACTTCGGAATCAGTACAGATGACTGTTTCCCCAACTCCTAATCAAAGTAATAAGAGTGAATCTGCAGAAGATAAAAAAGAGCTGAATAATCCGGAAAATGAAATTCCGTCAAATAAACAATCTGTGAAAAAGGATCAAAATAAACAAGAAAAGCTGAAACAAGAGAATAAAGAAAATAGCGAATCTGGAATTCAGTTTGAAGTTATAAAATAAAAAGGTAAAATGATGGTATAGATATAGTATTTATAAATTCTTCGTCAAGGAGAAGATATGGAAGAAATAACGGTACAGGTTAAAGATTCAAAGACCGATTTCAAACTTTATTTCTTAGAGCTCAAGGAATGGGAAAAAATCCCTCAATTTTTTCCATGCGATCAAGAGATTTTTAACTCGGAATGGTTTAATCAAATTCCGTCTATAAAAAACATCATTAGTCATAGCCAAGAAGGAAAAACGGCTAAAATTCGTCCTGGGGTAATCCGTTTGAGACCTGGTCTTCACTATATAAATTTTAAAGATCTTGATCGGCAAGGAAATGAATTTCCGATTCGTTTCTTTCTATCTGACAAGCAATTGGTTTTTATAGGTCATCCACGGCTGAATAATGAAAAAGTCCTCGAATGGGTAAGTCGGGGAATTATTAATACGCCGATGGATCTTGTCCGGACGATAGGATCAAAGATCTTGCACCAACATCAAATCCGTTTAGAGTCTATTGAAGATCAGATGGATCATTTGGAAGAAGAAATTCTTAATAATCCAGTCTCGCGTCAACAGGGGAAAATCATTGCTATTCACCGAAAAGTGATTCACATAAAGAAATCGCTGAATTATCATATTACTGCATTTGATAGACTGGCATCGATTGATTCGGCAACACCTTCTCTTTGGTCAGAACTGATTGCAGAGACAGAACGTGAGCTCGAAAATATTCGACAGACGCATGATTTGGTTGAAAGTTTAAGGGAAGCGTATCAAGCTTCAATAGATAATAGAGCTAATGATATTATGAAATTGCTTACGTTATTAGCTACGGTATTGCTGCCTATTAATCTGTTGACGAGCTTTTTTGGCATGAATTTTGAAACAATGCCATTGATTAGGAATCCTTATGGGATTGAAATTTTCTATTCCGCTTGTTTGCTTATTCTGGTTACGGTTATCCTTTATTTCTGGAAAAAGGATTGGCTGCGCTAAAGGCTTGTTATTTCTTGTAAGGTAATATATAATTTTATAGGCATCTTAGGCTGATGACACGATATGATTGGAAATATGATGGAGGTTTATTGATGGAGCAGTTATTTGTGAAGATGAAAGAATATTTACATATGGATTCGGAAATTCCGTTTGACGAATTTTCAGAGTATCATAAAAACGTGATTAAGGTTTTGAAGGACAGTTTTGAAGAGATGGAACAAGAAACGCGCCTTCAAGCGCGATATATTTGCTCAATTGTTCAAGCCAATGCTGATTCTCGTGCAAAACGGAGCAAAGCTAATACAAAGGCATATAAGAAAATCAGTTCTAAAGCCGGTTTTTGGATGGATGCGATCAATTTTCGTTTGCTTAAGGACGGAATGCTCCAAGCTGAGATTGATAAAAGAACTGAAGAAATTAACGACGCTATGTAATTGGATTTCAGGTTTCTATTTTGGGTATTTGGATTAAGTAAATAATGACAGGATAAGCTACCCTAAGGTAGCTTTTTTCTTTGCTTCCTCTTGAAGAGAAATGCTATAATTGGAATTATTATGATTTCGAAGGTTAAAGGACGATAAGCTATGATCTTGATTCTTACACATCGACAAATGGATTTTGATGCTTTGGCATCCATGATCGCTGCGCAAGCATTGAATCCGGGAAGTGTCATGGGGATTGAAGGCAAACCCAATTCCTATGTTCAGGAATATATTACGCTGGCTAAAGATCGTCTGCCTTTTATAAAGCTTAAGGATGTAGTGTGGTCCAAGGTCCGAAAAGTTATACTGGTTGACACCCATGACCTAAGCAGAGCGGCAGGACTAAAGGAGGTAGAAGAGCTTAAGCAACTGGAAAAGCTCGAAGTCGAGATTTATGATCATCATCCTTATTCCGGGGACTTAAGTACGGGGATGCATATTGAACAAACGGGTTCATGTGCCGCCCTTTTAGTCGAGCAGCTCATTCGCCATAAAGTTCCGCTCAGCAGTTTCGAGGCCACCTCGCTTGCCTTAGGAATTTATGAGGATACAGGAAGTTTACTTTTTGACAGTACGACAGTTCGAGATGTTAAAGCAGTAGCATATTTATTAGAACAAGGAGCAAATTTAAGTGTCGTTGCTGAATATTTACGTAAACCGTTAACCGAGGAACAGAAGGCTTTGCTCCAGGAATTGATCGATCGGGGGCAAACGGAATTGTATGACGGAGTGCCTGTTTATATTTCTTCAGCGGTCAGCTCGGAATATGTGGGAGGGTTAGCCTTGATCGCCCATCGTGTGGGGGAAATGGAAGGCGCAGAAACGCTTTTTCTCGTTGTTAAGATGGAGAACCGCGTTTATCTTGTCGGCCGTTCACGGGGGAGAGGCTTAGCTGTTAATCTTATTGCCCAAGCGTTTGGCGGAGCAGGACATGCTAAAGCAGCGTCTGCAACAATAAAAAATATGTCCGTTCAGGAGATTGTAATAAAACTCCAGCAGGAAATCAAGAACCGTGCACGAAGTCCGCATTTAGTCCGAGACATCATGAGCTATCCCGTAAAAACGGTCAATCCGGAGACGAAGCTCAGTGAAGTGGAACAAATTCTTCTGCGCTATGGGCATACCGGAGTACCCGTAGTCGAAGAGAATACCTTAGTTGGAATTATTTCTCGCCGAGATGTTGAGAAAGGGCTTAAACACGGTTTGGAACACGCTCCGGTTAAAGGGTTTATGACCAAAGCGGTTATAACAGTCGATGCAAATGCCAGTTGGGAAGAGGTTCAGCGATTAATGGTTCAGCACGATATTGGGCGGATTCCTGTTATCGAGAATGCTCAATTAGTGGGAATTGTTTCTCGTTCAGATGTTTTGCGTTTGATTTATGGGAGTTCTGTCGCAACAGAAACACATTTAACGCGGGATCGGAGTCTGGCGATGAGGCAGGATATTCTGGATCTTCTCGAGAATTTACCGGAAGAAATAAAGAAGCTTATAAAGGCAGGTCAAAGGGTAGCCGATAGTTTGGGGTATTCAGTTTTTATTATCGGAGGTTTTGTTCGAGATCTTTTGCTTCTTAACCCAACTCAAGATTTGGATTTTGTTGTCGAAGGAAATGGGCATGCGTTTGCCCAAGCCCTTTATCAAGAGCTGAATCGTGGACAATTAACCCTCCATGACTCGTTCGGAACGGCGCGCATTGAATTTCCGAATGGTACTCATCTCGACGTAGCAAGCACCCGCTGGGAATATTACGAGTTTCCTGGCGCATTGCCTCAAGTGGAGGAATCGCGCTTAAGGGATGACCTATTCAGGCGTGATTTTACGATCAATGCTATGGCATTAGCTATTAATTCAGACCGCTATGGTGAACTTGTTGATTATTACGGAGGCTTAAGAGATTTAAAACAAGGAGAAATCCGTTTTTTACATCATTTAAGTTTTATTGAAGACCCAACTCGGATTCTTAGAGCTGTTCGATTTGCAGAACGCTATCGTTTTCGTTTATCCAAAGAGACGCAGGAAGGTGTTGCAACTGCTTTAAAAGCTGGAGTGTTGCATAAATTGAGCACAGAACGGTTTACCCAGGAATTTCTTTTAATTCTCAGGGAGAAACAGTATGCCAGGATGGGTCAAAGTTTGATTGAACTGGGCGTAATGGAAGAGTGGTTTGGCGAAAGGCTTCCTTGGAACTTTACGCGTATTCCTGAGAATGAAAATCTTACCTCAGAAGAAAAGTGGCTTATTTCAGTTTCGCTGTTTAATCAGCAACAGATTAATTCTGCTTTGAGCCTTAAGCTGTCGAGAGAAATGAAGAGAGAAGCGCTTAAATTCAAAGAGATCCAAGCTGCCCTTTTGGCAGAGTCTTCTTTAAACTTATCTATCATGGATCAGCATCTTTCCGGTGTATCTCGGAATATACGGATTGCGTTAAGGTATGATCCTGCTTTAGAGCAGTCGATGAATAACTATGAACAGGCTGTAGAGCAGCTTAAATTGGAGATCAATGGCTTTGCTCTCCGAAAGCTTGGAATTTCAGAAGGACCAGAAATCGGAAGAATTCTCAAAGAGATACGTTGGGCTTGGCTTGAACAGAAAATCCATACCCCGGCAGAGGAGAAACAGTTGATGCTCCAGCTTACGGAGCAAAGGAGGAAATAAAGTGCCAGGATCTGATTTAACGATGTATATTGCGAATGTTCCAGCCTTATTGATTGGTTTTGCTTTTCACGAATATGCTCATGCCTTTGTAGCTGATCGTTTGGGGGACCCAACTCCACGCAGTCAAGGCCGCCTTTCCCTGAATCCTTTTGTTCATCTGGATATCTTTGGATCTATTATGGCGCTTCTTTTTCAATTCGGATGGGCTAAACCCGTTATGACTACTCCACACTATTTTAAGGGAAATCCAATACGAGGCCGGATGCTCGTTGCTATTGCCGGCCCCTTAATGAATTTGGTGATTGCTTTTATTGGAATGGTGATTTGGATTTTGGTTCTTCATTGGTTTAGCGGCTCAACTTGGTCACCTATTCTTTCAAAAATCATGATGGCTATTGTCCTGATGAATTTAGGCCTCGGAATCTTTAACCTTTTACCCATCCCGCCTCTGGATGGATTCTCTGTCCTAGGCTGGGTTTTACCTGCTCGTTTCGGAAATGTTCTTCATATCATCGAAACTTATGGCATGCTGATCTTGATGGTTATTCTGTTTACCGATATTCTGGGACGTGTGCTTTGGCCTCTTGTGGCGGGGCTGTACTCACTGTATCAAAAAGGGGCAATTGCGCTGCTGTCGCCTTTTTTGGGATTTTAACTTTTAGTAAAGATAACAGTCCGGGTTGTGTAGCTTCACGCACATCTGCTTACTTACCGCTCCAGGGCTTGCGTACTTGCTTTCAATGGAGCTATCTTCAGCGGATAAGCATTCTTTGGAGATAGCCGCTTCGAGCGAAAATGTCCACCGGACACTTTCGTGCCAAACCTCAGGGTAATACCTGGAGTGAGTCGCTCCTGTGCATCCTTGCACCCGCGACATCAGCCCATCCATGGACAAGTCCACTGGCCCCGCTCCCCATTGAAAGCATTGTGTGTTTCAACGCCCCTCAGTGAAATCGTTTGCATCTGTGCATTATAGGAGACTGGCTTAGAGTTGAGGTACGAAACTTAAGCCTTAGTCGACTTATCCTCGAAGGGGAGAAGCTACACTTTCGGGCCTTTTAAGGTCACTTTTTGGGTCATATTGGCTATACTTAAAGTTTTGCAAGAGGAGAGGATGGATCGGAAAATGGAAAAAGGGATAACCGCTAAATCTGCTCCTTATGTTGAACTGCCTGCTTTTCAGGGCCCGTTGGATTTGCTTTTGCATTTGATTCAACAGGAGAAAATCGATATTTATGATATTCCTGTGGCTCAGATTGCTGATCAGTTTATCGAAGCGGTTCGCCAAATGGAAGACTTGGATATGGAGGTAACCAGCGAGTTTTTAGTTTTAGCCGCTCAGCTTCTTTATATTAAGTCACGTTACTTATTGCCCAAAACGAAAAAAGAAGAACTTGAGGTTGAGGAAGAGGACCCTCGCCAAGAGCTGGTGGAACGATTGATTGCTTATCGAACATTTAAGCAGGCCTCGCAAATTCTTGGAGCGTTAGAAGTATCTTCTGGCCAAAAATACTTTAGAACAGTGGACATTCAAGAAATTCGCAGCCAGTTTGATGAGGAAGACCCTCTGGATGGCGTAAGCTTTACAGAACTGTGGGAAGCTTTTTGTCAGGTTGTTGTACGTGCTGAACAAGGGGTTGAGATTAAAACTGTTGAACCGGACGAGGTGCCCATAGATAAAATCATGGTGGATATGCTCCGGAGGGTAATTCTCCACCCTAATGGAACACGTTTTAGCCAGCTTATTCGAGGAAATACGCGCATGGAAGTGATTGTATCCTTTTTAGCTTTATTGGAGCTTTTAAAATCGGGCAAAATTCACTGTGAGCAAAGTGCGCCTCAACATGATATTCATCTTTTTCCCACGGAGAAGGCCTTGGAATTTACTGAAGGAGAGTAGGAAATGTTGTTTCGTGAAAATGAAATTGCGGGAGTTGAGGCGCTTTTACTTGTTGCCAACGAGCCATTGAGTTTAGAACGTATGGCTGAGATTTTGGAATTGAGCATTGAAGATGTTGCAGAGATTATAACAGAGCTTCAAGAACGGTTTAAAAAACCGGATTGCGGATTTATGATTTTCGAAGTGAATGGCGGATTTAAACTTGGAACAAAACCGCAAATGTCGCACTATATAGAAGCTCTTTATCGTCAGCCTTCTCAAGGTTTATCGAGCGCAGCGCTTGAGGTATTGGCGATTATTGCCTATAAGCAGCCTGTTACGAAAGGTGAAATTGACTTTTTGCGCGGCGTTCAGTCCGACCGAGCAATAGCAACTCTTGTTGAAAAGGGTTTAACCAAAGAAATTGGGCGTAAAGAAGGACCGGGGCGGCCCATTCTTTATGGAACAACCGAACAGTTTTTACTGCATTTTGGATTGACTTCTTTGAAGGATTTACCGGAGCTTGATTTTGAAAGTATTCAAAAAGAATTGAAGGCTGAGGCCGATGAAAATATTTAAATATGTCAATATGTTGCTTTCCCTTCGGCACTGCCGGAGGGTTTCTTTTTGTGCATATTCTTTAAGAGCTGCGGATATCCTATAACTTTAGGATGAAGGATTTTGGCTTAAGAGGATTCGGAGGGATTTTAGTGCAGATTCTGGCACTTTTTCTCGCCAGTTTGATGGGTTTAGGGCTGACTCTATTCTTAAAGGCGACTGTCGATTGCTATTATCGACGGCAGAAACAAAATGATTACCTTGAGATCAAAATGACGGCTGTCGGAGGATTGTGGAAATTCAAATTTCGGATGCCAACGGCTCAGTTAGAGTGGGAAGAAGGACCTGAGCTTGAAATGCAGCAGGAATCTCAAGCAGCAATGGGAGAAAAGCGGAGAACACGGATGGATGTCCGTTTTCGTTATTTTCAATGGGAATTTTTCTATACTATTTTGCCTTGGATTCCGCAAATTCTGCACCATTTTAAGTCGGTTAAACAGAAATTTTATCGAGGCATCCATTGTACATTTCTGGATTGGCGAGTAGACATAGGAGTTGAGGATCCAGCATATACGGCTGTTCTTACCGGAAGTTTCTGGAGTATGCTCGGGTTTTTTTTAGCTCGCTTATATCGGCAAGTTACAATGGACACTGAGCAACCGCATATTTTAGTAATCCCAAACTTTAAAAAGCCTGGTTTTTCGTGTGATTTTCATTGCATATTTAACTTGAGAATCGGGCATTTAATGGTCGTTGGTCTAGATTTGATACGTTTATTTATTCGGACCCATATCGCACTAAGGGTAGACCGCTCTCAAACTTCAGAGAATATTTCTTGAGAGAAATGCTGGTCAAAAAGAAATATGCGAAAAGATTATATCTATAATTGAAGATTCAGTAATAGATGCATACAGACAAGGACAAAGAAATACGATCAATTTTAAAGGATTAAATGCATATTCTTTCTAAAAAAAGTCCATATTGTTATTGAGAATGCAGCTTATAGCATTAAGAGAAACTGTGAATCATCCTAGATAGTTAAAAGCAATTAATTTAATCTAAATAAGGGGTGAATAAATATGGGTACACATCCCATTGAAGCATTAATGAAAACCGCTATGGAAAGCATTCAGCAAATGGTGGATGTTAATACGATTGTTGGGGATCCTGTGGAGTCCCCTGATGGTTCGTTGATCATTCCGGTTTCTAAAGTTGCCTGTGGTTTTGCCGCAGGAGGAAGTGAGTTCGCACCACCCGAGGATAACAAGGAAGAGCAAGGGGAAGATAAAGAGGGCCAAAAAGCTTCCTCGAATTTACCTTTCGGCGGCGGCAGCGGAGCAGGAGTATCCGTACGCCCAGTCGGTTTCTTAGTTGTCGGGCATGGACAGATCCGGCTTCTTCCCGTTGATAATAATATGATTGTAGATCGACTCATTGATGAAGTTCCGGGTTTAGTGGATAAAGTTGCGGCAATGATGAAAAAGAAGGATCATTCCGCTTCAAAAAATGACAGCAAAAATGAAAATAAAGATCAAGATGAAGAAATAATCATTGTCAAAGATTAATACATAGCCACATTTCCAAACGGCTGATGCTAACGAAGTAAATCTTAGCATCAGCCGTTTGGCTAAGGGTCTATTCTTCCTTGTCCAATCATAAATATGTGACAAGGGGGAGTTCTCATGGTGAACGCAATCTGGCTTTTTATGTTAGTCACTGGAATTCTAGTTGCAGCGTTTAATGGGCGAATCGATATAGTCACTGCTTCTGCAATGAAAGCAGCTGAGCTTGGTGTAGAGACAGCGTTTGGTTTAATCGGGGTTATGAGCCTTTGGCTTGGATTGATGCATTTAGCCGAAGAAGCAGGAGCGGTTCAGGCGCTGGCTCGTTTTTTTGGGCCTGTTATTCGCCGTTTGTTTCCTTCCCTTAAACCCGACAGCCCAGCCTTAGGGGCAATTATCATGAATTTATCTGCCAATATTCTTGGGCTTGGAAACGCGGCAACACCGTTTGGACTTAAGGCCATGCAGGAGCTTCAAAATGAGAATCCGCATCCCGAAATCGCGAGCCAAGCGATGATCACTTTTTTAGCCCTAAATACTTCGTGCATTACATTAATTCCGGCAACGATTATTGGGGTCCGGCTTAAAGCGAATTCCGCCAATCCAACGGAAATTATCGGGACAACAATTGTAGCGACCGGCTTTGCCATGACGGTCGCAATTATTGTTGACTATCTGATTCGCCGGAGGAGTAGAGTATGACAGCTATTGCTGAAATATCGCGTTGGGCTATACCCTTTCTTCTATTTTTTATTCCGGTTTTAGCGTATTTTCGAAAAGTTCCTGTTTATGAATCGTTTGTTACCGGAGCAGAAGACGGGTTTAAAACAGGGGTTAAGATCCTCCCTTTTTTGGTGGGAATGCTGGTTTCAATTCGTGTGTTTGTTGATTCTGGAGCGCTGGAGATCCTTTCTCAATTTCTGCAGCCCGTTTTTCTATTCTTTGGCTTAGATCCCAATCTCAGTGCGATTATTCCGCTCGCTATAATGCGGCCGTTAAGCGGTTCGGGAGCTCTTGGAGTCGCAACGCAAATGATCAGCCAATACGGTCCCGACTCCATGATTGGACGTTTAGCCTCTACTTTACAGGGCAGTACTGATACTACTTTTTTTGTTTTAACTGTATATTTTGGCTCGGTAGGTATTAAAAAGTACCGCTATGCCTTAAAGCTTGGGCTGCTTGCTGATTTAGTGGGTTTGATCGCATCCGTTGCGATTGTTCTTTATACGTTTTATTAATCGTAACATTGTGCATACTACGGAAGGGGCTAAAGGAGGCTTTCGTAGTATGTTATTTGTTGTTTTACCCGCTTATAACGAGCAAGCAAGTTTAGGTTATTTACTGGAGGATCTTCATACTGTCCTGAATGATTATTCTTACCGTATTATTGTTGTCAATGATGCAAGTACAGATCAAACCTTAGACCTTGCCAGGGAATACGCAAGTCGATGGGGCAGCATTTCTGTTCTAAACCACTCGGAAAATAAAGGTTTAGGCGGAGCATTGCAAACAGGTATTTCACACGTTTTAAATGAGTTGTCGAAAAAGCCTGAGGATATTTTGATTACCTTAGATGCGGATAATACCCATCCGGCGGATCGAATCCCCCTTTTGGTTCAAAAACTTGAGGAAGGGTCCGATTTAGCTATAGCATCTCGTTATGCTCCGGGCGGGGAACAAATCGGATTGAGTCTATTCCGGAAAATTCTTTCTTGGGGTGCGGGAAAAATCATGTCGTTCTTTTTTCCCATTGCAGGCGTAAAAGATTATTCCTGTGGTTATCGTGCTTATCGTGTATCGATTCTTCGCAGGGCTTATAATAATTATGGAGAACTGCTGATGGAAAGCCGAAGCTTTGCCGCGATGGTTGAGCTGCTGATTAAGGTTGTTCCTTTCTGTCAAAAGATCTCTGAAGTTCCGTTGATTTTGCATTACGAAAGAAAACAAGGGAAAAGTAAAATGAAAATTGTATCAACGATAAAGGGGTATTTAACCTTGATTTATCGTTTGAAAAAAGAGGCGTGGAGCTCAGTAGAATGGGTGGAAGAATAAAAAATAGATCCATTAATTGGCCCCTGATATTCATTCTCCTGTTAGGAGTATTAGTACGTACGCAAGGACTCATGAATCCGCTTTTGGATGATCAAGGCTGGAGACAAGCGGATACCGCAAGTATGGCTTATCATATGCTGGGCAGGCTTACGGCTATCCCCCAAGTTTGGTTTCCCATCCTGAATTACGACGGGCCAGTACCGCAAAAGGTTGAGTTGGAATTTCCTTTTCTTCCGTATATAATCGCCTGGACTTGGACTCTATTAGGGCAATCTGATCTATGGGGCCGAATATGGGCGATTGTTTTTTCCATGCTCACGGTGTGGGGAATTTTTGTCTTTGGGCAAAAGAAGTTTTCTTCGCGTGCTGGTTTATGGGCCGCGGGAATTTATGCGTTTGTTCCTTTGACCGCATATTATGGACGGGTTGTAATGCCGGAACCTGTAGCCCAAGCATTCTCAATTTGGGCTTTAAATGCTGTGGTTTTCTGGCGTGAAAAACCGGGACGGCTGCGTTTAGCAGGGGCTGGTTTAGTTATGGCGTTTGCGATTTTGGCCAAGCTTCCTCAACTTATGATTTTTCCGGTAGGCATTATGCTTGGGTTTTGGCCGTTAAAAGGAGAGGAAAAAAGGATAATGATTTATTCGCTGTTTTCGCTCCTTCCGCCAGGCCTGTATTACAGCTGGGTTCACAAAGGTGCCGCTTCTCAGGCCAGCCAGTTTGTTTCGGGAATCTTGAGCGGACAAGTTGTAGAAGGGACTGGACTTCTTTCGCAGAAATTAATAGAGAACATATTTTTAGAAGTTGGCTTAACCGTAACACTCCTAGCAGGGACTGGAATCATCCTCTTGATTTTGGTTTTGATCAATAAGCAGCCTATAATTTATGACAAAAATTCAGTGAATATACAAAAAGACCGCAGAACTATCTACAGCCTGTTTCTTTGGTGTATAATCAGTTTAAGTTATGTCGCTTTCATCTGTTCCCGGATTGCCTTAGATTATTATCTAGTCCCGGTAATTTTGCCTTTGTCCCTTCTGGCAGGGGTTGCTTTAGATTGCATAGAAGACATACCCGGCTTTGTCCTGGGAGTATTAGTGCTGTTTTTTCTTTTGATTCAGGGCACAGTAGTTAATGAAGAGAAATATCTTTGGGATATGCGCTATTTAAATCAAGCGCTCTGGATTCGTGAGAATACGCCGAAAGAGAGTGTTCTTATTTTAAGTGATTCGCCGCCCATGACGTTTTACTATGCTCAGCGTGTCGGCTACCGACTGAATCCGTCGAAAAGCGCGGAGGCTTGGCAACAGCTTTCAACGCTCAAAGGGGATTACTTTATTGCACTTCCTAAGACCGAACTGGGCTCCGATTTTTGGAAGAAGGTTCAAGCTAAATATTCGGAAATAGGCCCGGGAGTCTATCCACTGAATAATCGTTAATTCATAGATAAGGAATGGAGAAAAGGGTGGAATGGGTGAAAAAAGAAAATACGCAAGATGAGATAGAGAAAAAAGTAACCGATAGTCGGGATAAGCAGGGCGAGCGGCTGCAGAAAGTATTAGCGCATGCTGGAATTGCTTCTCGTCGGCAGGCTGAACAAATGATTCTCGAAGGTGAGGTTGCAGTAAACGGGAAAATAGTCCAAACACTGGGAACGAAGGTTTTTCCGGAAGATAAGGTTACGGTTAAAGGTAAGCCTATCGCAGTTCCTTCTGGGGATTACGTTTATTTTTTGCTGAATAAACCGACAGGAGTTATTACCAGTGCCAAAGACCCACAAGGACGAAAGACGGTTGTTGAGTTGCTCCGAAAGGTTCCGCAGCGTGTATATCCGGTAGGACGGCTGGATTATGACACTTCCGGACTCCTCGTTTTGACAAACGATGGGGAATTAGCCCATCGGCTCATGCATCCCCATTACGGTGTTGAAAAAACTTACCGTGTAGGAATAAAGGAAAAGCTCACCGTCTCTGTGATAAATCAATTACGAAATGGAATCTTGCTGGAAGACGGAAAGACAGCCCCCGCCAAAATTCATGAGGTGAATCATTCAGGCGAAGGCTCATTTTTCTTTTATGATATTACGATTCATGAAGGGCGCAATCGTCAAGTCAGACGAATGTTCAGCCGAGTAGGCCACCCATTAATTACCTTGCAGCGAATTGGCTTTGGCCCGCTGAAGCTTGATTCAAAGCTTTTACCAGGAATGTACCGCTCTTTAAATAAACAAGAGGTTCAAGCCTTGCGCCGAACTGTTCAGTTAAATTAGATTTAGTGCCTGGAATAAAGAGGATGATCGATCTCTTTATTCCATTTTTCGATATCTCTTCCGCCGAATTTTTGAAGAGTGTTGGCTACGGAATTCACTTTTTCTTGTTCTGTTTCAATGAGGACCAAGAAGTGCCCGGTACGAACCTCATGTTCATAGTGACGGACGCGTTCCTCAGAAAGTCCATAGCTGAGTAAAGCTTCACCCAGTCCTTGACCGTGGGGACGGTGCAGCAAATCATTCGCTAAAGGGCCTGCGGCAACGCATTCCCCTAAGTTTGGAATATTCATCGGCGGGGCTTGGACAAGCCAAGCATTAAACCGGTCCAAATTGATCTCTGACGGATGGTAAGCCAATTCGTTGGCAAGCTCCTCATTGATATTGCCCTGATGTAAATAGTCACTCCGAACAATAACAGATATGTAGCTGTTAGCCAAGGATTCACCCTGCACTTCTTCGACCGCTTCTTTCGTTTGCTGAGGACCCTTGAAGATTGCTAAGACGGATCGTGTAGTCATTCTTTATCCCCCTTACTTAAGGTTTGTTTTAGTATATCCAGAAAATTAAAGGTTCACACCATCGATTGCAGGAGAAATTCGATCCATGCCGAATTTTATGCTTGATTAACCTTGGACATGGAGAGATGTAAATGAAAATTAAGATTGGCGAGGAACTGTTGAACGAACATATTCGTGTACGGATTCGTTTGGACTATAAAGGAGAGGGTAAAAACGGCCGTTTCTTTTTTGGGGGCAAAAGCAAAGAAGAGATAGCAGAGCAAAAGCGTGAAGAGCAAGTCGCTTTATTAAGAAATATTCCTCTCCAAGGAATAGTCATCGAAGATATCGACTTAAGCCTCGACGTTTATTCCGTAAGTGAATCTGAAGGCCGTAAAAACAGGGAATATGCCTTTGCTCCGGTGATACTTTCGCTGCGGGTGGATAATCTTGATGATTTGCTTCCCTTGGTATTAAGATCGGAGTTCCGTAAAATTGAATTTTTAAGTCCTGAAAACTTAGAAATTTATCGCTTGGATGCAGAAAGGCTGCTTTTCCGTGTACATCAATTGATTCAAGAAGAGATTAAAAAGCTTGAGCGCAAGTACCTCAATTAGGAAGATAAAAAGGCCTGTATGATCAATAGTTTCAAAAGGAGATGGAAAGGATGAGTAATAAACCGCATGTAATCATAGCGATGAAGGTTTCTGAAGAAGTAGAAAATTTCATTGGAGAAACTTGTACTTATCAAAAATGGACAGGAGAAGGCGGCATGCCTCAAGCTGAACTGTTAAAACTGATAAATGAGGCGGACGGACTTTTAACAAGCGGTGCGCGTAGAATTGATAAAGAGCTTCTTGATCAGGCGCCCCGGTTAAAAGTAGTAAGCAATATTGCCGTCGGCTACAATAATTTTAACTTGGAAGAAATGAAGGCTCATCATGTTTTAGGAACACATACTCCTTATGTTCTCGATGATACAGTGGCGGATCTCGTCTTTGGCCTTATCCTCGCTTCTGCACGCAGAATCCCAGAACTTGATCGCTTTGTTAAAGCAGGTCAGTGGAAGAAGGGAATGGATGAAGTCCTTTTTGGCTCAGATGTTCACCATAAGACCCTTGGAATTATCGGAATGGGAAGAATCGGGAAAGCAATTGGGCAGCGCGCTGTGAAAGGGTTTGATATGAAACTTCTTTATCATAACCGATCACGCAATGAGGAGGTCGAGGAGAATCTAGGGGCAAAATATTGTACGCTTGATTCCTTGCTTCAGGAGTCGGATTTTGTGGTGCTCATGACTCCCCTTACACCGGAAACCCGTGATTTGATGGGCTCACGGGAATTTGATCTGATGAAACCCACCTCATTTTTTATCAACGCATCACGAGGAGAAACGGTGGATGAGCAGGCTTTAATTGAAGGATTAAAGCAAGGGAAAATTCGAGGAGCAGGTCTTGACGTTTTTAGAAAAGAACCGGTAGACCCAGAAAATCCACTATTACAATTTCCAAATGTGATTACTGTTCCGCATATCGGCTCTTCAACAGGATTAGTCCGAGATGCTATGGCGATGCGGGCTGCACATAATCTTGTTAAAGCACTCAAGGGTGAGGAACCAATTGATCTTGTAATATGATACTAATAAAGATGTAATTGGTATTAAAATTCGAAATATTAAGAAAGACCTGTAAAACGTGCATGTTTTATCAGGTCTTTCCATTTCTTCAAATGACCGTAATTCCTTGAATTTAAGCCATTTCAAGTGTTTGTGAAAATATTTTCAATGTATTGCAAAATTGAAATTTTTAGATTATTATGGACACATGGTCGGTGGTCAGACCATTTTAAATTTTCACTTAACGGTAAGACCATCAGACATAGTATGATCAAGTGATTGGAGGGGTGCGCTTACTATTTTTAGTGGATAGGAATATTATTCGTAATCCAAGAAAGAATAAGTGTAAGTTGAAGAGGAGAAAGGTGGTCAATTTATGCCGTGGACTCATAATTATGCTGCTCTTGGCAACAGCCTAGCACTCACATCCTTAGTTGTAGCAATTCCGATTTTCTTTCTGTTCTGGGCTTTAACCGTTAAGAAGATGAAAGGACATATTGCCGGAATCTGGACACTGCTTCTGACGATTGTCGATGTTGTTCTTGTTTATAAAATGCCGGTTTCCCTCGCTTTATCTGCATCGGTTTTAGGTATTGTTAATGGATTATTTCCTATTGCCTGGATTGTTCTTACGGCTGTATTCCTTTATAACCTAACTGTTGAATCGGGAGACTTTGAAATTATCAAGAATTCAATTTCCTCTCTTTCCGATGACCGTCGGATGCAAGCCTTACTCGTGGCCTTTTCGTTTGGTGCTTTCTTGGAAGGTGCTGCCGGCTTCGGTTCACCGGTTGCAATTACTGCTGCTCTTTTAATTGGCTTAGGGTTTGAACCTTTATATGCTGCCGGCGTTTGTTTGATCGCAAACACTGCTCCAGTTGCTTTCGGTGCCATTGGTGCTCCAATTATTGCTGCGGGTTCCGTAACAGGTATCAGCGACTTTACAATTGCACAGACCATTGGACGTCAACTTCCGTTCTTATCCGTATTTGTTCCTTTCTATCTCGTTGTTCTTATGTCTGGTTGGGCAGGTGCACTGGAAGTCTTTCCTGCAATCATCGTTTCAGGGGTATCTTTTGCACTTGCCCAATTCTTATCAGCTAACTTCCTCGGCGCATATTTGCCGGATATTATTTCCTCACTGTTTTCTCTCATTGCAACAGCGGTATTCTTGAAATTCTGGAAACCTAAAAATGTATTCCATTTCCCGAACGAAAAAGTTGATAAAAACATAAATGCAGTCCACTACTCCGCTGGTCGAACCTTTAAAGCTTGGTCTCCTTTCATTATCTTAACCGTTATGGTCTCGATCTGGGGCTTGCCGACCTTTAAAGCTTTTGTGGCTAAGAGTGGATTGTTCGTAAATATTGCCCATTGGCCTGGTCTGGACGGTTTAGTCATGAAAGCCGCTCCAATCGTGGCTAAGCCGGCTGTCTATGCTGCTTCCTACAGATGGGACTTCTTCGGTTCAGGCGGTACGGCAATTTTGATTTCTGCGATTATCAGCATGTTTATTCTCGGCGTTTCTCCTGCAAGAGGATTAAAAGTTTTCCTCAGCACTTTAAATCAGCTTAAATATGCATTAATAAACATGGGCGCTGTTTTAGGATTTGCTTATCTTGCGAACTACTCCGGACTTTCCTTCACACTCGGCCTCTTGCTTGCCTCGACTGGTGCTGCGTTCCCAATTCTTTCTCCAGTACTTGGCTGGTTGGGTGTATTCCTCACAGGCTCGGATACTTCTTCAAATGCTCTCTTCTGTAAACTTCAACAAGTTACGGCAAATCAAATTGGAGTTAACCCGGTGCTTACTGTTGCAGCAAACAGCTCCGGCGGTGTTGTCGGTAAGATGATTTCTCCTCAATCCATCGCTGTTGCAACCGGTGCCACAGGATTAGCGGGTAGAGAATCTGATCTGTTCCGCTTTACCTTAAAACATTCGTTTGTGTTCTTAGTCATCATGATGGCTATGGTTTGGCTGCAAGCGTATGTAGTTCCTGGTATGATTCCGACAATAACAGCCGCTATAAAATAAGAAGTCATAGTGCATTTTTGATTCGTACTATAGAGGGAAGTGAGTTATTCACTTCCCTTTTATTTTAAAAAATAATGTATTTTTGAGATAAATATTGGATTTAAAAACTTTCACATGGTAAAGTTAATTCATCAGAAAAGAATAGTGAGCAGAGGGGTATAGTAGTGGAACTAAAACCAATTAAAACACGTAAAATCTACGAGGAAATCGTGGAGCAAATTCGGGAGCTTGTGACTTCAAAAAATCTAAAGCCGGGCGACCGTCTGCCGTCGGAGCGAGACTTGGCTGCACGCTTGCATGTAAGCCGTGCATCGGTTAGAGAAGCGCTTAGTGCCTTAGAAATGTTGGGTATGCTAGAAATACGAAGCGGTGAGGGGACGTATATTCGTCAAATTGATATCGAATCCGTGATTACTCCTTTGGCCTGGCTTCTTTATATGGAGAAAGATAGTGATCTTGAACTGCTCGAAGTTCGAAAAATTTTTGAGGCCCAAGCTGCTGGGCTAGCCTCTGAACGATCTAATCCAGATGATCTGCAAGAAATGGAAAGCGCACTGCAGAGAATGCATTCCGACTTGCAAACGGATCAACTTGGTGAAGAAGCGGATCATAAGTTCCATTTCGCAATCGCACGGGCGACCCATAATTCAATTTTTATACGACTTATGAATGCTATCTCCGATACGATGCATCATACTTTAAAGACGAGTCGAATCAAGCTCTATGAAGAAAAGGGAATGCCCGAGCGGCTTTATAATGAGCATGCAGGAATTTTTGAAGCAATTCGGAAAAGAGATCTTCAGCATGCCAAAGAACGAATGCTGGCTCACTTAGAAGGAGTAGAGAAAGATTATCTGAAGCCTTAACCTTGTAAAATCGTATTCAAGTCAGTCATATTATGCTTCAAAAATTCACATGAAGAACAGAATTCGTTTAAAAACCATGAAATTATGGATTTTAAGGATGGAGAATGTTAAAGTAAGTAATGGTGATTGAATAGAACAAGATCAAGTGGGCGGTGAGTGGAGTCAATGGAACTAAAACCGATTAAAACGCGAAAAATATATGAAGAAATTGTTGAACAAATTAGAGATCTTGTTATTCGCGGGGAGCTAAAACCGGGAGATAAACTGCCCTCTGAACGTGATCTGGTAGAACGTTTTAAAGTAAGCCGTGCTTCTATTCGTGAAGCACTGAGTGCCTTAGAGATGATGGGTTTGTTGGAAGTGCGAAGCGGGGAAGGAACTTTCATTCAAAAGGTCGGAGCTGAGTCTGTAATAGCTCCGCTGGCATGGATGCTTTCTGTAGAGCAAGGTACAGCTTTGGAACTTTTAGAAGTCAGGAAAATTTTGGAGGGCCAAGCGGCCTGTCTGGCTGCACAACGAGCTGAAAAAGAGGACTTATTGGAGCTCGAGCAGGCGTTAGCGGATATGCAGCAAGAAATTATTACCCCTGAACTCGGCGGAGAAAAAGCTGATCTTCGTTTTCATTACGCAATAACAAGGGCTACCAAGAATACTTTACTAATCCGGCTCATGGATACAATCTCAGATCTCATGCAGCGTATATTAAAGACAAGCCGCGATAAGCTTTACGAAGGTAAATATACTCCAGATATTTTATTAAAGGAACATGCGCAAATTTATAAGGCCATCAAAAGCCAAAATGCTTTAAAAGCAAGCGAACTTATTTTAGAGCATTTAAATGGAGTTGAAGATGAGTTGAAGCGGCTTATGTCTCTGGATTAAGAGGTGTTTTATATGCTTAATCAATGCCAAATCGTTTATCATCCAGATAACTGCCTCAATAAGAAGAGACCGTTTGCTCAATCTTGTAAATTATGTATAGAAGCATGCCCGCATCAGGCAATTAAGGATAACCGTGAGATTAATGCGAAACGGTGTACCGAATGCGGTGTTTGTATGGCAGTCTGCCCAAGTGACGGATTAGTTGATCGTTCTATAGATAAGCTTTTAGAGTATATTCGTGGTTCCGAGCAAATTACTTTAAATTGCCCTCTAGCAAATCCCATGGGTTTTGAAATTTCCTGTTTAGGCATACTTGATCGGGATTTGTGGTTGAGCCTTCTTCTGCAATCTCAGGATAAAAAGGTTGAAATTTATACGGGAGAGTGTGTTAATTGCCCGGACAAAAAAGCTTGTGGGCTAAGTGTCCAAAATTTTAATAAGGTGCACAAGTCCTGGCCGGGACATCCCCCCCTATCGGTTATAGTTGCTCCTGACAACGGAAATAATTCAGCAAATGATCAACAGATAAGGAAAACGCAATCTCCGAAGATGAGCTTACGCAATTGGAGTCGCGAGAAATTGGAAATAATGCTGCCTGGGATCACCTCTGACGAGAGCTACTTGATTCCACGCTCACGTCGATTTTTCGGCGAAACGTGGGAGTCTAAGAAGGCACTTGTTTTGCCGCTGCCCGCCTTAAACGTCAGTGATAACTGCTCTAATTGCGGGGTCTGTGCCGCGATTTGTCCGCAGAAATCCCTGGCAAAGAAGGAAGATAAAGATATATTAACCCTGATTTATGAACCTTTTAAATGTGTGGAGTGTCAGCGATGTGTGAGTGTTTGCAAACAAAAAGCACTGAGTTTTGAAAATAAACGCTTATCCTACCGGATGTTTACGGGCAAGATTCGTATTCACCAGGGAAAATACCGATATTGCAGTCGCTGCGGCAAACAGCTGTTTGACAATGTCGAACCTCCTTTATGTTACGCCTGTGCAACCAGTGATTCAGTAGAGGGATCAAACTTTTTATCTTAATAAAAAGTGATAATCAAAATCAA
Organism: Desulfitobacterium nosdiversum; assembly: GCF_049860565.1. GTDB lineage: Bacteria > Bacillota > Desulfitobacteriia > Desulfitobacteriales > Desulfitobacteriaceae > Desulfitobacterium_A > Desulfitobacterium_A nosdiversum. Next base: position 2,179,099 of record NZ_CP172056.1, read on the forward strand.
TATTGAGTAGGGCGTATAGGATTGCCTGGAATAGGTTAGACCTCGAAGAGCTTCTTTCGAGGTCTATTTTTATTTTGGGGATTGACAAGAAAAAGAATCCGAATTAAAATAAGATCAAATGAATATGATAATCATTATCAATTACATATGATGAGAGGGGGAGCGGTAGTGACCTTAGACAGAGTTAAAAGGGGTCAATCTTTTAAAATTAAGGAAATCAGCAATGATTCGATACGTGCTCAAGCCTTACGTTTTGGAATTTCAACTGGGGAGTGGCTGACTTGTGAGGAAGTCGTTCCGGTTGGCCCGATCGTCGTTCGAAAAAACCGACAGCTCATTGCCATGGGGCGGAGTTTGGCACAAGAAATTAAAGTGGAAATTCGTTAGAATTTTGTAGAGAAGGGGAGAGAGATAATGGCCCATTGTCACGGATGCAGTGTTCAAATTGATATACCGGAAGGCGCACGGAAACTTGTTTTGGCTGGAAATCCAAACGCCGGGAAATCCGTATTTTTTAACTATTTAACCGGAATGTATGTTGATGTTTCAAATTATCCGGGGACGACTCTGGAAATTTCATCAGGCCGTTATAAAGAGGATGTAGTTATTGATACGCCGGGGGTTTATGGTATTTCTTCTTTTAATGATGAGGAAAGCGTAGCCCGGGATGTGATTTTAGATGCTGATGTCATCATTAATGTAGTGAATGCTGTTTATTTAGATCGTGACCTATTCCTAACCCAGCAAGTGATTGATACAGGGATACCCGTTATTGTGGCGTTAAATATGGTGGATGAGGCGGAAGCTCAAGGGGTTAAGATTGATGTTGCCAAGTTAAGCGAGCGTTTAGGTGTTCCCGTTGTTCCAACGGTAGCGATTCGGCGAAAAGGCATGGAAGAGCTTATGCAAAAAATTGCAGAAGCTGCCCCAGGACAGATTGACACGTCTCTGAAAGCAAAACTTACAGAGTTAACACAGCAAGGCGTTCCCCAGGCTGAGGCCTTATTGATCCTTGAAGGTGATCCTATTGTTGCTGAATATTATGGGCTTAAGCCGATGAATTTACGGGAAGAAGTTTACCAGGAGCGCCGTCAGCGCGTTAATAGCATTGTAAACGAGGTTGTACAGGAAGAAAATAAAGGTGCGCGCTTCAGCCAGTTTTTAAGCCGAATTATGATTAAACCGCTCACAGGAATTCCCATTCTCTTCGTTATACTTTATGCCATGTATCAATTAATTGGGGTATTCGTAGCAGGAACCGTTGTTGGTTTTACCGAAAAAACGGTTATGCTTGGCTATTTTGAACCGTTTGTTCGCTCAGTTGTAGGAATGGTTATCAATCAAGCTTCAGTACTTGGAACCATTTTAATCGGTGATTATGGACTTTTAACCATGACTTTTACCTATGTTTTTGGCTTACTCCTCCCGTTAGTTATCGGGTTCTATTTTATCCTTTCCCTGTTCGAAGATTCAGGGTATTTACCACGGATTGCAACGTTAGTTGACCGTGTTTTGACCAGTATCGGACTCAATGGACGGGCGATCATTCCGCTGATCCTTGGACTGGGTTGTGTGACGATGGCGACTATTACGACGCGTCTCCTTGGAACAGATAGAGAAAAGCGGATTGCAACCTTCCTATTGGGTTTGGTGATTCCTTGTTCGGCACAGCTTGGGGTTATCGCGGGAATGCTTGCCGGTGTTGGCCCGGTTTATGTCGCTCTTTACAGCGCGGTAATTCTTGCAGTTTTTGTCTTAGTCGGAACCGTGATGAATACAATGTTAGCCGGCAAATCTTCAGATCTGTTGATTGATCTGCCTCCACTGCGTTTTCCGCGTTTGGGCAATGTAGTAACAAAAACATGGACGAAGTCGATTATGTTTATTAAGGAAGCTTTTCCGCTGTTTGCTTTAGGCGCATTTATCATTAGTGTATTCCAAGTCAGCGGGATTCTTGATTTTCTGCAGAATCTCCTAGCTCCGTTGACCGTAAGCTGGCTTGGCCTGCCGAGGGAATCTGCGACAGCCTTTATTATGGGGATTGTGCGCCGTGATTTCGCTGCTGCCGGTCTTGCGGATATACCGATGACTTCAATCCAAACGGTTGTTTCGTTAATTACAATTACACTTTTTGTTCCTTGTATTGCTTCGATCTTGGTTATGTTCAAAGAACGCTCCAAGAAAGAAGGTGCCCTGATGTGGTTAAGTACTTGGGTTATTGCTTTCCTAATCGGGGGAACAGTAGCTCAGCTTGCAAATCTAATCGGTACAGCGACATCTTCCCAGATCCTTTTCATTGGAGGAGTATTCTGGGGAATAGTGATCGCGATCATATTCGTAATGAAAGCATATCAACGCAGAATTAAAGATCAAATTAAAGGAGACAGCGCCTTGGCTGCGAAAGGGGTGGCGTAAAAATGTTCTGGTCAAAAAAAGAGAAGGCGGAGAAGGAGATCAACCTTGCGAATAATGACCATGGAGCGTGTTGTCATTCAGCTCAAACGTGTCCCCGCTGCGGTTATCCGATCGAAGGATTAATGCTCGTTTGCCCGCGCTGCAGGGAGGAACTGCCGCGAGGCTGTTCTGGGAATTGTTCAGCGTGTGGAAAGTAACTAATACATAGGGACTGAAGCTTAAGTGCTTTAGTCCCTTTCTTTTTTATTCTTCAATAATGCTGAATAAAACAGCATATAAAAGCTAAAAAGTGCAAAAATAACAGTACAAAGCTGCATATAAAATGGTATAATGGGGCAGAGGGGGTGTTGTAAATGTTTGCTGAGGAACGTCAAGAGCAAATCCTTTCTAAGGTAAGATCATTGGGAAGGGTATTTGCAAAGGAACTTGCAGAGGATTTTCAAGTGTCCATTGATACGATTCGCCGAGACCTCACAACAATGGAAGAAAAAGGTCTTCTCAAAAGAACTCATGGAGGAGCTGTACCTCTATCCAAAGTCAGAAGATTTCCGATGGATGACCGAATTCGATACAGTGAGGGAACAGAGCACCAAAACGCGGTCGCACAATTAGCAGCAGCTTACATAGAACAGGGCGACACTCTATTTATAGGTGGGGCCAGTATTCACTATATCTTGCTGAAATACTTGCCTGTTGATCGGGATTACACTGTTATTACTAATTCTCTCGTTATTGCCGAAAAGCTTAAATCGTACAACAATATTGAAACCTATATTGTCTGCGGAAAAGTGAAAAGTGAGGAGGGGATTGTTGATCCGTTAGCAACGGAATTTATAAAGACCTTGCGGATTGATACGGCTTTTATAACGGGTGGAGGAATTTCTGCAAAACACGGCTTAAGCAGTTCAACCCCGGAAGGCGCTATTTTTCAACGTGCTGTGGCAGAAGTCTCGCGTCAAACGATTTGCCTGATGAATTTTGACAAAGTAGGAACGGAATTCTTTGTTAAAACGATGGATTTAAAGGATTTAGAGGTTGTCATTACGGATTGGGAAGCTCCGGATGAGGAAATTGAAAAAATTAAACAGTTAGGTGTTAAAGTCTTAATCGCAAAAGAAAATTAAAAAAGGCAGAGATGAATGATGAAGGTTAAATTTTATGAATCAACCCGAGAGTATTTTGAGAAACAGGATGAATTTGATCGTGCGCTTAAGCACGTTCTCGAAAAGGGGAATTTTATCCTCGGTGACCAGGTTGCTCAATTAGAAAACGGAATTCAAGAATATTGTCAGGCGAAATATGCTGTAGGGGTAGCGTCGGGAACCGATGCACTAATCATAGCTTCAGATATTCTTGGGTTTAAGGATGGAAAAGAAGTTATTACTTCACCATTTACATTTCTGGCTTCAGCGTCTTGTATCACAAAGCATAGAGGACGTCCTGTTTTTGTAGATATTGATGAAGAGACATTTTCAATTGATGTAAATAAAGTTGAAGAAAAGATTACCTCAAATACAGTAGGAATTCTTCCAATTCACTTGTTTAATCAGATGGCAGACATGGACCGGATCATGGATATTGCAGATAAGCATCGGCTCAGAGTGCTGGAAGACGCAGCTGAAGCCTTCGGCATGAGATGGAAAGGGATGGGCCGCCAATATAAACACTCGGGAACAATTGGTGATTTTGGAGTGTTTTCATTTTTCCCGACGAAAACTCTTGGGGGATACGGCGACGGCGGGATGATCATTACCAATAATGAGGAGCTTGCCCGAAAGGCGAAACAGTATCGAGTTCATGGTGCTTCAAAGAAATACTTTTATGATAATGTTGGGTACAATTCACGCTTGGATACCCTTCAAGCCGCTATATTGCTGATTAAATTAAAATATATTGATGAAGCCATTCGCAAGCGGGAGAACATTGCCCGTCTCTATATGGAGCGGTTAAGCGGCTGTGAGAATATCAGGTTTCCTAAGATTAAAGGAGAGCAAAAGTCCGTTTATTATGTGTTTAATATATTGGCTGAAAGACGGGATGAACTTGCAGCATATTTGACAGAAAATGAAATTGGGTACAGCATCTATTATCCGCGCCCTCTTCATGTTCAGGAGTGTTTTAAGGATTTAGGCTACAAAAAAGGAGACTTTCCGGTCGCGGAGAGGGCAGCCAATGAGATCATTGCTCTTCCGATCTATCCTGAAATTACAACAGATGAGGTAGAGTATATCTGCGAAAAGATTAATGCCTTTTATAAAAACTAAAAAGCGAGTTAGAAAGGAATTTAAGATCATGTATAAAAAAATACCTTTTTCCCCGCCGGATATCAGCGAAGAAGAAATTGCTGCTGTTTCAGAAGTTCTAAGGTCCGGATGGATTACGTCCGGTCCCCAAACAGCTCAATTTGAGCAAGAATTAGCGGATTACAGCGGCACGGAATATGCGGTAGCCTTGAATAGTGCAACTGCAGGCATGGAACTCATTTTAAAGGTTTTAGGCATAGGCGGAGAGGATGAAGTCATAACAACGCCTTATACCTATGCAGCAACTTCAAATGTGCTTGTTCATCGAGGCATAAAGCCAACGTTTGTGGATACTAAGAGAGACAGTTTTCTCATTGACGAACAAAAGATTGGCGAGGCAATTACACCGAAAACGAAGGCGATTATGACGGTGGATATTGCAGGAGCGCCTGTTGATTATGATGCAATAAGGAAAGTCCTGAAAGCTAAAAATCGTGAAGATATTACGCTGATTTCTGACTCTGCTCACTCCTTTGGCGCAGTCTATAAGGGACAGAAGGTTGGAGGACAGATGGATTTTCATGTTTTCTCCTTTCATGCGATAAAGAACCTGACAACGGCAGAAGGAGGAGCAATTACTTATAACGACAACAGCTTTCACGGCAAGGATAACTTGTTTAAGGAATTTAAATATACTTCCTTGCAAGGCCAAACCAAGGATGCCTTCTCGAAAATGCAGGCGGGTGCATGGAAATATGATATCTTAACGGATGGCTTTAAATGCAATATGACGGATATCATGGCAGCAATCGGACGGGTTCAACTTCAACGGTATGAAGAGATGCTTCAAAAAAGGGCGGAACTTCATAAAGTTTACAGTCAGATTTTAGGACCAAAAGAATGGGCGGTTCTTCCCCTTGAAAAAAACGATGAAGTACAAACCAACTACCATTTATATACCTTAAGACTAAAGGGCTTCAGTGAAGAACAAAGAAATCGGGTTATTCAAAAAATGGGCGAAAAAGACATTGCTACCAATGTACACTTTATGCCGCTGCCGATGTTTACACTCTATAGGAATCTTGGCTATCGCATTGAAGATTATCCCAATGCCCATGCTCAGTACGCAAATGAAATTACCCTGCCGTTGTATTCAAAGCTCTCTTTGGATGATGCCGAGTATGTAGCAAAAGAGCTTATCGCGTGTATTGAAAAGAATTAAAAAATCACAGGCAATTCAATTTGAATTAGCCTGTGATTTTTTATTCTCCCAACCTAGCTTCCGATAAAGGTAAGGAATTCCGAGGGAGACCCAGAGACCCGTTAAGCAATAGACAGGGAGGTGGAGAAAAAGAAACCGATGAGTCAACGGTGAAAAAACGAGAATCCAGACAGCAAGGCCAATCATGCCAAGGCTGGTTTTAAAAAGAGATAGTTTAAAGGGAGTCCGTTCTTGGTAATCAAGATATTGATCTTCAAGAAAATAGCCAGACGTAAAGCCGATTAGAAAACCAATCAGTTGAAGGCCTTCTTTTGTATGGTAAAACGATAGGGCAAGCAATGGAAGAGCAATAGATAAGATAAGTTTGAGCGGTAAAGAAAAAGGGATTTTAAAAAGACGCTGATCGATTTGTGTAAATCCAAGGACAAGAAAAATACCCAGCGCAAACCCGCCTAGTACATCCATAGGCCAATGGACTCCGAGATAGAGCCTTGAAAAGCCGATGCCCAAGATTACAAGGACACTCCAGAATTTCCACTTAAAATCCTTCAGACGGGTCAAAATATAGGGGTAGAAAGTGGCTGCAGCCTGGCTATGTCCGCTCGGAAAAGAATATCCAGTAGCTGAGGAGATATATAGGGAACGAATTCCCGGCTGACCGATAGGACGAGCAAAGTGCAATGTATCTTTAAGCCACGAGTTTACAGTCAAGGAGAAGAGGAGCAAAACCCCTAAACGAAATCCAAACCGCTTGTCAATATTCCAAAAAAGAATGGCAAAAAGAAAAATATAGACAGGGACACTTCCCACAAAGCTGAGTAAGATGAAGAACCCATCCCAAAACGGATTATGCCATCCTTGAATAATTTGATAGAATTCTAACATTGCTTAGGAATGATGACCGCAGCCGCAGTTTGGACCATGAACATGGTCATGATCGCTATGATCATGAGTTTTTTTCTTGGTTTCGCGTAAGAGCTGATCCATCAGATGACGTGTATGGGAGAGCGGTTGTTCTTGAATATCTTGGGCGGTTTTCATGATTTGACGAATTTCTTCGGAAGACATTCCGAATTCTTTAGCATCGGTAACTGCAGCACGTAAAGCTGCCAAGGCATTTGTTGCAACAGCAGCAGAAATTTGTACAGCTAATAAAGTATGGGTATCGAGTTCCATCATTTTCCTCCTGTTTTTTGATTAAGATTACTATACCATAAAGACAAAACCGGGGCAAAAGGGAAGCTGTTCTTTGTTCGGATGAAGCGGCATTTTACCCGTTGTCCGGAGTATGATAGACTTAAGTTATTGTTATTCAGTGATTGTTTATTTAAGGAAGGAAATTGTTATGATGGCCAAAAATATAATTGTCGTGGGGGCAGGGGCGGCGGGATTAATGGCTGCTGGACAGGCCTCTTTCGAAGGGGCAAAGGTCTTGCTCCTCGAAAAGAAGGAAAAACCCGGCCGTAAAATTGCTATTTCCGGTAAAGGCCGGTGCAATTTAACGAATAATGAAAACGTTTCGGATTTTATTCGCAACTATCCGGGAAACGGGCGTTTTTTGCACGGGATCCTGCGTGAATTTGATAATGTAAGGTTGCGGGAATTCTTTGCTCACTATGGTGTAGAAAGCAAGGTTGAACGAGGCGGAAGGGTCTTTCCCGTTTCTGATGATGCAGAAGCAGTTGTCCGCGCGCTCGTGCAATTTATAAAGGAAGCAAGCGTTGAAGTAAGAACGAACCAGACGGTACAGGAAATTCTCGTTAAGGAAGGAAATATTGAGGGAGTTGCTCTCAGTAATGGAGCTCACCTTCAAGCGGGTGCAGTGATCGTCTGCACCGGAGGCGCTTCTTACCCTGGAACGGGTTCAACTGGCGACGGTTACCGTTTTGCTGAGAAAATAGGGCATCATCTTATTCCGCCAAGAGCATCGTTAGTTCCGCTGAGGACGGTAGAAGCCTGGGTTAAAGAAGCACAGGGATTATCCCTGCGCAATGTTGAGGCTTCTTTATGGTATGGAGGCAAAAAACAGAGATCCGAGTTCGGCGAAATGCTATTTACTCATTTTGGAGTCTCAGGACCAATTATACTCACGTTAAGCCGTTGGGCAGGCGAAGCCTTAATTAAGGGTGAAAAGGTTGAGCTTCGTATTAATCTTAAACCGGCTCTGTCTTTCGAACAGCTTGATCAACGGCTGCAAAGGGATTTCCAAAAATTCAGCAACAAGCAATTTAAGAATGCCTTAGATGAACTTTTACCCCAAAGTTTAATTCCAGTGATCATCAAGCTATCGCAGATTCCGTCTGAGCGTGTGGTTCATCAGATCACCCGTGAAGAAAGGAAACGCTTGGTGCAGCTTTTGCAAGGTTTAAAACTAACAGTTGTTGAAACGCTTCCTATTGCCGCGGCAATTGTGACAGCCGGAGGAGTGGACACTAAAGAAATTGATCCGAAAACTCTATCATCGAAGCTCATTCATGGACTCTATTGGGCCGGGGAAGTTGTTGATGTGGATGGAGTAACTGGCGGCTATAATTTGCAAGCCGCTTTTGCTATGGGTTATCGCGCCGGACGTGCAGCCGCAGGGTTTGTTCAAAGTTAGACGTCTGATTTAACGGATAAGCGCATAAACTGTTTTGAGGTGATAGGGTATGCGCTTATGGCGAAACAGATCATTTGGAAGAGCTTTTCGGAGACCAGATATTCGCAGATCTCATCTCCAAAGACCGGCTCAGGTTAAAAGAACGTTGGAGAACAGCTTCATTCGTTTTGTTGTCTTAATGGCTGTTCTTTTAGCTGTTGCCCAAATCGGGCTGGGATTAGCGGGAGATCCCGTGGATTCTTATCTTGCATTGGCCCGGAAAGTGGAAGCCCCTCCGCTTGATATTCAACCGACTTCCGGCCTGATTACACCTGAAACGAATGATGGAAAAGCACTGCAGACATGGAAAATAGCCCTGAAGGCGATACCCGCAGCGCCGGTTCGCGTGCTTCAAAACGGCAAACTTCTCGGGACCTTAAGCAAAGGACAATTGGAAATCAGTGTTCAAGCCGGAACGCTGCAGCTCGATGGCACAGCTTGCCCGCAAATAGTTCGCATTCAAGTTATCGGACGGGATAATAAACTTCAGGAGCCGCGATTAAATCAAACGTTAAGTCTTGAAAAGAATATACAAACTCTGCGTGTTACTCCTTGAAAAATAAACCATAAACCGCTATAATTCTATCAACATAATCATTGGATTATGTTGTGTAGTACGGGTCAAGAAACAGGGTTAACCGGAGGTTAAAATTTAATAAAGGAGGATGGTGGTACGGTGGATATGAATTGGAAAGACGCCGCTTCACGGGGTCTTTTTGTAGTTTTTTTAAATGAAAGGTGGAAATAACCTTGATTGCAGAAAGTAAAAAGGTGGCTCAGGCTGCACTGCGCATGGCAATGACGGAGAGCCGTGAAGAAGAAGCCCATTTAAAAGAGACCTATATTAAACATGGAATTAAAACAGTTGCCGTTGATTATGGCGGCGAATATATTAGTGCTGTTCGGAAGATCGTAGAGCGGGCTGTTGTTGCAGCAAAACGTGAAGGCGTGATTTTAGAGACGCATGTGGATGAAGGGGCAGTGGCTGGAGCAACTCGGGAAGCCTTAAGTCAAATTATGCCGAAGGCCATGGGCTTGAATATCGGTGGGAAAATTGGAATTGCCCGCCGGGATGAACATTTGAGTGTCGCTGTATTCTTTGGTGTCGGGCTTTTACATTTGGATGAGGTTGCAGTGGGACTGGGGCATCGCGCCGCCCCAAAAGATAATTAGGGGTGATAATATGGTTAGAGGAATCCGCGGCGCAATTACGGTAGATGAAAATACGGTGGAGCAAATCGAAAAGGCAACACAGGAAATGTTGGAACTTATCATTAAGGAAAATGCCCTTGCTTTAGAAGATATCAGCAGCGCACTTTTTACGGTGACCCCTGATTTGAATGCAGCTTTTCCTGCAGCAGGGGCACGGGCGATCGGCTGGAGCACAGTACCCTTGATGTGCTGTACGGAAATTCCTGTGCAAGGAGCGCTGCCGTACTGTATTCGAGTATTATTGCAGGTTAATACGGATAAGACACAGCAAGAGATTCACCACGTTTATTTGCGGGATGCGGTTCAATTACGGCAGGATCTAAGCTGTTAGGCTTAGATAAAAAGCATACTTAATACTAAATTGCTTAAAAAATGTAGGATGGTAGTTAGGGAGGAGTAAGAATATGATTATCGTTTTAAAGCATGGTGCGAGTGAGGCGGAAATTCAGGAAATTAATGACCGGCTTATTCAGGAAGGATTTAAGATTCATCTTTCCGAAGGGGTTGAAAAGACAATCATTGGCGCAGTGGGTGACCGCAGCCGTTTGGAAGGTTTGGATTTAGAAGCATTGCCTTGGGTAGAGAAAGTCGTTCCTATTTTAGCCCCGTATAAATTAGTAAGCCGGGAATTTCACCCCTCGGATACAGTTATTAAAATTGGCGAGCGTGAAATTGGAGGATCACAGATTCACGTCATGGCAGGACCGTGCAGCGTGGAAAGTCGTACTCAGATCATGGAAACAGCGCATGCAGTCAAGGAAGCGGGAGCGACCTTTTTACGAGGCGGTGCGTTTAAACCAAGAACTTCTCCCTACGCTTTTCAAGGATTAGAGGAGGAAGGGCTTAAACTTTTGGCAGAAGCCAGGGAAGAAACCGGACTGCCTGTGATTACTGAAGTTGTTGATCTCAGGGATGTTGAATTAGTGGCTTCTTATGCAGATATTCTCCAAATTGGAGCTCGGAATATGCAGAACTTCAATCTTTTAAAGGAAGTGGCCAAGACGGATCGTCCCATTATGCTGAAACGGGGCCCTTCAGCGACCTTAGAAGAATGGATGCTTGCTGCTGAATATATTTTAGACGGCGGCAATCCCAACGTCATGTTCTGCGAACGAGGGATTCGTACATTTGAGAATTATACGAGAAACACTCTGGATCTTAGCATGGTTCCGGCGCTTCATACACTCTCGCATCTTCCTGTCATTGTTGACCCGAGTCATGGTACCGGCCGTTGGCAGCTTGTCGCTCCTATGGCTCAAGCGGCGATTGCGGCCGGAGCAGATGGACTGATCGTTGAAGTTCATCCTCATCCGGAAAAAGCACTTTCAGATGGAAAACAATCATTAACACCTCCAAATTTCCAAACGATGATGTCAGATCTTGAGAGAATTGCAAAGGTGTTTGATCGATCCATTCTTAAGGGAGGGGCTCAGTGATGGAGGAGGTATTTCTCAGTTCAGGTTGGCTGGGAGAGAGAAAACCTCATGCTTGGGTCATCGGACTCGGTTTAATTGGGGGTTCTTGGGCGGCGACGTTATCCCGTCTGGGTTGGAAGGTGAGTGCATTGGATTCGCAGCCCGAATCCTTGCGTTGGGCAGAAGCCCAGAATTGGATTGAAGGAGGAAGAACAGACTGGCCGGAGAGGATTGAGGCTGATCTGGTGATTTTAGCTCTCCCGATCCAGCTGATCAGCGAAGGTTTAACTCGTGTTCTTGAACGGGTCAGCGAGGGCGCGATTATTACCGATGTCGGGAGTATCAAAACCGAAGTATGTTTAAGCGATGTTGAAAGACATCATGTTTACTTTATCGGCGGACATCCTATGGCAGGGTCGGAAAAGTCCGGAGTACAGTCGGCTCACGCAGAACTGTTTCGGAATTATCCTTATGTACTTGTCCCCCGCGAGAACAGTCCGCAGCCTGTTGTTAAAAAACTTGAGTCTCTTCTTCATCAAATCGGGGCGAAGGTTGTTCAACGTACACCTGAGGAGCATGACCGGCAAGTGGCTTTAGTAAGTCATCTCCCGCATATGTTTGCAGTGGCTTTAACTTTGTCTATCCTCGAAGAATCACCTTTTGAAACTTCGGCAATCGAGCTTGCAGGACGAAGTTTTCGGGAAATTACCCGAATTGCTGACAGTTCCCCGGAAATGTGGCAAGAGATATTGATTCGGAATGCTCCTGCGGTTTTATCCTCTTTAAACGTTTGGCAGGATAAAATGAATGATCTTAAAATTTGGCTGGAACAAAAAAATGGAGAAGCGATTGCAGACGCGTTTCGTAAAGCGCATTCGGTGCGACAGGGCTTAGGAGGTTAATCATTGATGACCGCAACAGAAGGAATTTTTATTGATCCCCAAAATAAAGTTCGCGGTGAGATTACAGTTCCCGGGGATAAATCAATTTCTCATCGGGCTGCTCTTTTTGGCGGAATGGCTCAGGGGGATACACATATTACGAATTTTCTCCCGGGGCAGGATTGTTTAAGTACTCTTGCTTGTCTTCAAAAGCTAGGGGTAACATGGGAACGACATGAAACTGAGGTTTGGCTTCAGGGGCAAGGAGTCGATAACTGGGTTGAGCCGCAAGATGTTCTCGATGTGGGAAATTCAGGAACAACTTTCCGGCTTCTCTCTGGAGTTCTAGCTGGCAGTCCTTTTGCTTCGACCTTAACGGGAGATGAATCCATTCGAAAACGGCCTATGAAGAGGGTTACAGGGCCGCTCATGCAAATGGGAGCCCGTGTCTTGGGGCGTCAGGACGGAAATTTTGCGCCCTTAACGATTCGGGGCGGGAATTTAGCAGGGCGTTCCTTCACAACTTCGGTTGCTTCAGCTCAAGTGAAGTCAGCAATCCTTCTAGCCGGTCTTCGTGCAAATGGAGAGACGATAGTGCGCGAACCTGCTCTTTCCCGAGATCATACAGAGCGGATGCTTCGCGGTTTTGGAGTTGAGGTTTGGAGTGAAGGAACCCAAGCCAAAGTCATTGGGGGGGCACAATTAAAGGCTCGGGATGTATCTGTTCCCGGTGATATCTCATCGGCCGCATTTTTCCTTGTTCTTGGAAGCCTAGCTAAAGAAGGAGAATTGCTGATCCGGGAAGTCGGGGTAAATCCAACGCGGACAGGAATTCTGGAGGTTCTGCAAAAAATGGGAGCCGATATTCAATTGGAGAATATCAGTGAGATTTGCGGAGAACCGAGGGCCGATTTGCGTGTGAAGCCCTCTGACCTTCAGGGAATAGAAATCGGCGGGGACATCATTCCCCGGTTGATTGACGAGGTTCCTGTTATTGCCGTTGCAGCTTGTCTGGCAAAAGGTGAAACGGTCATCCGTGACGCTTCCGAGCTCCGGGTTAAGGAGTCGGATCGCATTAAAACGGTCGTTGAAGGATTAAAAGCGCTGGGAGCAGATATTGAAGAACTCCCTGATGGCATGAGGATTATGGGCAAGCCCAAACTTTTAGGGGGAAGAGCTCAAAGTCATAATGATCATCGTTTAGCAATGGCATGGGCTATCGCCGGACTCCTTTCTGAAAATGGAGTAAGCCTTGAGGGAATTGAGGCTGCACTCGTTTCTTTTCCGGGATTTTTCCCGCTCATCGAGCAAGTGACACGTGTTCTATAAAAGTGGTGAAGTCTGCTCTTGTTTGTCCTCATTGCGGGGCAAAACTCAAATTGAGTTTAATCGAAAATCTTGATTCTTTTCTAAACAAAAAGAAGTTTACGACGAATTGCGTAAGCTTCTTTTTGCTTAAAGGCTAATCTTGGAATCTCAGTAATCGCTTATCTAGTCATTAGCGACTGGATAACGAACAGCGGCATCGAAAAGAAGATGATCCTCATCTTTTTCCATTCGAACCATTCCAATGATTCCTGGATCGCCCAGATCTTTTAAATAATCATTTATGAAGTATTGATAGGCCCGTTCATCCCACGGATTGGCAAAGGCTTGAACGGTACTCAGGTATAAGTCAATCGGTATCTTTAAATGACGATGAAAGATTTGAAGCGTCATAGCCGAGGATGCTTCTTCCTGAATAGAATCGTGATTATTCATCGCGAGATCCCCCTCGAATTTAAATCTCTGTCAATTCTATGTTAGTATATACTCAGTTAAGGATTAGCACTCCTCAAATATAATCAAGAATGATTTAATTAAAAAAGAATAGATATTAAAGAAATTTTAACTAAACCTTGTCAGAGGTATATTAGAGGAGAATAAAGGAGACCAATATGGAAGAAAAAGATCAAAACCATTCTAATCAAGATTATTTAGATAGAGACAAAGAAAATCTTTTTCAGAACTCGGCTGAGGAACAGGAAAAGGCGAACAAAGATGAGGAAGAGGAAACTATAATTCAAATGAAGCGGCACCTGGGATGGATTGATCTTATCATTGTTTTGGCAGGGATGATTATTCTTTTTCTAGGATTAGGACTGGTATTCGGTTGGATATCGAGACTCTGGCCTCATGAAAAAATACTGCTTTATGCTAATGGATTTCTGACCCAGTTCATGTTTTTTATCATGCTTATTTTTTTGCGTTTTGTTCGTAAATGGAAATGGTCGGATTTTGGATGGAGGAAAGTGGACCGGGAGCTGTTTATGGGGAGCGTTCTCAAGGTCTATGGCATAACTTGGCTTTTGAATCTAGTGTATGGTGCCTTTCTCCTCCAAAGGGGGTTTACACCCCCCGAAACCGATGTCTATTCTCAGCTTTTAGGACATGCAACACCTGTGACTTTTATCCTCAATTTACTGCTTACTGGCTTGCTTGCTCCGATTTTTGAGGAGACGCTCTTCCGAGGAGTGATCTTCGGGGGACTGCAATCATATTTTGGCAAAATAACCTCGGCTGTTTTGAGCGCGATTATTTTTTCGGCATTGCATTTTCAAATGTATGGCTTTTTCCCCCGTTTCATTTTAGGACTCGCTTTGGCCTACTTGTATGAAAAACACCAATCGCTTTATCCTTCAATGACCATGCACTCCCTTAATAATGTCGTGGCCTTGATGCTGGTCACTGTATCCGGAGGATACTAAAAGTCAGGCTTAAATTATGGTGAGATTGTTTAGGTTTTAAATATTATGATATAATAAATATCCGAGGATTATCCGAAAAACGTTTTTATCGAGGGAGCAGACGTGAAAAAAAATTTACAGATCGCTATCGACGGACCTGCAGGGGCTGGTAAAAGTACCATCGCGAAAGCAATAGCTAAGCGCTTGGGTATTTTTTATGTGGATACCGGGGCAATGTACCGTGCGATTGCGTTAAAAAGCCTGCGTTTAAATATTCCAGTGGATCACGAAGAAGAAGTAGGACACATGGTTCAGCAGACGGAAATAGAGTTGGATCATTCTGAGGAGCGACGCGTTTTTTGCGATGGACAAGATGTCACTGAAGCGATCCGCAGTCCTGAAGTTTCCCGGAAGGTATCTACGATTGCAGCCTATCCTGTGGTTCGTCAGCGTTTAGTTCAGCTCCAGCGCCAGGAAGCTAAACGTGGTGCAGTCATTATGGATGGACGGGATATTGGAACCTTTGTGCTGCCTGAAGCCGATCTTAAAATATTTTTAACCGCTTCGATCGAGGAAAGAGCCCATCGACGTTGGCGGGAACTTCTTAAGGCAGGCAAAGAAGTTCCTGTCAATGAAGTGAAACAGGATATGGAAAAGCGGGACAGGCAGGATACAGAACGTGAGGCATCTCCGCTTCAGCCTGCACATGATGCACTCATTCTTGATACGACGGAATTGACGATTGAAGAAATCGTCGATCGGATTATTGCTTTAACAGATCGTCTTTAAGGAGGGTCTTATGAGTTTATATAATCTTGCCAAAGGATTATTCCGTTTTCAGTTCAGACTGATGGGCTGGAAAATCCGCGGTTTAGAGAATTTACCTCATGAAGGGCCGGTAATCCTTGCCATTAACCATGTTAGCTTATGGGATCCGGTCGTGGCTGCAAGCAGTATCCCTCGCCAGGTTTCATATATGGCGAAAGAGGAACTCTTCTCCATTCCTCTCTTAGGACCTATTATCCGCAGATTGGGTGCTTTTCCCGTTAAAAGAGGGCAGGGAGATATGAGCGCGATCCGGCAGTCGCTGAAAGTGCTTAAAGATCAAAAAGTTTTAGGCCTGTTTCCAGAAGGCAAGCGTTCTAGGACGGGTGAGCTTCAAAAAGGGCTGCCTGGCATTGCCCTGCTTATGGAAAAGGGAAAGGCAACAGTGGTCCCTATAAAAGTTTCAGGAACCAAAAACCTTTTAACCAAGGGCTGGGGAAAAATTGAGGTGGTCATCGGTTCCCCGCTTACTCCAGAGATGTTAAAGGCACCTGAAGGAGTTGAAAATCATCGGGAGTGGGTTACGAAAAAAATCATGGATGCCCTGAATTCGTTACATGAGTAATGTTTTATAATTAGCGTAAACTAGTTAAATACATATACATAATAGTTGTTATTCAACAGTTATGGCTCTTTGGAAGATGGCAATTTCACGCAGTATGAAGGATTTTTGCCAAGAGCGGCGAAAGTATTCGTCATGCCATACAATAAGGAGGGGCAAAGTTGAAGGTTATCCAGGCAGAAAAAGCGGGCTTTTGCTTTGGGGTAAAGCGTGCACTGGATATGGCGGAACGCACGGTTCAAAATTCAGCGACGGTATCCCTTGGTCCGTTAATACATAATCAACAGGTCGTGGACCGGATGGAACGGCAAGGGGTTCAAGTCATCCATGATGTCGAAGAAGCTCAAGCCGGTGCGACCATGATTGTACGATCACACGGAGTTCCACCTGAAATTTATCAAACGGCACAAAATAAAGGAATACAAGTTGTCGATGCAACATGCCCTTTTGTGCAGAAAGCACAAAGACTTGCAACAGAAGCATCCAAGAAGGGACAGGTTATTGTTGTAGGGGATAAGCATCATCCCGAAGTTCAAGGAATTTTAGGCTGGGCGGGTGGAAATGCTTTAGCCATAGAAACAGTACAAGAAGCTCAAGAGCTTCCTGCGTATGAACACGTATCTGTTCTTGCTCAGACAACACAGCCTATTGCTAATTTTCAAAGGATTGCAGAGGAGCTTAAGCACCATACTCCTGAACTGACCGTTTTTAATACGATCTGCAATGCGACAGAAGAACGGCAAACCGTTGCCCGGGAACTGTCCAAAGAGGTAGATGTGATGGTGGTTGTTGGAGGTAAAAATAGTGCCAATACCCGAAAACTTGCGGCGATTTGCGCCGAGGAAACGGAAACCCATCTTATTGAGACCGCGGAAGAACTGAATGAAAACTGGTTTAAAGGAATCCAGATCGCAGGATTAACGGCTGGAGCCTCGACACCGGATTGGATTATTGAGGAGGTAAAAAACAAAATGACGGAAATGAATGAAATGGATGACAACACTTTAAATATGGAGAATTGGGCAGACAGCATGCAAAAGCTGCACCGTGGTGCCGTTGTTACGGGTACAGTCGTGAAGCTTACTCAGGATGAGGTCTTTGTCGACTTAGGCTGGAAGTCGGAAGGGATCATTTCCCGAAATGAACTTTCAGTAGCACCTGTTACTGATCCAAGTGAAGTTGTTAAGGTTGGTGACGAAATCAAAGTTGTAGTTTTGCGCGTGGAAAATGAAGAGGGAAATCCAGTTCTTTCGAAACGTAAAGCCGATGAGGAAGCGGCGATAGAACGACTTGAGCAATTAGCTGAGTCCAAAGAAGAGCTTCAAGCTAAAGTCACCGAAGTGGTTAAGGGCGGCTTGCTTGTAGATGTTGGAATGCGTGGTTTTGTACCCGCTTCGCAAATCCAACTCGGCTATGTTGAAGATCTGAACCAATTCTTAGGGCAAACTCTCAGGCTGCGTGTGATTGAATTTGATCCGTCAAAACGAAAAATCATTCTTTCACAGAAAGTTATTCTTGCTGAGGAGCAAGTCAGCAAACGGGAAAAATTATTGGAGACGCTCCAGGAAGGCGATGTTGTCAGCGGTGTTGTTCGCCGCTTAGCTGATTTTGGCGCATTTGTAGATATCGGAGGAGTTGATGGTTTGCTCCACGTTTCGGATATGGCATATACCCGAATCAAACATCCTTCCGAGCTTGTTAAAGTGGGGGACGAAGTTGAGGTCCAAGTTCTGCGGGTAGATAAGGAGCATTCTAGAATTTCCTTGGGTCTTAAGCAGTTAAAACCCAGTCCTTGGGAAACTGCTGCTGATAAATATCCCTTAGGTTCTGTAGCAGCTGGGACTGTTGTTCGTCTTGCTCCGTTTGGTGCCTTTGTAAAATTGGAAGATGGCATCGATGGTTTGATTCATATCTCTCAACTCTCGGAGAAGCGGGTAGCCAAGGTTGAGGATGTTGTCAAGGTGGGAGACCAGGTTAAGGCGAAGGTTATCGAATGCAAGCCGGAGGAAAAACGGATCAGCTTGAGCATCCGTGAAGCGGTTTCAGACGCACAAACCGTTCAGGATAAGGAAATGCTTTCAGCCCAACCGGAGATTCCTTCTGTTACGATTGGCGATATTATCAAAGAGAATTCTGAACAATAATGGATAGGAAAACAATGACTTCTTGCCTAGAGCAGGAAGTCGTCGTTTCTAAGCAGTATCGTTTCTTAGTAGTATCTCTAAAGGCGAGTGATAGGTGGTGCCAAAACGTCGGAATAGGTTAATCGGAAAATTTCCTTCTCCAGATAAGGGAGTGGATTTTCCTCTTATTATTGGGACATTAGCCATTTTGGCTTTTGGTTTAGTCATGGTATTGACTGCGGGCTCTGTTCGTAGTTTTAATACGACGCAAAACTCTTTCTTCTATGTTTTACAACAATTGAAATGGGCTATTTTGGGCGGAGGAATTGCTTTTCTAATGACCCGAATTCCTTATAAATTTTGGCGCCGTTTTGCGGGAATTGGAATTGGCGTCAGTGTCATTTTATTGATCGCGGTCCATTTTACGAGTGCGGGAGTTGTTCGCATGGGTTCGGCTCGGTGGCTTCAAATCGGGCCGGTTAATGTACAACCGTCAGAAATAGCCAAATTGGCCTTAATCCTTTTTTTAGCACATATACTGGATCGATACCCCGTGAAAAAATTTCGTGATCTCTTGATTCCGGGTGGATTCATTATTGCTATTTTAGGGCTTGTTTATAAGCAGCCGGATTTAGGGACGACAATGGTTCTGGCTGCGACAGCGGCAGCAATGCTTTGGGAAACCGAACTTCCTACGGGTTGGTTTTTATTGGCGATTCCAACTTCGTCTGTAGCTCTTTACTATTTAATTCATAGAACAGCATATCAATGGAATCGCATTTTGGTTTGGATGGACCCGTGGAAATACGCTAATGATTTAGGGTATCAAATTACAAATGCCCAAATTGCTTTCGGAACAGGCGGCATTTTTGGTGTGGGTTTGGGGCAGAGCCTTCAAAAATATGGATTTCTTCCTGAAACCTATACCGATATGATTTTTGCAATTATCGGCGAAGAATTGGGCTTTTTTGGAACACTGTGCTTGATCGGCCTGTTTATTTTCTTTTATGCGCGGGGTTTCTATATAGCCAAGAAATGCCCTGATCGTTTTGGACGTTTGATTGCTTTTGGTATTACCACTTCACTTGCTGTACAAACGGGCATTAATTTAGGCGTTGTAACCGGAGTCATTCCCGTTACAGGTGTTACGCTGCCCTTGGTTTCTTACGGAGGAAGTTCTTTAGTCATTACCTTAGCAGAAATCGGAATATTAATGAATATTTCGCGCTATGCGAGTGTGAATACTGATGTAAAGGGAATAATAAGGGGAGTCAGGTCAGTGAGTCAGTAGGAGGTGAGCGGCTTGATTTTCCCTCTGGGCGAGTATCTTGTTTTCAGTATGGGACTCCTTGCGGTATTCAATAAATTATCCAACCGATCAAAACACGTTTGGATGAGTGTCAGCGGAGCTTGGCTGATCGGACGTTTATTGGAAATAGCATTTCCGTGGTCGAGCACACGGATTTATCATTACCATTTTGCGCAGATCCTGGCCCTTGCCGCCTTAGCAGCAACGGCTTGGCAATATACTTCAGGACGAAAGATTTTGCCTGCGGTGACGACGTCTTTTGTCTTAGTTGGGCAGAACTTGCTCGTGTTAAATGAGCCTGCGATGTTTTTAGGGGAACAATGGTTTTTTGGGGGAATTGTTCTTCTTATTTCATTTTTAAGTACGGCCGATTTCTGGGGAATAGCTTTGGCGTTAGCAGGAGGAATATTGCTGGATTTAGGAATGTCGGTTTTGCTTTTTCAGGGTGTCGTACGGTATTATGAGCTGCCCGACCCTTTTTACTGGCAGTTAAGTATTGCTTTTTTAACGAGTTTAAGCATAGGAAAATCGCTGAGTTTGCTATGGCATCGACGTTCTGCTGAGAAGTTGAAGGAGTCGGAAGATTACTCACTTAAGAACGGGAAGGAATGAAGTTTGTGTCCAAAGGCTTAGTCGTAGCTGAGGTTCATCCAGGCAGTATCGCTGAAGAGATGGAGATTGTTCCGGGTGATCGGGTCTTGGCTGTTAACGAACAAGAGCTGAATGATATTATCGATTTTCAGTATTTAACTGCTGAAGATGAATTTACCCTTTGGGTCGAGAAATCCGACGGTGAAGTCTGGGAGGTCGAAATCGAACGGGACCTGGGAGAGGATCTCGGTCTTGAGGTTAAAGCGGTAAGCGCTCATGGGCTGAAACTCTGTAAAAACAATTGTTTATTTTGTTTTGTGGCTCAAATGCCCAAAGGGATGCGGGCGACGCTTTACGATAAGGATGACGACTATCGCCTTTCCCTAACCCAAGGAAGTTTTATAACCCTTTCGAATCTTAGTGATGA